>DATEPF010000033.1:0-7290 GCA_035273325.1 Pyrinomonadaceae bacterium | reverse complement strand
GGCCTGGCGATCGATCAACCAATACTTTCTGAGGTGATATTGACGCTGGGTTGCGTGCCTCTGGCCGGCTACGGTACGCCCTCAACCACCGAGGTCACCGAAGCGATGCGGCCACTGGTTAAACATCACAACGCGCTCCTAATGGCGAACCACGGAGCCGTTGCATACGGCGCGAATCTCTGGCAGGCATTCGATCGATTGGAGACGCTCGAACACACTGCACGCATCGCCATCCTGGCTCGCATCCTCGGAGGTTCTCAAAATTTACCAAACGACGCGATCGAAAAATTGATCAATCTTAGGGAAAAGTCCGGGTACTTAGGCGAAAGCGGACGCTGTCAGGCTTGCGGTTATTTGCATGAGACGCAGCTTTCTTGTCCCACCGGCGACCGTCCTGCGCCAACAAGTTCAACACCATTTACGGCGGCCAATGGCTCCGGCAAAATTACACTGACCCGCGAAGAGCTTTTGGAGTTAATTACTCAAGCCGTAATGACTCAACGTGCAGGCAATGTGCGGTGAATGACGAATGGTAAATGGCGTAAAACTCGACTACTATTCACTCTCCACGGTTTACCACTAACGAATAACAGGAGCAACTGAATGCAAGAAGCACTTGGTATGGTTGAAACCAAAGGCCTCGTAGCAATGATCGAAGCTGCAGACGCAATGGTGAAGGCCGCGAACGTAACGCTCGTCGGATATGAAAAGATTGGTGCCGGATTCGTGACTGCGATCGTTCGCGGAGACGTTGCCGCCGTAAAAGCAGCCACTGACGCCGGCGCCGCGGCCGCCCGCAGAGTTGGCGAGCTGGTCAGCGTTCACGTAATTCCGCGCCCGCATGGCAGCGTTGATGACGCTCTTCCGGTTGGTAATCGGTAACGCATGATCATCGCGCGAATTCTGGGGACCGTTGTCTCCACGCAGAAAGATGAGCGCTTGCTGGGAAAGAAGCTGCTCATCGTGCGGCCAATCAACGTTGATGGTAGCGATACGAGCGGTTACGTGGTCGCTGTCGACACCGTAGGGGCGGGCTTTCACGAACGAGTTTTGGTTGTTGCCGGATCGAGCGCGCGGTTGGCCCAGGGAATGAAGGACACGCCCGTTGACGCGGCGATCGTCGGCGTAATTGATACGGTCGACATCGCGGCCGCGGAAAGTTCGATCTAATGCAGCTAGCTCGAGTGATCGGAACGGTGGTTTCGACAGTGAAGAATGAAGCGCTGGAAGGTCGAAAGCTGCTGGTCGTTCAAAGTTTGAACAAAAACCTCGAGCCCGCGGGAAAACCTTTGGTTGCGGTTGATGCGGTTGGCGCGGGAGTTGGTGAACTGGTTTTTTGGTGTCGCGGGAAAGAAGCGAGCTTCCCCTTTAAAAGAGAAGACACGCCAACTGATTGCACCATCATCGCCATAGTTGATTCTGACGCGCACGTGACTAATGCGGCTCACGAAAGTTTATGATCCTCGCGAAAGTTGTCGGCAATGTTGTGGCGACGCAAAAGAATCAGCGCTACGAAAACGCGCGAATAATGCTTTGTCAGCAGATTACGCCGGAAGGCGAAGAGACGGCGTACACGGTTTTGGCTTTGGATTCCGTTGATTCGGGCGTTGGTGACACAGTCTTGATTGTGCAGGAAGGATGGGGCGCATCTACAGCGGCCACCGGCAGGCCACAAGCTGCAATTGACTCTGCGATTGTTGGCGTAGTCGATTACGTTGATCTTCTTAAGGACGAGTAAACCGGCATTCCTGCCTGTCCAATTGTGAGTGCGGAAAAGGACAGACAGGAATGTCTGTCCCACAACAGACAGGATGTCTGTTCTATTTATGAGCACGGAATTGGATCAAGCACGAGAGATTGCAGAACGCGTGGCCCGGCGGGTTTCGAGTATCTCAGGGCCATCCACGCAACAGACCTCATCAAGAAAACCTGAGGTTAGCGCGGAACTAGCGGCGGTGAGAAACGGTCTCAGTGAGCTCCAGCGAAAGCTCGCGCAACTCGAGGACAAGATCAGTTCAGGCGCAGCGGGCCCTGGCGACACTCAGGGGCCCAGGAGTCCAGCCCCACAAGCATTCGATTCACGCTCACAACCCAAACCGGTTTTGATAACTCACTCACCGTGGCTCGCTGGAGTGAATGCACCGTATTCACATCCGAGTCAGGAAAAGTTTGGCGTTGAAGAAGCGACTGTGAGCGAGTTGGTTGATTTCTTTGAAAAAGAAAAGATGTGCAGCGTGGAGCCCGGCGGCAAACCCTGCGACCACTGCGCGATGTGCAGCTCCAGGGGGTTTTAGATGTTTCGTGTTTTTCGTGGATCGTTTTAGTAAGAGCCGAAGACGATCCACGAATTACACGAAATACTCATTTCGACGGCGCCGGCGCAGGACTCTGTCCCGGTCTTAGACTATTGGCATCGATCTTTGGAGCCTGTTGGCTACCTTCCTCGGCCTTGAAGTAAGGCTCTTCTTTAAACCCAAACAGTTTCGCACTAATTACCGTCGGGAAACTTTTCATCGTCGTATTGTAATCCTGTACGCCGTCGTTATAGTCCCGGCGCGCCACCGCAATTCGGTTTTCGGTCCCCACGATTTCATCCTGCAACTTCATGAAATTCTCATTCGACTTCAGCTGCGGATATGCTTCCTGCAAAACCAGCAAGCGACCGATCGTCCCGCCAAAGGTATTAGCTGCGTCAATCACGGCTTGTTTCTGTTCTGGCGTCTTGTCGCCACCTTCACCCTGTGGCGCTTGTTGTTGAGCATTCAGCAGTCGCGACCTTGCTTCCGCGATCCGTCCAAAGACTTCCTGCTCCTGGATGCCGGCCATCTTGGCAGCTTCCACTAGGTTGCCGATCAAATCAGCTCGTCGTTGCAAGTTAGTTTCGACGTTGGCCCATTTGCCTTTTACGTTCTCATGCTTGGTGGTCAGCGTGTTGTAGCCGCAGCCGCCAGACGTGATAGCCACAAACATGATTGCAATCAGTAACACTGTTCGTCGTTGAGTCATTTCAATTCTCCTGCACGCGCTTGCCTGTCAAATTCATCCGCCGCTTCAATTACGTGTTGCAGTTGTTCCATGTAAGCGGCAAAGACTTCGTTCGCTTCCGTTTCATCAGGGGGCAAATAATCAGTGGTTCGCATCGCAAAAATCTTCTCAAAGGGCTCAGGGTTCAATCCGAAGCGAGCCACAGTTGCTCTCACACACTCAGGTTTAGAAACCGGCGGGTGCTCTCCGTAGAGAAGCAGCACCGCTCGAAACAGCGCCGCAAAACTCGAGAGGCTGTCACTCATCAAATCGGATAACTTCTCAACTGAACCTGACGCCGGAATATACATCCGGCGAAGCTGAATCAACTTACTGCGCAACTCGTATTCGGTTTGATGCCGCAGGTTAACATCCGAAAAAGTCAGATTGGCAAACGGGTCCGGTCCATAAAGCACTGAGCGCGCGTCAGCCATCTGATGAAACTCAATCGGAAATACGTCCGCAGCGTCCGACAACTCCTCAGTAGTGAAATAAACCGGTAGCGGGTGTCCGAGCCGTTGCCACTCTCGCATCGGTGGTTGCGCTTCACGCAAATCCTGAGGAGTAATTCGTTTGAGAGTAATCAGGAGGTTGTAGTCCGACCGTAGTTCATTATGATCTCCGGCCGCAGCCGAGCCATAAAGAACGACCGACGAAAGATTGTCTCCATGCGTTGCTACCAGGTCTTTAATGAGACCGTTCAACGCGTCGTGCACAACTGTGGTAACCATCGTCTTGTTTTGCGTGTCTCGAATACTAACAGAATTCTTTGGTTCCCAATAAATTAGCAATTTGTTACCAACTACCGCCGGCCCCGCCGCCACCGAAACCGCCTCCACCTCCAAAGCCGCCACCAAATCCACCTCCGCCACCGCCGAAGCCACCACCTCCAAACCCGCCTCCGCCCCAACCACTTCTGGAACCTCCCCAACTGCTGCTGCCGCTGTTAAGTAACGAACCGAGAAGTAACCACTGCCACCAGCCGCCGCCTCCGCGACCTCCCCTTCCGCCTCTTCCACCCCGACTCGAAGAAATCAATACCAGAACAATGAACAGGATGATCAATCCCATGCAGCACGCACTACTCAGGCCGCCCCGGCCACTACGGCGACCCTGCGTCTGGGGCTCTTCGCGATACGCATTACGCTGATCGATACCTTCGATGCTGAATCCGCGTTTCGCTCCCAAGGTAGCAACGTACGCATGAATAGTGTCGTAAACGCCCTTCGAATAGTTGCTTTCTCGAAACGCCGGCCGCAGTTTCTCGCGCTGGATCTGTCCCACGAGACCGTCTGTTAGATCACCCTCGAGGTGATAACTGACCAAAGTTTGATACTTTCGATCGTTGATTGCGGCGACCAGAATAAACCCTAGCTGTTCACTTCCCCTCGGACCAATTCCCCAGCAACGGCCAAGCGCCAGCGAGAAATCGAAAATGTCCTGGTCGCCTGTGGTGGGAACCGTAACGACAGCAAATTCAATTTTCGTTTGCTGCTGAAGGTTTAGATAGATATTCCCTAATTTTTGTTCAGTTGCGGGATCTATGACGTTAGCGTTGTCAACAATCGGCGTGAACGGAGATGGAAGCGGGATCGGCGGTTTACAGGTTTGTGCGTTTGCCGCGGACTGAGAGTTCCCCAGCCAACAGAAAAGCAGGACGCAAAGAATGATACCGCTTGTTCGTGAAAACAAATTCATCAACTCACTAACGCGGAACGGCCTAACCCTCAATCAACCTGTGCAGCAAATAAAACAAAGCGACTCCAACAAAAACTACAATAGACACCGTCGGGTTACGTTCTTCCTTGTGATTAACCTCCGGGATCAGATCGCTCGCCGCCACATAGAGCGTGACCCCCGCAGAGAAGGGAAGTGCGTAACCGACCGCGCTTTCAACTCGATCATTTAGTAAGGCCACCGTGATCACGCCGGCCAGGGTAGCAGCGCCAATCGCGATCGACGCCAGCAAGGCGGTGCGCGCGGTGCGCCCGGACGCGAGCATGATCGATGCAACCGTGAATCCTTCGGGCATCTTATGCAGCAGAATAGCGATAAAGACCAACAAGCCAACGCGAAAGTTAACGAGAAATGCTGCGGCTATGGAAACGCCGTCGAAAAAAGTGTGAATCCATAGACCGCCAACGGCGGTGTAAGCCGCTGACGGTCGCATTAACGACTCCGGATGCGTCTCGGCCCCGAAGTGAAAGTGTGGAGCGATCGTATGTTCAAACAACTGAATGAGCAGATAACCAGCGAGTAACAACGTCATCGCTCCGACGACGGCTTCGCCTGAACTACGACCCTCGCGGCCTTCGGTCCAGATGCTGACGCTTTCGGGAATAATCTCGATAAAGATGGCGGCCAGCATGAAGCCGGCGCCCAGGGCCACCAGGTATTTCAGAAAGCGTTCACCGAACCGATGAGCGCCTGACCTGATTAGCACAAAGCCCCCCAGCAGATTCGCGCCTGCGGCGAGCAACCCAAAAACGAGAAGGCTGAAAAATCCTCCGGACTCGAGGTTCATTCGTTGGTGATTAGACAGGAAATCTTTGGCAGAAGCATGGCGCGTCACTATACATCAAGGACAGATGACTGCCTATAACGCACTTGGATCGGTAACCGACAGGCGCACAAGAGGCGAACGGTAAGTTGCTGGGAAGCGACAAAACCTCTCAAAAACCTGAGGTTTTTCAGGGTTTTTCTATTGACACTCAAAATGATGGGGCGTAGTATCCGGCGTGGGTGGTCAAAAGTGGTCGGAAGTGGGTCCAACCTCGTAGCTAACCGATCATTAGCAACTTTTCCATAAGGCCACCCACCAAATTCTATTGATCGGTTCAAACATATGCTGCGGGGAAATTACACGGCCCGGATTGATGCGAAGGGTCGGCTTAAGGTGCCGACGCCCTTTCGCCGCCTGATGGAAGAAAAACATGGCGGCGAATTCTACATAACCAGCCTTACCGGTGACAACGTTCGCATCTACCCGCTCCCGGAATGGGAATCAATAGAGCAGAGACTTTCGCTTTTGCCGACGATGGATCCGGCGCGTCGCAAGTTCCTTGACAGAACGAACTACTACGGTCAGCAGGCCGCGATTGATGGTCAGGGGAGACTGCTGATTCACCCGCTACTGCGAAAAGCGGCAGGCGTTCTAGGTGATGTGGCAGTGATGGGATATCTGACGTACCTGGAAGTTTGGGAGCTCGACGTATTCAAGGCGCGAATGCTGGCTGATCCATACACGGAAGAAGATGAAGCGGCGATCGCGAAGCTGGGAATCTAGAAGTAATGAGTGATGAGTGATGAGTGATGAGTGATGAGTGATGAGTGATGCAAGCCGACTTCAGAGGACGAACACTCAGCACTCAGCACATGTTCTTAGTTGTTTGAACGAGATCACGGGGCGGTGGTGATGGCTGCGCCTTTGGGGGGCATGGGCGCGCCCCATCGCCCCGTGCTGCTACGAGAGACCATTCAATCCCTCGCACCGGAACGAGAAGGTCTTTTCGTTGATTGCACGGTCGGCCTGGGGGGACATAGTGAGGCGATCCTCGAGTCGTCAACAGCGACGCGGGTGATTGGCTTTGATCGTGATACGGATGCACTGCAGCGGGCCAGGGAGCGGCTAGCGCGTTTTGGGACGCGCTTCCGCTCCGTACATGCCGATTATCGCGAGTTAGCTGAAGTTTTGAAAACACAGGACGAAGAAGCGCCGACCGGCATTTTAGCGGACCTGGGCGTTTCATCGCTGCAGTTTGATTCTCCCACACGGGGGTTTAGTTTTCGTTTTGATGCTCCGCTTGATATGCGGATGGACGAAACGCAAGGTGAAACAGCAGCCGACTTGTTGTTGCAACTGCCGGAAGCAGAGATCGCAAACATCATTTACGAATTTGGCGAGGAGCGAAACTCACGGCGAATCGCTAAGTGGATAGTTGAAAAGCGCGAGCAGGGGACGCCCATCACGACAACGAAAGAATTAGCCGATCTGGTGGCCCGGGCTTCGGGACACAAGAAGCGGGGGCAGATTCACCCGGCGACTCGAACTTTTCAGGCCTTACGCATAGCAGTTAACCGTGAGCTTGAAGGTTTAGCCGAGTTCGTTGACACATCTGTCGATCTTTTAAAACAAGACGGACGGTTCGTCGTCATCAGTTTCCATTCACTCGAAGACCGGATTATGAAGCAAGAGTTGCGCCGGTTGTCGGGTCAGTGTCAATGCTCACCGCGATTCGACGATTGCCGATGCGGAGCGCGGAAGGC
>DATEPF010000032.1:0-4802 GCA_035273325.1 Pyrinomonadaceae bacterium | reverse complement strand
GACGACAGCGCGCGGGTTTGCGGCAAAGAACCACTATCGCATCAATGTGAACCAGGACATGTTCGCTTTGGGCGTGTCCGATCTTGCCTCGGCTCTTAATCGCGGCTTCGTAGTCAGCGGCGCAGACTCGCGCACGGCAGTAGCGGATTCTGCGGGAGGCAAAACACAAGTGGCTTCAGTCGTGGCTGCCGCCATCATGGCAACAGTGCTGCTCTTTCTGACGAAGCCGTTGGCTTATGTTCCGATAGCGGCACTCGCCGCAATTCTTATTTCTTCCGCTCTCGGCCTTTTCGATGTCGCTTCACTGCGCGACTACTACCGGCTCAGCAAGCCGGAGTTTCGCCAGTCGATCGCTGCGATGCTAGGGGTGATGACGCTCGGCGTTTTGCCTGGTGTGTTGATTGCGGTCGGGTTGGCCCTGCTGAAACTTCTGCGTCAGGCCTCACGACCTCGCGATGCAGTTCTCGGCATGGTCCAGGCAAACGGCGATCGCTACTGGGCGCCTGAAGATGAGGGTGGTCAGACGATTCCCGGCTTGCTCATCTATCGATTCGAATCATCGATAGTTTTTTTCAACGCGGATTATTTCAGCGACCGTGTGCGCGCGCTGATTGCGCAATCGAGCGACAAACCGAAGTCGGTTTTGTTTGATGCCGAGGCAGTTCCGTTTATTGACGTATCGGGCGCCTACACACTTGATTCACTGCAAGCCGAATTGGCGAGGCAGGGAATCGTGTTAGGGATTGCTCGTGCGCGGGGACTTTTCCGAATGATGCTCGACCAATCGGGTGTCGCGGAAAAGATCGGAAGCGAAAACCTTTTTCACACGATCCATGCTGGCGCGGAAAGTTTCCAGAGAAATGGGAAAGCGGCCGCAGCCTGACGCTCGAGATAAATAGATTTACATGGAGTGCAAACGAGATGAGTCAACAAGTAAGTACGAATCCTGAGTCGATCTCGCCAGAAAGAAAAAAGTCCGCCAAGCCAGGCAAGCCACCATTCGAAAACATGTCGTGGATTCCCGGCGGAGCGTTTCTTATGGGCTCGAATGATCATTATCCGGAAGAAGCGCCCGCTCATCCTGTTACGGTCGATGGTTTCTGGATGGACCAGCACACGGTCACCAATGCAGAGTTCTCGCGATTTGTAGAACAAACGAATTATGTCACCAGTGCTGAGCGAGCGCCGCGCGCTGAAGACTATCCGGGCGCGAAGCTGGAAATGCTGGTGCCCGCTTCAGTCGTTTTTCTCAGGCCTGGACGTCCTGTCGATCTCAACAACCATTTCAACTGGTGGACGTACGTGCCCGGCGCTTCGTGGCGTCACCCGCGCGGGCCAGGCAGCTCGTTGAAGGGTCTTCATAAACATCCGGTCGTTCACGTTGCGTTCGAAGACGCGCAAGCCTACGCGCAGTGGGCCGGTAAGGAACTGCCGACAGAAGCGGAATGGGAATTTGCAGCTCGTGGCGGGTTGGAAGGAGCTGAGTTCGTGTGGGGTGATGAGTTTGCTCCCGAAGGAAAGTCCATGGCGAACACGTGGCAGGGAGATTTCCCCAACGAGAACCTTTGTACGGACGGCTTTGAGTGGACAGCGCCGGTCGGCTCGTTCGCCGCAAACGGATATGGACTTTATGAGATGGCCGGGAATGTTTGGGAGTGGACCACGGACTGGTATCAGGAACACAGCAAGATTCAGCACAGTTGCTGCGGCAGCATCAATCCGCGTGGAGGCGCGCGCGAACAAAGTATTGATACGTGTCAACCGAACATTGCAATTCCACGCAGAGTGATGAAAGGCGGATCGTTCTTGTGCGCGCCAAATTACTGCCGGCGTTATCGGCCGGCGGCACGAATGGCCCAGCCGATCGATACCTCGACATGTCATCTCGGATTTCGATGCGTGGTGCGACAGAAAAACTAAGCCGCAGATTTACGAAGATCTGCGGCTGACAAAGATATGAGAACGGCAGCGAAGATTGAAGTGACACCTGATCCGGTTGCGCAACCGGTTCGCGTCGACGAGGACTTCTCGGTGGTGCTTGGTGGACCACTGTTTCAACTGTTCCGCCGCGCATATCTGTCTGGGACTGCGCTCGAATTACTTCATCGTCGTGTCATTGTTTTAGTCACAGTTGCCTGGCTTCCGTTGCTATTCCTCTCGGCATTGGAAGGAAACGTCTGGGGCAACAACGTCCGTCTTCCATTCATGCGGGACATCGATGTGCACGCGCGCTTTCTAATCGCAATGCCGCTACTTTTGGGGGCAGAGTTGGCCGTCTATCACTCACTGCGAAACATCGTGAGACAGTTCGTCGACCGTGGATTGGTTCCTGATAATGCGAGCACTCAATTTGTCGCTGCACTCACCTCGGCCAAGCGTCTACGGGATTCTGTGTTGGCAGAAGTGCTGCTCGTGGCGTTTGTTTACGGAGTCGGCGTGCTTGTCATCTGGCGAAAGTTCGTCGATGTGGATCTCACGAGCTGGCATGCTCCGACGCAAAGTGCAATATTGAGTCCTTCCTTGGCCGGATGGTGGTTTGGACTCGTTAGTTTGCCAATCTTCCAGTTTCTCCTTTTCCGCTGGTACTACCGGCTTGTGATTTGGGCCCGCTTTCTCTGGCAGGTGTCACGCATAAAACTCAACTTGCTGGCGACCCATCCGGACAATCATGGTGGGCTCGGTTTTTTAACAGTCGTTAATTATGCGTTTGCACCTTTGTTGTTGGCTCAAGGTGTGTTGTTGGCGGGGATGATCGCGAATCGTGTCCTTTATATAGGGACACGATTGCAGGACTTCAAGCTGGACATTATAGGTTTGGTTGGCGCCGCCGTATTTCTGGTTCTCGCACCCTTACTTGTCTTTTCCCCACAGTTGGTTGAAGTGAAGCTCCGCGGGCGTCGTGAGTATGGCGCGTTGGCCCAACAGTACATCCGTGAGTTCGACAACAAATGGTTGCGAGGCATGGCGCCCGCGGAAGAACAACTTATGGGAAGCGCCGACGTTCAGTCGCTCGCGGATTTGGGCAACAGTTATGACGTGATCAAAGAGATGAGATGCGTTCCGTTCACCGGAAAAACAGTGCTGCAACTCGCAGTCATAACTCTTGCTCCGCTTGCGCCTTTGATACTGACGGTTGTTCCAATGGATCTAATTCTGAATAACCTGGTGAAGGTAATTTTTTAGGTTCGTTGAAGAGGGCGAGTCTGACTATGGAAAACCGAACAATGCAAGTCGTATTGGCAAAAGATGAAAAGATACTGTTCCCGGATGCGACGGTGTACGACATAGAACAAGAACAGGAACTCAACCGCGAAGTCGGGCGGGTCCCAATTGAGGCCGATTACCCTGGCAGTTATCTTGCCGACGGCAAAAGGTGGCTGCGGGTCGCGCGGTTCTTCGACGAAGAGGGATGGTTCACCTTGTAAGTTAGCGAAGGGCGCACTCGCGCTTTTTCTTTCCGAGCGTCGATAGTGAGAACCGTGTGTGAAGGTGCCAATTCACGTCATAGTCCTAACCTTTGCCGTAACGCTCGGCGCCGCAGTGGTGACAGTGGGACAGCAGAGTTCCCCGGCGAAACATGAAGTCTGGCCCCAGATAAATCTTTACTTTCCTCTGAACGACAAGTTTCGCATCTTCGCAATGGCCAGTGAAGAACGATCGGGCGAGGAAGGCGAAGGGTTCAAAGGGACTGTCGGAATTCACCTGGACTACTTCTGGAAAAAGCGTTGGACTCTCCGCGCCGGCTACCGCCACGCGTTCAGAATTGGTTCGGGAGATCCTTTCAAAGAGCATCGCCTTCTGTTTGAGCAAACCTATAGCCGTGACCTGGCTCACAAGTTCGCTTTCCATGATCGGAATCGTCAGGAGTTTCGGACTGTAAACGGAGATTTCTCACTGCGGTTCCGAAATCGGCTGAGAGTCGAACGCGAGTTTTCAGGGGAAAAGCGCGCCCTTATTCCATACGGTTCAGGTGAGCTCTACTACGACACACGATTCAACACTTTCAATCGCTATCGCTTGATGACAGGTGTGGAATTTCGTTTCCGAAAGCGGGAAGGTGCAGTGCTAAACATACGACGTCAAAAGACGCTCGACTTTTATTACGTGTGGCAGCATGACAGTCGCTCGTCACCGTCACGCGTGCAAGCCATCGGAATCACCTTTGGCGTTCACTTTTGATGTGACCACTGGTGCGTCTTCATCAGCTCGTTCTTAGGTGTGAGAATAGTGGGAAGTACTGGAGCGACAATGATGGAGCCTACCTTAATACCCAAAAGAACCATCCTGGCGGGCGCGATTGTTTTGTGCTCATTCGCACTCGCAATTGCTCAATCCGATCCATTGCCGTCCTGGACTGAAACTCCTTCAAAGAAAGCAATCATCAGTTTCGTCGACCGAGTGACGAAGGAACGATCGCCGGACTTCGTGCCCGTTCCCGAGCGTATAGCCGTGTTCGACAACGACGGTACTCTCTGGGCCGAGCGCCAATGTATTTCCAGATGTTCTTTATACTTGACCGGGTGAAGGACCTCATTCTTAGTCTATCCTTCCACACTTGTCTCGCAGTCGGCCAAATATAAAGCCGGTGGTCCTGATAATTCCCTGGCGTCAGGTGATTGAGAATAACGGGCTGCTGGAATTGCTCCTGCCCTTATTTTAACATCTTACCGTCACGCACCCAATTCGAGAGGTTTGCCCTGGTAGTTATGGGGCTCAGCGCTGACTGTTTGGCAACTTTGTAAGTGGGCGATAAGTATGGAGCCTAACAGAGAAACCCCGCAGCCGGCCGCTACTGCGCCGCA
>DATEPF010000031.1:0-8696 GCA_035273325.1 Pyrinomonadaceae bacterium | reverse complement strand
ATGCTAGCCTGCGGAATCTCGCTGAGATCTGTAGCGTAGGCAAAGTCGTTGAAACGGTAAGCCATCACTGGCAGCCGTCCATGAATCACTTCAACTGGTGTGATCTCCAAATCGCCGCCAATACAAAAAGGAGCGCCGGCGACTACCGTGTGCGGCACGACCTGCGGCAAGCCACCGCCAAAATGAGAAGGTTCAAAAATGTATTTGAAGATGCGCCGGATATCGACCCATGCGCGCTCGTTGGCGTACAGTCCTACGGCTCCGAAGCGAAAGTTCAAGGGACGGATATCATCGAGGCCAAATATATGATCGGCGTGACAGTGAGTTATTAGAACTGCGTCAAGTCTTTTGAGACCGTAGCGCAGTGCCTGTTGTCGAAAATCAGAGGAAGTGTCAACGAGAATGGATTGGTCCGCATGTTCGATAAGCACAGAAACACGTAAGCGCTTATCTCGGGGGTCGTCGGAAGTACACGTCTCGCATTCGCAACCGATGGAAGGCACACCAGTCGACGTACCGGTTCCGAGGAAGGTCAGTTTCATAATGCAGTCCAATGTCCAATGTTCAATGTCCAAAGTCAACTGACTGTCGCCGGATCCTGCCTTTGGACATTGGACCTTGGACCTTGGACAAAGTTAACCACCGGTGATGTCGCGACTTGAAAAACCGCGCGCCTTCGACGCTACGGCATTCGTCAGTGAAACGTATTGCATGCGGAGATCTGCCAACAAACTCTCCACGATCTGCTGCTCCTGAGGCAGCAGGTTATTTTGAGTCTTTTGCTCCAGCATACCGAGGATATCGATCCAGTGTTTACCCAGTTCCAGATCCACTTCGCGTTTTCTTGTGACGGGATGCTCCATCATCCCTAGTGAAGACGCGGCGTTTGAAGCTATCGACATAATGAAGTTTGTAAAACTGGCAGGATCGTCCGCGCCCGGAATTTCCTCAGCCGGGATGGACCCACTGTCGGCGGTTACATCAGGCGCTGTTTCGCTGTAGGTGGCGTCAATGATGTCATCCGCAGGCTGCTCAGCCGCGGTCGACGACAGTGACGGCGGCTCCTGAGGTCGTTCGTCTGCCGGAATGTCGCGCGGACTACCGTCAGCATTGAAAAGCCTGCGATCGGTAACCTTAAAATTCGATTGCTCTTCACTCATAATCCCACTCCGAATCTTTCTTAACAAAGATAACTGCTTTAAATGTTTTGTGTGCCGTCGATGGTAGCACCGGCGTTTAGCGTGAGCAAGATAGGGCTTTGGTGATGTATTTGTAGCTCGTTTTAGCGCTGCTAAAAACCGATCCACGAAACGCACAAATAACCAATCCAGTATCCTGATTTTGGACTTTAGACTTTGGACTTTAGACTATGCCCATGCCTGCAACTTTTGAAGACCTTGTGAAATTGATGGAGAGGTTGCGTTCACCGCAGGGTTGTCCCTGGGACCGGGAACAAACGTACTCGACTGTCGCGCCCATGCTGCTCGAGGAAGCGTACGAAGCATTCGAAGCAGTGGAAGAGGCGCGCGAAGGACGGCCGGCGGAACTTCGTGACGAGCTAGGCGATCTGCTGTTTCAGATTGTGTTCTACGCTCAAATCGCGAAAGAGCAGGGCCACTTCGTCATGGATGACGTGGTTGAGGCGATTCATACCAAGATGGTGCGCCGGCATCCACACGTGTTCGGAGACGTTAGTGCTGAGGATTCTGCGGCGGTGCTTCGCAACTGGGAAGCGATGAAACAGGAGGAACGACGGGCCGCCGGAAAAAGTGAAAATGCGGGGTCATTGCTCGACGGTGTGTCCTCAAAAGCACCGGCTCTGATGGAGGCGCACCAGCTGTCGACAAAAGCCGCTCGTGTGGGTTTTGACTGGAAAAGCGTCGACGACATTTTCGACAAGCTTGAAGAAGAGATTGCAGAATTGCGCGAGGCCATCGACACGCACACCGCTTCGAACGGTGAAGCGGAGCACACGCGTGTTCGCGAGGAGCTGGGGGACCTGTTGTTTGCTGTTACAAACATCGCGCGACGCATGCAGGTAGAACCCGAAGCGTCGTTGAAATTAACGAATCGCAAATTCAGGAAACGCTTTGGGTACATCGAGTCGAAGCTTACCGAACGAGGAAAAGCTTTGGATCAGGTTGGCCTCGATGAGTTGGAAAAACTTTGGCAGGAAGCAAAGAGTCAGTAGAAACGAAAAGCAGAAAACCTAGCTGGCCAACGACAAGACTTCGCCCTGTTTTACGCGCATTTCGATTCGTTGGACGTTGTTAAAGTCTTCGATCGGGTCACCCTTCAAAACGAGAAAACTCGCCTCGTAACCTTTCTTTAAATAACCTATCTTCCGATTCGGAAATATGGCGGTGGCTGTGTCCTCACACCACAGTTTCAGTAACGTTCTATTGTCAAACACTCCTAACTTTTGCAGATTTAGGGCTTCCACCAAAGAGGTTTGCCGGTAACTGTCGCTGCCGATTGCGATATGGACTTTGTTACGTCTCAATATTTGAAGGTTGTGAACGAGCAAGCCGCGTATTTCATCAAAAGGTTCGCCCTCTTTCTTCTGTAGAGCGTGGTCAATAGCGGACACCAATGTTGTCACTACCGTTACGCGTTTTCGCGCGGCTAGCTGAGCGTCAGCTTCGGAAATCTTAAATCTTGACGCCTCATATTTCTTCCAATCACCTTTGTCCGGTCTGAATCCGGGCATATGATTTATCTCATCAGCACCAGCTACTAACGCGTTGTGAAAATCGGTCGCCGTTTCCACGTGCGTTGAAACGCGGAAGCCACCGCGATGCGCCCGCCGTACAATTTCGCGCAACAGCGCGGGGTTAAGCGCCCGCCAGTCAACGTAAGCGTCGTCGTTCTTACGCTTTTCATAATCCTCTGAATACTGAAGGTACGTCTTGATAAAATCGGGTTTCCCCGACAAAACTTTTTCCCACTTGCGGTCAAGATCGGCGCGGTTATCGACAATGAAATAAAAACCACCTTCGGCCCACTCACTGGCCGGGGCGCCACGCTCCAGGTTGCGCCGCACTACACCGAGCGGGTGCCCGCCCGAGGCGGTGATTCCGCCGTTAGCAAACGTTACGTCAATGCTGGAGGAAATATTTATCTTGCCAGACAACTGACTCTTCGCCGTGGGAAGATTGTTTGGATTTTTGACGTAAAAGATACCGTCGCGGATATACGTGCGGATGACTTCATCGATCCTGGCGGAGTACTCAACATTATGATTGTGCGCCTCACCAAAAGGCGGAATCACATAGTTGCCGCCCAAGTCTGTCACCGAATCGATTCGCGCAGGCCTGTTGAAAGCCAGTACTGGTCCAATGGAATAAAAATGTCCGCTCCTAAACTTCTCGCCGTCAAACCAACGAGCATTGATAAACTCGTGCACTTTTGCACGCGGCTCCCTACCGCAAACCTCGATTGCAGTTGTCCAACCCACGAACGCCGATGCAGCTCCATGGAGAAAGGATCGCCTCGTAAACTGTTTGAGGTCAGACATAGATTGCGCTGTTCCACCTTTACATTCAGCTCCTGGCCCACCCCAAGACACGCAGTCTTTCTATTTGAGTTGGCGCCTTAGAAATTCCATCATTCGCCGTTTGGCCAACGTTGCCGCCTCCGCGTTGTAGTTGCGGCGTGTGTAATCACAAAACGCGTGGCCTGCGCCCTCGTAGTAAAAGAATTCCGCCGGCGTGTTTTGTTTGCGTAAGGCTTCCTCAAAATTCCTCACATCTTGCACAGGGATTGCAGCGTCGGCTGTTCCATAGTGACCTTGAATCGGAACCGTGATCTGCGTGACCACGTCCATCAAATTACGCTTGCGGTCATTTGGAGCTTGATATTGTTCCAGTAGAACTGGTGGCGCGTAAAAGGCAACCACAGCGCTAATGTGTTTTGATTGAGTCGATAGCATCACACTTTGATAGCCGCCGCCGCAGAAGCCCACCATGCCGACGCCCTTGCGTTGAACGTACGACAGTGATTTGAGGTAATTGATTGCCGCTTGGGCATCTTTGAGTTCTATCTGATTAAAAGTATTTCTGAGATACCGGCGGTCTTCTCTATCCGATCTATTGAGTTCGGCCACTGTAAGTTCCGGATTGCGGGAAAAACGCCGGACGGCAAGGCTGACAAAACCTGCCTGGGCTAATTGAGCTGCCGTGTAACGATGGTCCTCCGGCAGGTGCAGGTTTCCGTGAAGCACCACGACAGCGCGAAACTTTCCCGTTTTGCGGGGACGCGCGAGGTAACCTTGAATAACGTCTGCTCCACTTTTGAACGAAACCATGCCTTGAATAATATTCGAATCACTCAAGGCATTTGTCGGCGGCTGTTGTTGCGGTTGAGCGAACTGTTCCGGGGCAAGCGTAACGCCTACGACGGCTGCCGTCGCACCTGTGAGGAAGACGCGCCGCTCAATACCATTGCTGCGCATGGCTTCGTTGTTACATTCGTCGGTAACACACATATATTGATCTCAACTTACTCCAAGCCTGTTGAGGCATGTGCCCCCTTCCAGATCACCGCCGCGTCATAACCGAAGATCGTGCGCACAAGGTCAGGGTTCCAACTCTCCAGTCCCCGCATTGCCAGTGGCCGCCCGGTCCGCAGGTCGATCACTTCATGACCGGCGGCATTGGGGTTTGGCAACACCCGTGTTAATCGCCGGTCGCCAGCACTCAGGCTGTCAAAATCCTCGGTCGCAACGGACCCAAAACTACGCTTTTGCCCAGCGACAGCTTGCCGCGAACCGAGACCTGGAAGAACGATAATATGAAAGGCCCGGTCGCCCGTTAAGGCAGCCACCTCGCCCGCCATCGCTCCGACGTCGAAGACGTTGACATAATTAGCGCCTCGGATCGCGTGGTTGTAGCCTAGTTTCATCATGATCTTTGGTGGCACGTTGCCCCCCCGGTCCGACATTAACAGCTGGGCCAGGTTGTTCCGCTTCCATTGTGCGCGGCGCTGCAAGTAAGGCCAGGCGCCGCCGACGCGTTCCGCCGTTTCGATGGCAAGTGACTCCTCAAGCGTGCGCATGATCAGGTCGCTGCGGTGGTCAGGATTGGGCCAGGCGGCGCGAACAGCCGACACCACGGCCGGATCCTCCGACAGTAGGAACATGTCATCGGGATTTTGAGTTTGCTCGAATCGGACCAGGGCGTTGGCTGACGCCTGTTTCAGACGAGTGAAGGCGTGTAATGCGCGCTGCGGTACTTTGTTCTCAAGGCTGGAGATCAAATAACGATCGCTAAAGATCTCACGGTCGAGACCCCACAGGACCCGCTCATTCCTCGGCGCCGCCTGAATCACGTCGGCGAGAAACCTCGCTTCCTCACGCAAGTTATAAAACGTGAACACGCCTGGGTTAGTCAAAACATCCACAATCCCCTCGCGGCCATTGCGTCTTGCGGCCGCCTCGATGTCCTCGGCGATGGGCGGCGAAAGCTCAATGGCAACCCGGCCGTAACCGGATCCGCGGAGCGCATTGAAGAGGGCGGACGAGAGTAGACTGGTTTCCGCAACTCCAGCTTCCTCACCGATTAATGTGAAGCGTGCATCCGCCGCTTCTCGCACCAGCCAATCCCAGCCTGGCCCCGCGGGAACACCGTCAATCATGGTAAGGAGAAGTCTGTTTCTTTGAAGAGCCTCGATAAGCCGCGTAGCGCGGGGATCGGTAGGCGGAGACTGTGCAGGAGCAGGCGTGGCGACAATACTTTGCCCAAAAGCTGGCGGGCCCGCGAGCAATGAAATTCCACCAGCGACTAGTAGATCACGCCGATTTATCTTCACGATGAAACTTGGCTTTGCCCCCAAAAGTGGAATTCAACAGTTTCGTGTAATTCGTGGATTCGTTTTTTATGCTGCAAAAGTACGATCCACGAAACACACGAAACACACGAAATAACATGAACGTCCTCTTGTTCGACTTTTAGGCAAAGCCTTACTTCTGATCTTCCTTCCTCGGCTTCATTTCCCAAAGCACATTCACAATTACCCATTTGCCATTCGACTTCGCCACGTGGAGATAGTCGATCCAATCAGTAGCTACCGCTTTGACGCTGGCAGCGTTTTCAAACACATCCAGGATCGTCACGTCCTTTTGTTGTTTGTCTTTCGGAGTGTTCTTCCCATAACCACGCCGCGTGTACTGCACGAGAGTCATTGCTCCCATTTGATCCAAACGGCTTTGACCTTGCGCGTTGGTTCGCATGATGCGCTTCGCGAGTTCCGGGTGAAGCGCTCGTTCCATTCGTTCGGTGTCTCCTGCATACCATCCTTCGAGGTAATCAAGCGCGGTTTGAGTGATGGCAGCTTTGTCAGCATCTGACACCGTTTGGGCTTGGGTAGTCGCGATTCCACCCGCGAACAACACAAAGACCATTGCGATAATTTTCATCATGTTTCTCCTCCTCATGCTTACACGATGGTGTGACTTGTTCCGGACCAAAACTTTCTCTCAAGGCTTCCTATTGCCGGACAGGTGCGACGCCACAACTTGCCATTTGCCTTCCCGCTTAACGTAGGTGTCCGTATAACGCATCGCCTCTTTGCCTGCGCTTTTTCCATCACGGAACCACTCTGAAATGACTACGCCCGTGAGGATGACCGTGTCCCCGTAGACCCTGGCTTGGACCTCGTCTGTTTTAAACTTCGACGTCGATGGGGTCGCGCCTGCACGTGGCTTCAGCGATGCCATCACCTGCGATTTGTTCTGCACACTGCCGTCAGGAAAAGTAATCGAGAAGTCGTCGGCTACGATAAGGTCCATCGCCTTGTCGTCTAAACGTTCATACGCATCCAGCCATCTGCGCTCAAGCTGGCGAACGTCAGCCGCGGCATCCTGCGCGTGCAGGGCCGATGGTGTTAACAAAAAAAGGAATAAGACCAGTAAGTGAGTTCGTCGGTTCATGATTAACCTCGCCGAATTGATCTTTGAAGCCCGGCTCACGCTAATCGGGAGCCCTTTCAGGCGCAATGAATTTGTGATTAGCGGCGGGAATACGGGGACGAGCGGTCAGTAAAGCGTTGCGTTACGGTTTCAACAGTACATCGAGGTTCTTACGATAACGTCTGCTGGACGTTAGCTCGACGCCGTTTTTTAGGAAGACTGAATAGTCGCCATTGAACAAGGGCTTTAATTCCCGAACACGTTCCGCGTTAACAATAGTCGAGCGTCGCAGGCGGACAAAGTTTGCAGGATTAAGTTTGCGCCCCATCCCGTCCATGGTTTCACGCAACAGATGAGTCTTTGAGCGTGTGTGGATCTGCACGTAATTCCCATGCGCTGCGATCCAATCAATATCGTCAACGGGAAGCATTACCACGCGTTCGTGTTCCTTGATAACAACGCGTTGCAAATACGGTTGGTTGGGAATCAGCGCCTCAGCATTTTCCATCTGATCTAAAAGCGCCGACAATTTCTTGGTTAATTGCTTCTCCGATGAATTGACCAGTTGAACGCGAACGCGACTGAGTGTCTTTTGAAACCGGCGTGGTTCGATCGGCTTCAAGAGGTAATCCAGGGCATTTACCTCGAACGCTCGTATCGCATGTTCGTCGTAAGCAGTAACAAAGACAACGGCCGGCAACTGGTCCACGCCGATTTCTTCGACAACTCCAAATCCATTCAACAACGGCATTTGTACATCCAGAAAAACGAGATCGGGCGCATGTGTGCGGATGGCGGCAACTGCCTCCTGGCCATTGGCGCATTCGCCGATGATTTCCACATCCGTTTCCTGTTGCAGTTGCTGCCGGATGCCGCGCCTCGCAATGGGCTCGTCATCAACCAGCAAAGTCCTGATCTTGTGCATCAGTTCTCTCGTTTGCGAGCGGTGTGAAATGGCAAAGTAACGGTGACTTGCAATCCAGTTCCGTTGGCCGGCGATAGCTCAAAGGTGTGCGCCGACCCATACAACTGATCGAGACGCGCGCGCGTGTTAGACAAGCCAATCCCATTGCCGTGTGTCACAGACGGTAAGCCGGGTCCATCGTCGCGTACCTGAAGTTCGACTTTGCCATTCCGGCGGGTCGCTCGTATCTCCACCGTGCTCTTCCCGGGTTTCGGGGTCACGGCATGCCGAATCGCATTTTCAACCAGTGGCTGCAAAATGAGATTTGGCACCTGTGCGTCAAACACTTGTTCGTCAATTTCATAACGCACCGTCAATCGATCCTGAAAACGTGTTTGCTCGATCTCCAGATAGTTACGCAGGAACTCCAACTCATCGCGCAGCGCAACTTCATGATTATCGGTGGACTTCAGAGAAAGGCGTAATAGATCACTGAGTCGCAACAGCAGTTGATCCGCGAGCTGCACGTTCTCCTTCATCAAAACCGAGATCGTATTCAGGGTGTTGAACAGGAAATGAGGTTGTAACTGCATGCGCAACGCATCGAGTTGAGCACGCGCAAGTTGGGCTTCTAGTTGCGACGCGCGAATTTCACGTTCTCGATACTTGCGATAGTAATCCAGCGCATGACTCAAACCGATCACCGCCCAGTAAGTAAGCACTTCGGAATGAAAACTGATCACGTACTGAACACGCAAGGTTGTCAGCAATGAGCTGTTCGGCGATTGAAGACCGACCAACGTTGTCAGCAAAACGTAAATCGCCAACAGCGTAAAGGCAAACCCACAACTCAAAATGACATGGATGAGCGAGTTACGAACCCAA
>DATEPF010000030.1:0-24455 GCA_035273325.1 Pyrinomonadaceae bacterium | reverse complement strand
TCAGGCTTCCTGCACATGGGGCACGTGCGCAACTACGCCATCGGCGACGCGCTCGCCTGGTTCAAGCGCCTCCAGGGTTTCAACGTGCTGCATCCCATCGGCTGGGACAGCTTTGGCCAACCTGCGGAACAGGCCGCGATCAAACGCGGCGTCAATCCCCGCGATTGGACCGAAGAAAACATCGCGCACATGCGTGGACAATTGCAGCGGCTTGGCACCAGCTACGATTGGTCGCGCGAGATCGCCGCCCACCGTCCTGACTATTACAAGTGGGACCAGTGGTTCTTTCTGCGCATGTACGAGCGGGGTCTGGCGTACAAAAAGTTGTCGCCGGTGAACTGGTGTCCGAAAGAGGGAACGGTGCTCTCGAACGAACAGTCATCTGGCGGCGTCTGTTGGCGCTGCGGGACGGCAGTGGAGAAACGTGACCTCGAGCAGTGGTTCTTGCGAATCACTGATTACGCGGAAGAGCTCGTCGAGCACATAAAGCAAATTGAAGCGACCTGGCCTGAGAAAGTTTTGAAACGCCAAAGCGATTGGGTCGGGCGGAGTAAAGGCGCGTTTGTCGACTTCGCCGTAAAAGGCACCAAGCAAAAGATTCGGGTGTTCACTACGCGCATCGACACTATCTACGGCGCCACGGCATTAGTGTTGTCGCCGGAACATCCGCTGTTGAATGAACTGATGAAGGGATCAGTGCTGAAGGACGAGATTGATGTCTTTGGTACCCGCGCCCGTGCTCAACGAGCGGAGCGTGCCAACACGACTGAAGAAGAAGAAAAGGAAGGAATGAACACCGGTATCCTGGCCATCAATCCTTTCAACGAAGAGACCGCGCCGGTTTGGGTCGGCAACTACGTATTGATGGAATATGGAACTGGCGCGGTGATGAGCGTGCCGGCCCATGATGAACGCGATTACGAGTTTGCGCAGAAGTACTCGCTGCCGATCCGGCGCGTCATCGAGCGCATTTCCCACGAACAGGAAGAAATAGCGCATGACCCGGTCCAGGAGGATCAGTCCCGCGCCATGCCTCATGCTTTTACGGATTACGGCATCCTGGTCAACTCCGGCGACTGGAGCGGGAAACTTTCCGAGAATGCGTTGACGGAGATGGCTCAGCATGCCCAGCAGGGAAGTTTCGGTGAACCGGCGGTTACCTACCGGATTCGTGACTGGGGCATTTCGCGTCAACGTTTCTGGGGTGCACCCGTTCCCATCATCTATTGCGAGAAGTGTGGGACCGTTCCTGTGCCCGAAAAAGATCTGCCGGTGCAGTTGCCGGACCATGCAGAGTTCACCGGTTCGGGTGAATCACCACTGGCAGGCGTGGCGGAATTCGTTAATACGAATTGTCCGCGTTGCGCCGGGCCAGCCCGTCGCGAGACAGACACGATGGACACCTTCGTCGATTCATCCTGGTACTTCTTCCGTTATCTGGATCCCAGAAATGATTCGATGCCTTTCGATCCTGCCCTTGCAAAAGAGTGGACCCCGGTGGATCAGTACATCGGCGGAGACTCACATGCAGTCATGCATTTGATCTACACGCGCTTCTGGAACAAGTTCATGCGCGACATCGGACTCGTGTCGCATGATGAGCCTGTGAAGCGACTGTTGACTCAGGGAATGGTTACCAATCGTGTTGAGGGAACTGACGAATGGAAAGCCATGTCCAAAAGTTTGGGCAACGGTGTCGATCCAGACGAAATGATTGAGGCATTCGGGGCTGATGCCGCGCGGCTGTTCATACTGTTTGCTGCTCCGGTGGAAAATGAGTTGCGTTGGTCTGAAACCGGAATCGAAGGCGCCGTGCGATTTCTGCGCCGTGTCTACACATTGGTGTGGCGTTGGCAGGAGCGCTTGTCGAACCAGCCGTCTACCGCCGGAGAATTGGAGTTCAGTTCCGACTCCAGGCGACTGCGAAGGAAGACTCATCAAACAATTGCCAGGGTCACGGCTGACTTTGAAGAACTTCATCTGAACACCAACGTCGCGGCGTTGATGGAATTGTTCAACGAGTTGATGGCGTTTAATGCGAATCCGGCGACGGCCTCGGCAGCCGATGTGTTTGCCGTCCGCGAGGCGTTAGAAGCGCTGGTGATTATGCTCGCGCCGTTCTCCCCGCATGTGTCTGAAGAAATGTGGGAAGCCATGGGACACCAGGGCGGGTTATTGACGTCTGCACGGTGGCCTGAAGCAGACGCGGAGTTGGCGCGCAGTGAAGAACTCGAAATACCTATCCAGGTCAACGGCAAACTTCGTTCGCGGGTGATGGCGTCGCCGCAGGTGAGCGAGGAAGAACTCCGGAGTGCGGCACTCGCGGATGAGAAAATTCAGTCAATCGTCGCCGGCCACCAGATCGTGAAGGTGATTGTGGTGCCGCAGCGACTAGTGAATATAGTCATTCGCTGACAGTGAGAGAGAGCGCGTCAACGTCAAACCATTGGCGCGCCTCACTTTGGTGGTTGCTTGCCGCCATAGTAGCCATTAGAATCGACCTGCGACGCCAACTTAACCGGCCCCTTTGGTAACGAGCAATAAATGAAAGAATGCCCAGCCTGTAGGCGCTGTTTCCCTGACGACATCATTCACTGCCCTCAAGACGGGGATGCAACTACGCCATCGCTCGTCGGTGAACCGATCCTCGACGCGCGCTACCAATTAGAGCGACGGCTGGGCCAGGGTGGAATGGGCGTCGTCTTTCAGGCCCGCCATATCTTTCTTAAAACTTCACACGCTATCAAGGTGATCTTGCCGGATCTCGTCGGCAACGATCCGATGCTGGTTACGCGTTTCCGTCAGGAGGCGCTGGCCGCTGCTGCCATTCGTCACCAGAACATCATCGCCGTCACAGATTTTGGCGTGGTGCGGGGAACCATGCCGTTTTTGGTAATGGAATTCGTCAAAGGGCGATCGCTGCAGGACATCCTGGCTGACGAAAAGATCATGGCCCCGGACCGCGCCCTTGAGTTCATTTGTGCGATCGGTTCCGGAGTAGCTGCCGCGCATCGTCAAAACATCGTGCACCGAGATCTGAAGCCATTGAACATCATGGCCCAGACCGACATACCCATCGCTGAAGGACTGAAGATCCTCGACTTCGGTCTGGCAAAGATAAAGTCGGGAGAACTACTCGGGTCATTCGTTCAGGCGAAGACCAGCGGAATGATGGGGTCGCCGTTTTACATGGCGCCAGAGCAATGGTCAGACGATGAGCCGGACGCGCGCGCCGATATTTATAGCCTGGGAATTATCATGTTCCAGATGCTGGCTGGGGATGTGCCGTTCAAAGGCTCTTCGATCCCGTCGATCATGAAGAAACACCTCACGTTGCCGGTCCCGAGTTTTAAATCGTTCGGCGTTGAAATCTCTCCGCGTATTGAAGCTGTGGTGCAGGCAGCATTGGAAAAAGATGTTGCGGCGCGAATGGAATCGGTGGATCAGTTAATCTCCGAGCTCAGAGACGCGGTCGCCGCTTCAACCTCGCCCAGCCGTAGTACCGGCCTGCTCGAAGTGCATGAGACTTTGCTGTCTCCGGCCACAGTTTCGAAGCTATCAACGGGCAGTGCGAAAGCCGATCAGACGCAGGTAGAAACGCGTGGCGAGTCTTCCATGGGCAGCATCAGCTCCGCGGCGCTAAGTCCGAGCGAGCAAAAGAAACTGGCTATCTCGCAGGCGGATTACGATCGTGAACAGGAGCACAAGGATCGGTTCGCTCGTGAAGAGCTGGCGCGTGAGGCGGAAGCGCGCAAGCTGGCTGCGGAAGAGAAAGAAAGAAAACAAAAAGCCGAACAGGAAAAAGAAAGACATCGCCAGGAAGAGCTGACACGGCAACAGAAAGAAAAAGAAGAGCGGGAGCGCCAACAACGCGAACAGATGGAACGCGTAGAACGGCAGGCGCGCGAACTGGAAGAACGGCTCGCGCGCCTGGCTACCAGCATGCCACCGTCCGTGGGAGTAGTTGATGTTGAGGCCACCCAGGTTAGTCAAAACATTCCCGCCACTGTCCCCGGAAACAACAGCTATCCCGGTGTTGCCCCCGAGCGGATGGAAATCTCAATCCCCGCTAAATCCAGGAACAATTCCTTATTGATGATTGGTGGCGGAATTGTTTTAGTGTTGTTGATTGCGGGGGCGATCATCGCGTTCCTGTTAACACGTTCCAGTTCAACTACGGTCCCGCCTGGTCCTCCGGCAGTTGTGAACCAACCACCGGTCGGCCAGGAGTCAATCAAAGCTGACCTCGTCGAAATTCCCGGCGGGACTTTCCAAATGGGCCGTAACACTGGACCACCACAGGAGCGGCCGGCCCATGAAGTGACTGTGCAAAAGTTTTTCATGGATCGCACCGAGGTCACCAACGCGGAGTACGCTGACTTCGTGCGCGATGCGAACTACGAAGTTCCCAGTCATTGGGTGCGTGGCCAACCGCTGCCGGGACAGGAAAAGTGGCCCGTAGTTAACGTCTCCCAAAAAGATGCTGAAGCCTTCGCCAGCTGGAGATCGAAGCGTGATGGCGTGACTTACAGGTTGCCGACGGAAGAAGAGTGGGAATTTGCAGCGCGTAATGGCGGCGAGTTCCTTTCGTATCCCTGGGGCAATACCTGGCAGGAGCGGCGGGCCGTGGTGAAGGAAGCAAGCCCGCGACCGGTCGGAACTTATGCAGATGGCAAGAACCGCTGGGGAGTTGTGGATCTAATCGGCAACGCGTGGGAGTGGACCTCTTCTAAAGCTTCGGTCTACACGGGCGCGGCGGACATTCCTGACGCGAACAAAGAATGGATCGTAGTCCGAGGTGGATCGTACGCGAGCGATCCAGCCGACCGGCAACTCCCGATTTCAGCCACCTATCGCGATTGGTTTGAACCAACGTTAAGACATCCGAATTTCGGCTTTCGATTGGTGCGTGGCCAATAATTCCGCACCACAATCCTCATTAGCTCATATCCCGCAAACTAGGCTACAATTCGTTTTACCCGATTTAGAGTGTTTACCAGCCATTGTCGTGTTATTCGACGCAATCAAAAGTAACTGAGGGGGATCGAATGAAAGGTTTTTCGATTTTTGGGTTAGTTTCCATCGTCGCTGCGATTGCAGTTACGGTGGCGATGTCGCTTAACACGGTGAACGGTCAGGACGTTGGTGTCGGCGGCGGCGCTGGTATCTTCAGACCCCGGAATCCGGAAACTAAAAAGCGCACCAGTAGACCGGCAACGCCTGTCATACGTCGTGGTCCAACGCGCACTCCGGTTAACAATGCAGCCGTCGAAGAGCGTGTTGAAGAGTTGCTGGGAAAAGGAAACGAGTTTCGCGATGCGCGCCGTTTTGCCGAAGCGGAAAGTTCGTATCAGGAGGTCTTGAAACTTAAACCACGCGATGCGCGCGCCGCATATGGACTGGGCAACGTCTACACCGATCAGCAACGTTGGGACACCGCCGAAACTTCATACCGCAACGCGGTTTCGTGGGCGCCGTCCGATGTCGAATCGCTGGTTGCATTATCCGTCGTGCTGGTCCAACCGCGAACCGGAGCGGGCAATGCGAAACGTCTGGCCGATGCCGAGGCATTTGCCCGGCGTGCAGTTCAGATCGAACCGAAGAACGCAGTGGCGTGGGATCGCCTGGGTGTGGCACTGCAGGCACGCGGTTTAGTTAACAACGAAACAGAACACGCCTATCGTCGCGCTGTTGAGCTCGACCCGCAGTTTGCCGCCGCTTACGCTCATCTCGCTCGGGCACTAAATAAGTTAGGCAGGGGCGACGAGGCCGTTAAACTTTATGAACAGGCGGCAACTCTGGCTAAGGATCCAGCCACACTCAACTTGATAGCTGAATCACTGCAAGCCGAACAGCAATGGCAAAACTCTGAACCAATCCTGAAGCGTTCACTGGAGCTTGATCCGCGCAACGCGCAGGCGCTTTACATGCTGGGCCGCATGTTGGTGGTGTTTAAAAGGTTTTCGGAAGCCGAGCCTCATCTGAAATTGGCGCACGAAGTTAATCAGAAAGCATTTGAGCCTTTAACACTCCTGGGCCGCACCTATCTCGCGTTGGATCGTTTTGAAGAAGCAGAAGTCACTTACGAGCGCGCTGCCGACCTCGCCTCCACTGCCGATCGCAAACAACTATCCGGCGAGTTCGGTTTTGAAGGAGTGGGCGACGGCTTCATGAAGTTGAAAAATAAGGCGGGGGCCGCCCGCGCTTATCAAAGAGCGCTACAACTCGATCCCACAAATCGTGATTTGGAACGGAAGCTGGCCCAGGCCCGTTGATGGTGGATGATAGGACTACTTAAGGAGCGGATGTCCGAATGAAACGTTGTCCCAAATGTAATCGCAGTTATCCGGACGGTAACCAAAAGTTTTGCACACTTGATGGGGCTCCGCTGGTGTCTGCGGATGAAGGCTTCGACCCGAACGCGACAATCATTTCAACATCGAATCTCGCCGGCCAGCCTACTCCTCCAGCCCCTCCGACTGTTGACCTGAATCGAACCGTCGCCGCATCGGCGCCGCCCCCCGATGCTGGTCGAACCGGTGCCTCTGCAGCCTCTACCGAGTTTCTGAAGAATGCAAAAACGGACCAGATTGGCGGCGCTACGGTTGTTGATCGTGCAGTACCTAAGGCGCCGAGCCCGCCGCCGGCCCAGCTGCCGCAGCAGGCTGCACCACCGGCCGTTCGCCAGGGTAAGTCAAAAGTTCCGATGATCGTCGGTCTGTTGTTGCTGCTGTTGGTGTTGGGCGTCGGCGCAATTGCCGCGGCGTACTTCATAGTAATCCGTCCTCGTCTGGAAAATGCTCAACCGGATCGCGACGTTGTGGTGCGAAACGAGAATACAAACACGGCAACCAACGAGAACGCCAACGTTGCTACTGAACCGGTAGCTGATAGCGCTTACGTGCCGCCGCCGGGCACAGTCAAGTTCACCAACTCACAGGGCAACCTGGATGGACGGCTTGCTGAGCACTACTTCGATTTCAGTTTTTATTATCCGAACAACTGGAAGAAAGATCCCGAGGCCGGAGTTCCTGGCGCAAGCAATTATGCGAAGGTGGAACGAAGGATAGAACCAAACTTTACTCAGGAGAACTTTGCTGTAGGTTGGTACACCAGCAAAGGCACGTACGCGGCTGATGAATCCACCTTCCCGGAAGTCGCCCAAAAGATCGGAGCCAGCCTTGCCCAGACCTTTCCCGGTTATCGCAAAGTTTCCGAAGGTCCGACGACGGTCAACTCGCTTGATGCTTATGAAATGCGATTTGAGAGTGAGGCCAAGGGTACGGAAAAAGGCGACGTTAAGGTTTGGGGACGGGTGATCTTTGTACCGCCTGGCTCTGAAGGCCCGTCAACGGGTGCAACGCTGCTCTTGTTGGCTACCTCATTAGCACCCGAAATATCCGGTGTTGAAGACGTTGGTGAAAAAGGTGAAATGCCGGTAGTCCTTGAATCGTTTCGCTTTGGTAAGGACAACAACTAGATGCCCGACATCAATGGAGAGTCTCAT
This sequence comes from Pyrinomonadaceae bacterium, assembly GCA_035273325.1. Taxonomy (GTDB): domain Bacteria; phylum Acidobacteriota; class Blastocatellia; order Pyrinomonadales; family Pyrinomonadaceae; genus PSRF01. The sequence goes on along the minus strand of DATEPF010000030.1, from coordinate 16,948 downwards.
CGGCCGCTCTGGACGCCCACACGGTTGGCTTTCACTGTAGTAGTGCTTTCTCTATTCGCGGCCTTCGGCGTTTCGAGTTGCAATTCCCACGACGAAACCAGAGCGCCGGCCCCGACTCCCGCCACGACTGTGGCGCCAGTACGCAATGCGCCCGCGCCTCGGCCCGTGGTGACGACGCTCCCAGCCAATGTTCTGGACAGCGAAATGAAAGCGCTGACCGGCGCTCCGATCAAACTTTCGAATTACAACGGCAAAGTGCTGGTGGTAAACCTGTGGGCCACGTGGTGTACGCCATGCCGCGTGGAAACGCCGGAGCTGGTTAACCTTTACAAGGAAAATCGTGCGCGAGGTCTCGAGATCATTGGGTTGTCTACTGAGAACCCCGAAGCGTCAGCAGACAAAGTCAGGCAGTTTGTCCAGGACTTCGAAGTCAATTACCGGATCGGCTGGGCCACTCCGGAAGTTGCTCTTACCCTCATGCAGGGTCGCGACGCAATCCCGCAGAGCTTTGTGATTGCGCGCGACGGACGAGTCATAAAAAGATTTGTCGGTTTCAATCCTTCATCGACTCCTCCGCAGCTGAAGGCGGCTATCGAGGAAGCGTTGACCGAGAAGGCGCCGGCTGATTAGCAGCTACACCTTCTTCGCATCATCCAGCTCACGTTGGCCTTCTTCTTTTAAACGGTCGCCTTCACGCCCTAGTTCCGGATCGGACAGTCCGTCAGCGACTTGTCTCTTCGCTTCACCTTTAAGTTTCTTCATCTCTGCCTCGACGCGCTCCTCAACCTGATCGACGGGCGCCGGTTCATTTAATTCGTCTTGAGTAACAATCTTGTCTTTATCGAGATCCATCCGTGTCCCCCAACCCTATAGTCTAATTACTAAAGCGTATGCGGCTACGTTACACCAACATTGGGCCGTTAGGCTCGACAGGTGCGAAGCGCAAGAAAAAAGTAATGATTTGCTGGTTTAGCCCCAATGTTTAATTCAGCGTTTTTCGGTTGTCATAAAAGACGAATCCACGAAGCACACGAAATGAGACTGGTGATCTGCTCGACAAACCGGACAGGGAATCGATAAACTCACCGGCAGATGAAGCTGTTTTCTCCCACCGAACTTGTCCGCAAGGTAGCGGTTATCACTCTCGCTTTCTGGTTGGCGGGCGCCGGTTGTTTATTAGGCTGCGAAGGGATGGCCGCGGCCGCTCCTGCCGATCATCACGATTCATCTTCAAGTTCCACCCAGGCTTCGACGCTCGTTGTTGAAGGCGACGCGTGTGCCTCAACTGAGGGACACAGTTGCTGCAAAAAGAAAGCGCGTGCAACCAGGAAGCAAACCAGCGATCAATCCTCGCCGGTTCACCGGGCCGCTGACGTTGATTCATCCTCCACGAAGTTAAACGAGTCTTCGACGAGCGGGATGAGAGCGTGCCCCTTCGCAATTTCGCGCGCGATGTCCGTCGCAAAGGCGCGCGATGACGAGTCGAGTGCGGTCGAAGTTCCGCGTTACGCGCTGCCGGTCCAGCCTGGCAGGGAGCAGAAGCTCGCTTTATCAACAACATCTCCGTTACCCAATCGTGGGCACACCTATCTCCGCTGTTGTACCTTTCTGATTTAGAACTCCGCCAGTAGATCCGAATTTTTAGTGTCAGACTAAGTTCTGACATTGCCGGGCACTCGTGTATTCGCGAGCGTCGAGTCATTTATCTACGAGGAGACTAAAATGAAAAACGCAAAATCTTTTGCGCTTGGGTTCATTCTGGCGGCTGCCCTGGCTTTTGCAGGTGCGGGCTTCGCTCAGAATGCAACGCAGACTGAAAACAAAAAACAGGAGTCGTGTTGTGCAATGGAGTCATGTTGCTGCATGGGCGGTTCATGCTCGATGAAGCATAATGACAAACAGCATGCGCAGAAACACGAAGGCAAGGAGCATTCACACAAAGATGGATGCTGCTGTTGCAGCGGCGATTCCTGCCAGATGAAAACGAAAGAGAAACAGAAACAAGGGTAACGAGTAAGGGAGGGCGAGGGGGCGCGTATTCGCGCTCCCTCGAAGTACAAATGAAAAGATTAAGTTTTGCTTTCTCGCTGGCTCTCGTCTTGTGTAGTAGCCCTGCTGTGTTTGGTCAGCACGAAGGACATACACCGGCGCCAGCAAAGCCCGCTGTAACCCCAGCGCCGAGGCCCTCGCCAGTAGCCACTCCACGAGCGGAGCACGAAGGACATACGATGCCGGCAAAACCGGCGGCCGCGCCGGCGCCGCGACCAAAACCTTCACCCGTTGCCAGTCCCGACGATGAGCACGTCGGACATCCGGCGCCGCCCGCTACCCCGACTTCAGTTTCGGATCACGTTCACGACAATGAGGCTGCTCCGGCAGAAGAATCTCTACTCGTAATGACGGACGACGAGATGGGCATCCGCGTCGGTAACAATACAAAGAACGTCCTTCCGATGGGGCAACTCGCATCGGGAACATCATGGCAACCTGCTTCGACCGGCATGAACATGCATCACAAAACGTCGGGCGACTGGTTGTTGATGTTTCATTACAACGCAATCGTTGGCTTGAACGCACAGGGTGGCCCGAGAGGTGTAACCAAATTTGAATCGGCAAACTGGTTTATGCCGATGGCGTTCCGAAAAGTTGGACCAGGCACACTGGAACTGCGGGGCATGTTCAGCTTTGAGCCGTTTACCTTTGCCCCCGGTGGATCGCCATTGCTGTTTCAAACGGGGGAAACCTACAAAGGCCGGCCCATCATTGATGCACAACATCCGCACGACTTGTTCATGGAACTGTCGGCGACCTACACAGTCCCAGTGGGAGATCGCGCTACCTGGTTCGCCTACTTCGGTTATCCCGGCGAGCCGGCCCTGGGCCCCACCGCATTTATGCATCGCGCGTCGGCGTCAGAAAATCCATCTGCTGCCCTCTCTCATCACCTGCAGGATTCATCGCACATTACCTTTGGAGTCCTGACCACCGGCTTTACCTATCGTTGGTTAAAACTGGAAGGCTCGGTCTTCAATGGACGCGAGCCGGATGAGAACCGCTACAATTTTGAAGCGAACCCCTGGACGTCTCGCTCTGTACGTTTGTCGTTTGCGCCAAACAACAATTGGTCCATGCAGGTGAGTCACGGGTTGTTGCGAAACCCGGAAGCTTTAGAGCCCGGCGATGTGCGCCGCACGACCGCGTCCATCAGTTACAACAAACCGTTGTCCGAAGGTTACTGGGCCACCAGCTTGATATGGGGGCGTAATCACGAAAACCACGGCGATGACGTCTTCAATTTGAACGGCTACGTGGCCGAGTCGACGGTAAACTTTCTCGATAAGAATTACCTGTACACACGACTTGAGTTAGTTGATAAAAACCAACTGCTGCGTGACGAGGATCGTTTGTTATTGGGATTAGCTGATCATCACCCGTCTTTCAGGATCGGAGCCTACACCTTCGGCGGCGCGCGCGACTTTTATACGAACGACAAACTGCGCGTCGCTATCGGCAGTGACATTACTTTTTATTCAAAACCGTCGACGCTGGATCCAATTTACGGAAACAATCCGGTATCCTATCGTCTCTTTCTACGGGTGCGCCCGGGTAAGATGACGCATGCCGGCCACCCGGGCGGGCATGGAAATATGAAGCATTGAGGTAAACTGAACTACATGAAAAACAGGTTGTTATTCGGTTTGATTGCCGTACTCGCATTAGGCGCCGGCTTACTGTTACTCGTTTATTCCCCTTCAAAGTCTCAACGCGTTGCCGACAGTCGCGCGACTACTGCTTCTCATGATGAGGCGTCTCACGCATCGCCGCGCCAGAAGCCGCCCGTGCCCGCGTTCATGGACGCATCGCAGGTTGGTGATCTACCTCCGACGCTGCCGGCTGCAAACTTTTTTGGCAAAGCCCGAGAGGCGTATGCGGCGGCGAAAGAGATTCCGGGTACGCTGGCCCAGCTGCCATGTTATTGCTACTGCGATCAGACGTTTGGACACAAGAGTCTTCACACTTGTTTCGTCGACGATCATGCTTCGCAGTGCGCCGTCTGCGTAGATGAAGCGCTCCTGGCATACCGGCTACAGAAGGAAGAAAAGAAAACGCCGGAACAAGTCCGCCAGATCATCATCGAAAAATACGCATCGGAAAACTAAACAAAACTTTTCGTGTCATTTCGTGTAATTCGTGGTTTGTTTTTTAGACCGCAACAAGACAATCCACGAGACGCACGAAATTAACGTAAGCACTCAAAAATGAAACATTATTTTCACGCCGCATTGGTGTCTTGCTTGATGCTGTTGATGCCCGCAATCATTTCGGGTCAAACCTCGGATTCAGTAAAGCTGGAAGGCCAGTTTGTATGCTCTGTTTGTTGGTTTGAAGCTGACCGCAAAACCACGGTTTACGGAACAGCGGCCGACATGGATTGCGCGCGCGACTGCGCAGAGAACAATATTCCCCCGGCAATTGCAGTCAAAGAGAATGACGATTACCGGTTGGTCCTGGTCGAAGAAGGAAAGCTAAAAAAACCACCCGAGACCTGGCTTCAGTACATTGGCAAAACGGTTAGTGTTACCGGCCGCCTGCGTTCTGCGGAGGGCAAGCAGTTCATTGCGCTGGACGCGTTGACTGTTACCGGTGAAGGAATTTTGGCCCAGGAGTCTGCCGCGATCGGTACCCAACCCGATCTGTCGCTCAAAGATCTGTTTGGAGTTGAACAAAAACTCAGCGCCTATCGTGGAAAAGTGGTAGTGCTGAATTTCTGGGCCACCTGGTGCATTCCGTGCCGAAAAGAAATGCCTGATCTGGCTGCGATTCAGAATGAATACGCAGCGCTGGGAGTGCAGGTGGTGGGCGCTTCAGCCGACGTGTTAACGGACCGGTCAAAGGTCGTAAGCTTTATCAAGGAGACGGGAATAAATTTTCCAGTATGGCTGGGCGCCACCACAGAAGAGATGAAGCAGTTTGGACTGGGACCAGCTCTGCCGGGAACGGCGGTTGTCGGACGTGACGGCAAGCTCCTCGCGGTCAAGAATGGAGTGATCACTCGCGACTACCTTAAGAAACAGATTGATATTCTTCTTGCGTCAGACGCAAAAGTACTAAAGCAAGAGATCGCTGCAGCTCGTCAGTCAAAGATCGCCGCATCGTCTGTCCCGAGTTGACCGCTTTGACCCGGCGAGGGCCGCGCCGTGAGCGGGGCAGGACACGACATAAAGCACCGGTGGACGTTAGGGGTTCGGCTACTCACAAACCAGATCCCGCGCGCCGCAGTTCGCACCACGCTGACCTATAAATTCCACCCGCGCATCCAGGCCGGCATCGAATACAATCCGCGCGCGAGCGAAGTCGCGCCGCTGGCAAACATTCTTTTGTTGACTGAGACTGAAAAGCGGCCGGCCCTGATGATCGGCACCAGTACTGATCGAATTGGTACGCCTTCAGGCCAGTCGTTTTATGCAACGCTAAGTAAGAACCTTCATCGCGAAACGGGCCTGCCGATTGCGCCCTACGTGGGAGTCACTTATGGAACTTATGAAGATCGTTTGAGGCCGATTGGTGGTTTGAGTATTACTCTAAGTGAAAAGTTTTCATTGCTTGCGACGTTCAATGGTGTGAATGTTCATCCGCTGCTGAACTACGTTCATGGTCGACACGCCTTTTCACTAATCATGGTCAAGGGACGTGATCCCGGTATGAGCTACAGCATTGCGTTTTGATTGATCGCGAGTTATTTCGGGTGTTTCGTGGATGCTGTTATGCAGCTTAAAAAACGATCCACGAATTACACGAAACGACACGAACCAATTAGCCTGGGGAGGGTGAGATGAAACCATTCATGCTGTTCGTTGTTCTCGTTCTCCCTCTTCTTACGCCTGCTCAGACTACTGTTAAGCCCGATACGTGGGAGCACTTCCGGTTCTTCGTTGGAACGTGGATGGGAACAGGTAAAGGTGAGCCTGGCACTTCAATTCTCGAACGCGAATACAAACTGGTGCTCAACAACAAATTCATTAACGTCACGCACAAATCCCGCTATGAACCTCAAACGCGGAACCCGAAGGGCGAGACGCATGAAGACTGGGGATACATCAGCTTCGACCGCGTGCGGAAACTTCACGTGCTGCGGCAGTTTCACGTGGAGGGGTTTGTTACGCAGTATTACGCCCAAACACTTACACCGGACGGCAAGACGATAGTTTTTTTGTCGGAGAACCTTGAGAACTTACCTGCGGGTTATAAGGCCAGAGAGACCTGGAAGATTCTTAATGAGAATGAGTTTATAGAAGTGTTTGAGCTTGCGCCTCCCGGAAAAGAGTTTTCTGTTTACTCAGAAAACCATTTCAAACGCCGGCCCTGATATTTAGTCGCGCCCTGTTCGCGCCTGCCTCAGTCCTGCCCCGACCATAACTCCCACTGCGCCGATGAGCGGATTCATCAAAGCTACCCAGCCCGGGGTGCGCGCCTTTTGCATTGCTTCCATGTTTGATACGTCGCCTGGTCTATTGTTGGGCCGGGTGCCGCCCGAGGTTAACACCGGTATCGCGACGATTATTCCAAGCACCAATACCAGTCCGGCCAAAACTTGCGCCGCACGTTTCGATTTGGCGATCGTGGCACAGGTGTAACCACCTACCAGCGCGGCAACAAAGCTCAAGAAGAAGCTGATTACAATCCAGAAGAGTGTTGGGTCGAATGACCCCGGATTGAATACTCTGTTCGCGCCCATCGCCAAATAGGCGAGGGTGAAGAACAGGAAAATCAAAATAGCCATCGCCAGGTAGCCGACCACTACTCCAACAATTGCTTTAACCATTCGCTCTCCTTCGCAGACTTAATCTCTACGCCATATCCGGCTGCGCCGGAATATACGCTATTTCGTGTGTTTCGTGAATTCGTCGAGCGTTTTAAGCAAAGAGACGATCCTACCTAAAGAGAAAGTGATCCAATTTCGGGACACTTGCGATCGCCTCGACAGGCCGCAAATCCAAAACTCACAACCATCGTTACCTCAATATCCAATTCCGTGAAAATCACCAGGGTCATCCGTCAGATCAAAATCGCAATCTCGTAATCGAATCCGTCGTGGTGGTCCATGGGCATAACTGTTGCACCTCCAACTATCCAGACGCATGCCTAACCTCCCCAGTGTTCCTTATTCGGAACAGTCTCGTATGCGGCAAGAGTGAGGACACTTAAAACGGCCTCAGTCTCGAATAACGATCAAACAAGTGAGGAGGAGCTCATCATGAAACGACCTCGATTGAGGTTTGCGCTAATTCTCGCGACGCTGATTGCTTCGGTATCTGTTGCGTTGGGCCAGGGCACTACTGGCTCCCTGACCGGCACCGTAAGCGATCCTAGCGGCGTGGTCCCGAATGCCTCGGTAACTGTTACCGGTGGCGCGGGCGTTGAACTAACAACTCAAACCAGTGACAACGGTACCTTCAGCGTTCCTGCCATCGGCGCGGGGACGTACATCGTCACCGTGGTTGCGCCAAACTATAAGAAGGCTGTGATAACCGACGTTAAGATCGATGTTGGTAAACCATCGACGATCAACGTCGCACTGGAAATCGGCCCGCAGGAGCAAACAGTAACTATCGTTGGTGGCGGCGGCGAGTTACTGAATTCGCAAAACGCTACCGTCGGTTCGACCATCGTCGGCCGGCAGATCATCGATCAACCTCAGGCGTCTCGCGACGCGCTCGATCTCGTGACTTTGCTTCCGGGTGTTCAAACCACGGGGCGGCCCCGTACGTCAACGGTGAACGGCCTGCCGAAAGGCGCGCTGAATATTACGATCGACGGTACTGACGTTCAGGACCAGCTGATCAGTTCGCAAGACGGTTTTTTCACGTTTGTCAGGCCGCGCATTGATGCGATCGACGAAGTCACCGTGTCAACCGCCACTCCCGGTGCGGAAAGTTCTGGTGATGGAGCGGTGCAGATCAAATTCGTTACTCGTAGTGGAACGAACGACTTGCATGGCAGTCTTTACTGGTATCACCGCGAGCCGACGGTCTCAGCCAATTACTTCTTCAACAACCAGGATCTGGCGCCTGATCCGGGCACCGGCAAAGCGCCGATCAACCGTATTCTGCTCAACCAGCAGGGCGGGCGTGTCGGTGGTCCAATTCGAATACCCAAGTTGTTTGACGGGCGCGATCGGGCGTTCTTCTTTGTGAACTACGAAGACTTCCGCCTGCCTGAACAACAGTTGCGTCAACGGGTGATTCTTAGCCCGCTGGCCCAGACTGGTGTGTTTCGATATCTGACACCCTCGGGAGTTCAGAGTGTCAACTTGTTGTCTCTCGCGGCAGCCAACGGTCTACCTTCTACCGTAGATCCCACGATTGGACCACTGCTCGCAGCCATCAGGGCTTCCACTAGTCAAGGTTCGGTTCGGCCGCGAGCAGCCGATCCAAATCGCGAAGACTTCAGCTTCGTTGGCATCGGTGGCCAGCAACGCGATTTCACCGCGGTGCGCCTGGACTTTAAGCTCACCGACAATCACCACCTGGAAAATATCTGGAACTACCAGGAGTTTGGCGGTAAGCCAGTCGACTTCCTTAACAACACTGACCCGACTTTCCCCGGATTTCCTAATTCCGCCGGTCAGGATTCACAGCGCTGGAGCAATACCACTGCGTTGCGATCTACTTTGACCAACAACATTACGAACGAAGCCCGTTTTGGAATGTTGGGCGGTATTTCGATCTTCGGCGGAACTATCACCACGTCGCAGTTTGAAAACCAGGGCGGCTTCGACCTTAACCTGTTTGACCTGGGCATCACGGACGCTTCGGCCGTGGTCGCGGCGCCGCAGCGGTTTCTGCGCTTGTTCGGTCTGGGGCCCAGCCGCCGCAATACTCCCAGCTTTAACTTCGCAAATACGCTCACGTGGGTGAAGGGTTCACACACTTTCAACTTCGGCGGCAATTACTTGCTGGTGAAACCGTGGTCGCAGGACATCGATTACATCGTTCCCAGGATCAATCTGGGAATAGCCGACGGTGATCCAGCGGAAAACGTGTTCCTCGATCCGGCGAATTTCCCGGGCGCGTCTGCGGGTGATATCGCATTGGCGGCACAGCTCTACGCGACGCTGACCGGTCGCGTAACCTCGGTTGATCGCAATGCCAATCTAACCAGCGGCACGTTCGAAACTCCGGGTTTACTCGTGGCGCGTTTCCGCCAGCGTCAGTACGCAATCTTTGCCCAGGACGCGTGGCGGCTTCGTCCAAACCTGACCGTAAATTTTGGAATGCGTTGGGAGCCGCAGGAATCAACCACGTCTGACACCGCCGACTACGCGAAGGTTAGTTACGCCGGACTGTTTGGTGTTTCGGGTGAAGGCAATCTCTTCCGCCCGGGCACGCTTACCGGCCAGCCGACCCAGTTTAACCAGTTGGCGATCGGAGAAAAGCTCTTCGCGACGGACTACAAGAATTTCGCCCCGAGTGTGGGCTTTGCGTGGAGTCCCAACTGGCAGAGCGGTTTGCTTGGCCGCGCCTTTGGGAATCCGGGTCAGAGCGTCATTCGCGGCGGCTATTCAATGGCCTTCGTACGCGAAGGTCTTGCCAACGTGGTCACCACCATTCAATCGAATCCGGGCGGCTTCCTGACCATCAACCGGGACACCGCGGACGGCACGCTTCCGCTCGGTACCTTGTTCAGGGACCGTGCGGCACTCGCTCCGCCGCCTTTTCCAAGCACGCCTACATTTCCACTGGAAGCCGATCTTTTCGATGCCGCTTTTGGCTTCGATCCCAAACTAAAAACCGGCGTGGTCCATTCATGGACGCTCGGCTTTCAAAGGGAAATCTCCAAAGACACTGTGGTTGAGGCCCGTTACGTCGGCACTCGCGGGAGAGATCTCTGGAGACGTTACAACCTTAACGAAGTCAACATGATCGAAAATGGTTTTCTGAATGAGTTCAGATTGGCCCAGGCTAACCTGGTAGCCAATCAGAACGCCGGACGAGGAAACAATTTCCGTTACTTTGGACCAGGCACCGGCACTTCACCGCTGCCCAGCATCCTTGGCTTCTTTACCGGCCTGCCGGCTTCGGCTGCGAATGATCCGGCAAGTTACACGGCCGCGGGTGGTGCAAACTTTGCCAGCGCCGCGCGTGTCCTTAACCTGAATCCGAACTTCGCTCAACCGCTTGCGTTTGCAAACGCGATCATCGGCAACCCGGGTCTGTTTGCGGCCAACGCAGCAGCCGCGGGACTGCCGGCGAATTTCTTTATCGTGAACCCGGGGAAACTTGGCGGCGCGTCCTTAACGACCAACGACGTGAACACGTGGTATGACGGATTGCAATTAGAAATACGACGCCGCTTCTCAGCGGGGTTGTTATTGCAAGCCAACTACACGTGGTCCAAGTCACTTACAAACTTCTTCGCTTCCAGTCAGACCGTTTTGAGTCAGCCGCTGACGCTGCGGGCAGACAACGAAGCCTTGGAGAAATTCCGCGCACCTCAAGATCTAGAGCACACCTTCAAGGTGAACTGGATTTACGAGTTGCCTTTCGGACGCGGACGCATGTTGTTTACCGGCGCCAATGGATTAACCGATCGCCTGATTGGCGGTTGGGAATTTCATGGCACAGGCCGTATTCAAAGCGGCCGTCCGTTCTCGTTAGGCAATGTGCAGTTGGTGGGAATGACCGTTGATGAGTTGCAGGAAGCAGTAGATGCCCGCCGGCTACCGAACCGTCGAGTGCATTGGCTTCCGGACGACATACTGCTCAACACGCAACGCGCGTTCAGCGTAGTCACCCGTGGACCAGCCACGGCTGCTAACCCGAATGCGCCGGTGGGATATTCAGCGCTCGGGGTACCTCAGGGTCGTTACATCGCGCCCAACAACAGCAACGGTTGTTTGCAGGCTTTTTCAGGACAGTGCGGTTTTTCCAACCTGATCCTGGAGGGACCACGGTTCGTTCGTTTCGATTTGAGTTTGGTGAAGAAGATTCGCTTCACTGAAAACACAAATCTCGAACTGCGTGCTGAGTTTCTGAATGCGTTCAACAACATCAATTTCCTGGTCGGCGGTAGTTCCGCAGTTGATCAGGCGTTTGTTACCGCAAATGGGACCACCGCATTACTGAACCCAAACTTCAGCCCCAGCGCAGTGCCTAACTTCGGCAGGGTGACGCAGGCGTACCAGGACATTTCGACGACGAATGATCCTGGCGGACGTCCGGTTCAATTCGTACTGAGGTTCAATTTCTAACCTTGGTTGGCTGAGAGGAGTGCGGCCTTCCGCACTCCTCTTTTTTTTTGGTTCTGTTCGTGTGTTTCGTGTGTGATCTTTTTCGTTACAAACAAACGATCCACGAATTACACGAAACACACGAATGCAGAGCGGATGCTATCTCAAAGCTTGCCGCTTCTCTCTGGCCACGGAATCCTGAGTTGCCTTAAGTCGATCCTGGACTCTTTGTTGTAGTGCTTGAAAGCGCGGGTCGGAACGTAAGGAGTTGAACTTATGTCCGTAGCGAAAGTCGGTGCTGATAATAGTTCTTGAATTGAACGCTCGCTCGAGCCATTCGAGAGATTGTTCGGGCTGGCCCAGGGCCATATACACCAGAGCGATCTGATATTCGGTGGTGTTAAGTGCTCGCGCTTCTTCGTAAGCTTTCTCGAGTTCGGCAAGCAGGGCCCGGGCTTCGTCTTTTCTGCCGGTGGCGGCATAGAGATAAGCCATTTGCTGTTTCGAAACCAGCGGTTGGCCTTGCTCTTCCAATTTCCTGTATTCCGTTTCTGCTTCCTGGTAAAGGCCCTTTGCCTCCAGCGCCTCGCCCAAATTCAATCGCGCTTGCCATGCCTCGGGATTCAACTCGAGGGCCATGCGAGCGTGTTTTACACTCAGGTCCCAGTTTTGTTTCAACCCGTAGTAAGCGCTGAGATTTACGTTCACAGTTGATGACAACGGATCCAGATCGTGCGCGCGTTGCATGTGAGAGATGGCCTCATCCAATCGGCCGACGTGCGCCAAAAGATAACCGTAGCGAAGACGCGCTGTAGCAAGATTAGGATTTAATTCGATCGCGCGTTCGTAAAGCTTGATGGCGTGCGGGTAATCGCCCTCTACCGCGTTTACTACAGCCATCGCCGCATGTGCTTCTGCGAGATTGGGATCGATCTCAAAGGCGCGCAAAGCCGCTGCTTTTACCTTCGGCAATACGTCGCGCGGACTCTGATTGCTGAAACGGTAATGACCGATGAGCATGTGAGAATCCGACAAGCTGGTATATGCAAGAGCAAAATCCGGATCTTTTTCGATCGCACGATTGAAGTAGTCGATTGCCTTCGTTAGTCCTTCTTCAGTTCGCTTGTTCCAGAAGCTAAGTCCCGCAATGTACAACTCGTAGGCTTCGGGGTTTTCTGTGTAAGGTTTGCGCAGCTTGGGATCGGGTCTGATTATTGTAAGAGTTAACGCCTGGGCTAACTGTTCGGAGACGGCATCCTGAACTACGAAGATATCGTTTACTTGCTGATCGAATTTTCCGGTCCAAAGTGTCGCGTTATCTGCCACCCGGATTAAGTGAGCAGTCACGCGGAGGCGTTCGCCCGAACGCTGAATTGTTCCATCCAAAACGGCATCCACCCCCAACTGGCGTCCGATAGAGCGCGCGTCTGCGTCACGTTTCGTATACTTGAAGATAGAACTCGTCGGGAGCACCAATAATTGATTTTGCCGGGCCAGCCGCAGGATTAAAGCGTCGGCCATACCAAGACCGGCGGAATCATTGTCCGAATCGAACGTCTTAAAAGGCAGCACCGCGATCGACCTGGGCGTGGTTGCCGGACCTCCATTCCAGCGGGCTTGAATGAGATAAGCCGCCCCGATCAGAGCGATAACGCAAAATCCAATTACCACTGCGAGCTGAGGTTTTGAGAATCCCCGAATGCCGGGAGAGCGTTCACGTTTTACAACTGTTGCGAGGAACCTCTCGGACACCTCCTCGTCGTGTTCAGTATCCGGTTTTGTGTTCTCCAGGCGGTGCAATAAAAACGCTGCAGTTTGGTCTTGAACTTCCTTCACCTCAGCCACAAATCTATAGCCGCGTTTAGGCAAGGTCTCAATGTATTGATGCGCGCCATGCTCCTCACCCAGAGCTTTCCGCAGAACAGAGATGTTCTGCGCCAGATTACTCTCTTCGACGAAGGTATCTGGCCAAAGCGACTTCATCAATTCGTCTTTGGCGACCAAATGTCCACGCTGTTCGATTAGAACAACCAGCGTGTCAATCACCTTAGGTGCTAAAGGCACAACCTCATCGTCTCTGAACAGAAGGCGCTCCACTGCGTCCAGACGAAAAGGCCCGAATTCGTAAAAATGACGGTTTTTCCTACGTATCGCTGACATCACCACACCCTTTAGAAATCTTTCAAGAAGCTATTAGGGTTCTCTCAAGACTTTCTCGGTCACTCAACATTAGAGTGGCGTCGAGGTGAGCGGTTGCTGATAGTGTTTGATGTCGGCGGAACTGATTGAGGATGCTATTGGTGAAGCTCACCTCACAGCCATAGCTTTCTATTAGGAAGTAAAAGGCGGCCGGTTGGTTGCTTGCTGCTGGAAATGGGCGGGGGGAACAAGGTGAAACTCTGTTCGTGTCATTTCGTGTATTTCGTGGCTCGTGCTTTTGCAGCCTAAAAAAGCGGATCCACGAATAACACGAAGTACACGAATTACACGAAACGTGTTGAATTCGACTTTTGGACGATGTTTCTTGATTAATTACTTATCAAATGGAAGTGTCAAAATGAGTAACTCCATGCAGGCTCTTCAACTCGAAACCCAGGACACTTACGGTGTGCGTTTGAGAGTTCTCAGGGAATTGTCGGACGCCATCTCCGGCGCCCTGGAAGCGGTCGACAGTTTTCATCCGCCGGATGTTCGGCACGGCATCAACTTCTACGACGAAGTGCGGCGTTTCGAAATTGATTTGATTCGCACAGCTCTGAGGTTGTGTTCCGGCAGCCAGGCGCGGGCGGCTCGACTTTTAGGGCTTAACCCCACAACCCTGAATAGCAAAATCAAGTGCTACAACATTGATTGGCGTAGTGCATACGCCGCGGCTCCGCGCGCCTTAGATTAAGACCGCAAAAAGGGATTTCGATTATGCAAGAGTCTGTTTTCACAATTCCGCTGAGCGGTCAAAGCTTCCCGCAGGTGCAGCCGCACGTCGAGCACGACAGTGAGGCGGCGCTGGTCAATCGCATCGAAGCGTTGAAGATGTTAGTCGTGGCGGTGCTGAACGAGCTCGATGCAATTAGGGGATCTTCTTCTTTCGATAGTGAAGTTGAGTTTGACCTGCGCAACGAGGTCCACCGTTTTGAGGCAGAAAACATTCGGTACGCGTTGATCAGGACCCGCGGCCGGCAGCGAAGAGCAGCCAAATTACTTAACATGAAGGTCGCGACGTTAAATGCCAAAATTAAACGCTACGGATTGGATGACGATGAATTGATCAACAGTGCGGCAAGCTTGCGTTAATTAGACACAAATAACCACGATCCGCGAATCACACCAACCGTGTATTTCGTGGATCGTTTTTACGTGCGTTAGAATCGAGACTTCCGAATTCTCGATCATGACGCCCGGCGAAACCTCAGCACAGTTTATCGATCCCGTTTGCGGCATGACGGTCCAGCCGGAAACGGCCGCAGGTTCATTCGAATATAAAGGCACAACCTATTATTTTTGCAGCAAAGGTTGCGTGCAAAAATTTCAGCAGGACCCTGAACGTTTCCTTCAAAAGTCCACCCCTCAACTTATCCAACCACTTCGCATTGAGCGGTCCGTGAAGGCCCCTGGAGTAATTACCACGCAGCAGCTCTTTACGTGTCCGATGCACCCTGAGGTGCGTCAGGAGAAACCGGGGTCGTGTCCGAAGTGTGGCATGGCGTTGGAGCCGTTGCAGGTTGCCGCGCCCAGATCGAAAACCGAATACACGTGTCCGATGCACCCCGAGATCGTTCGCGATGCGCCGGGTAGTTGTCCCATCTGCGGAATGGCACTCGAGCCGCGCACTGTGTCTCTGGATGACCAAGAGAATCCTGAACTCGTCGACATGCGCCGTCGCTTCGTAGTCAGCGCGATCCTGACGCTCCCGGTATTTTTCCTGGGCATGAGTGACCTGATTCCAGGTCAACCTGTACAGCAAACATTTTCGGGATTAACCCTCGCCTGGATACAGCTTGTGCTTGCGTCTCCGGTGGTGCTGTGGGGTGGGTGGCCGTTTTTTGTGCGTGGCTGGCAGTCGCTGGTGAATCGAAGTCTGAACATGTTCACGCTGATCGCTTTGGGCGTGGCTGTGTCCTACGTGTTCAGTGTTGTCGCCACCTTATTCCCGGAAATCTTCCCTCACTCTTTTCGCGGTCACGGTGATGCGGTACCTGTTTATTTCGAGGCGGCAGCCGTCATTACAACTCTCGTGCTGTTGGGCCAGGTGTTGGAACTGAAAGCACGCGGACAGACCGGTGCGGCCATCAAAGCGTTGCTGGGCCTCGCTCCGAACACCGCACGTCGCATGCGTAACGGCGAAGAACAGGATGTTCCGCTGGACGATGTCACGCCGGGAGATCTTCTGCGAGTGCGGCCCGGAGAAAAAGTTCCGGTTGACGGCGTCGTGGTGGAGGGTGCGAGCTCGGTTGATGAATCGATGATTAGCGGCGAGCCAATACCTGTTTTAAAAAGCGCGAACGATCGAGTGATAGGCGGTACGGTCAACGGCACTGGTGTCCTGGTAATGCGGGCCGAGAGGGTGGGTTCGGAAACTTTACTCGCGCAAATCGTGCAAATGGTCGCTGAAGCGCAACGGAGCCGCGCTCCCATTCAGCGGTTGGCAGACACTGTAGCGGCCTATTTCGTTCCAGCCGTAATTGCGATTGCCATTGTGACGTTCATAGTCTGGGCCTTGATCGGACCGGAGCCTCGGCTGGCTTACGCGCTGATCAATGCGGTGGCCGTTCTGATAATCGCCTGTCCCTGCGCACTTGGTTTGGCTACACCGATGTCGATCATGGTGGCCACGGGTAAAGGCGCACAAACCGGAGTGCTGTTCAAAGATGCGCAAGCCATCGAGGTTTTGGGCCAGATCGACACGTTGGTAGTGGATAAGACCGGCACACTAACAGAAGGCAAGCCGAAATTAGTGACGGTCTTGGCGGCTAACGGCACCAGTGAAAACGACTTGCTGCAGCTGGCCGCCAGCTTAGAAGTCAACAGCGAACATCCTCTTGCGGCCGCGATCGTGGCCGGGGGTCGCGAACGCGGAGTCAAACTGTATCCGACGGATGAGTTTGCATCTGTGACCGGCAAAGGCGTGAGTGGCCGGGTCAATAGTCACAGCGTGAAACTCGGGAATTTGGCGATGTTTGATGAGTCGGAGCTGGACCTGACTTTACCTTCTCAACACGCGGAGGAGTTGAGGAAGCAAGGTCAAACAGTGATGTTCGTGAGTGTTGAGGACCAGTTTGCCGGGCTGCTCGGAGTGGCGGATCCGATCAGGGAATCAACGCCCGAGGCTATTCGGCGACTACACGAACTCGGCTCGCGCATTGTGATGGTAACCGGCGATAGCGCAACCACCGCCGGCGCTGTCGCACAGAGACTCGGTATCGATGAAGTCGTTGCGGACGTTTTGCCTCGTGAGAAGGCAGAGATTGTTAAGCGGTTTCAGGGCGAGGGCAGAAGAGTGGCAATGGCGGGTGATGGAATCAACGATGCCCCTGCGTTGGCCCAGGCAGACGTTGGAATTGCTATGGGCACAGGAACAGATGTGGCGATGGAGAGCGCATCAGTAACATTAGTAAGAGGAGATCTTCGCGGTATCGTGCGCGCGGTTCGTTTGAGCAGGGCGACGATGAACAACATCAAACAGAATCTCTTCTTTGCGTTCGTTTACAACGTCTTAGGCGT
>DATEPF010000029.1:0-15525 GCA_035273325.1 Pyrinomonadaceae bacterium | reverse complement strand
AGTTGGTACTGACCTCGACCCCGACGAACCACGAATTACCATGCGAGTTATTGCGCATCTTTCTGATATTCACTTTGGCCGCGTTGATCCCGCGCTGGTCCAGCCGCTCATCAATGCAGTGAACGAGCTAAAACCAGATGTGGTGGCGGTGTCCGGTGACTTGACCCAACGAGCGCGGTCACACGAGTTCAAACAAGCACGCCGGTTTCTTGATGCGTTGCCGCAGCCGCAAATCGTAGTTCCGGGGAATCATGATGTGCCGTTGTACAACGTCTTCAGCCGCTTTTTTGAACCACTCAATAAGTATCGCCGGCATATTACCGACGATCTTTTTCCGTTTTATTACGATGACGAAATAGCAGTGCTTGGTGTCAATACTGCACGTTCATTGACCTTTAAGGGTGGGCGCATCAACGAAATGCAAATCGACCATATGCGCGAGCAGCTA
Source organism: Pyrinomonadaceae bacterium (assembly GCA_035273325.1). Classification (GTDB taxonomy): domain Bacteria; phylum Acidobacteriota; class Blastocatellia; order Pyrinomonadales; family Pyrinomonadaceae; genus PSRF01. The sequence goes on along the minus strand of DATEPF010000029.1, from coordinate 15,077 downwards.
TGTCCGTTGAATGACAACATGGTGAAAGCGATTGTGACTCATCATCCGTTTGATTTACCCGAAGGACACGATGAACGCGATCTGGTCGGGCGGGCGCGCAAAGCAATGGAAGCGCTCGCAAGTTGCGGGGCAGATCTCTTGCTGGCGGGCCACCTCCATGTCGGTCACACAACTCATTCGGCGGAGCGCTACAAGATAGAAGGTCACTCGGCCCTGGTGGTCCAGGCGGGTACGGCTGCGTCGTCGCGTGGGCGGGGGCAGGCAAATTCATTCAACATCATTCGAGTTGCCGTGCCACAGATCAGTGTTGAACGAATCGAGTGGCAACCGGCCCAGGCGCAGTTTATGTTGGCCGCAAAGGAAGAGTTTGTGCATACGGTGGAAGCCGGGTGGAAACGCGTGTAACCAGACCATGTCAGTACCGCAGGTGGTACTGACATCATCGCGGATCGCACCAACCACTAAGTGCTTTCAATCAATCATGTCTGACCAACCAACGCATGATCACTTCTTCGGCGGACAGCTACTGTTAGGTCTGCTGCTGTTTATCGGCATGACGCTGACGTTGGCGGCGCTGGCGGAACATGTCATGACAGGCCGGCCGCTCACGATTGTCGATCAGCAACTCAGCGAGTGGTTGGTCCGCAGCCGCACACCTGCCCTGACAACCTTCTTCATCGTGGTCACGTCGCTGGGATCAACTGCGGTGGGCGTAATCGTCGCCGCTGTTCTCGGTGTCTACCTACTCTTGCGCGGACAACGCTACTGGTTAGCCGCCACAACCCTTTCCATCGGCGGCGGCATGCTGCTAAACAGACTGCTGAAGGTCGCGTTCCAGCGTGCTCGGCCGGAGCTCGACGATCCGATTCGCACTTTTGCGGGGTACAGTTTTCCGAGCGGGCACACGGTCACGGCAACCGTAGTTTTCGGCACACTGGCCCTGTTGTTGTTTGTAAGAGTTAGGTCGTTGCGCGCGCGCGCGACTGTGCTGGTGTTGGCGAGTCTGGTGATTGTGATGGTGGGCTTCAGCCGGATCTATTTAGGGGCGCATTACCTGACTGACGTTCTGGCGGCGATCGCTGAAGGTATTGCCTGGGTTTCATTAAGCTTTACGGTCGTGACGTTTCTCAAGCGAAGGCGAACTAGCCGTACAGTCGCATGAGGCTTTGCATAGAAACGCCTACTCAGGAGGGCGCAGACGTTCTCATTAACACCGCGGCTTCAGCCCGGTGAAAATCGCGCGACTAAGATTTACTAACCGTTTTAACGGTTTCACCTCATAAACCGTTAAAACGGTTAACAAAAATATTGCGCCTTTTAATTCACCGGGCTAAAGCCGCGGTGCTAATGAGAAAGGTCTCAGTGAGTGCGAAACAGCTTTTGTGGAAAAGCACGTCCATACAAAAGCGGGCTGGAGATTTCTCCCCCGCCCGCCTCGTTACCTTCAATTCTACTTCTAGAATACGAATCGCAATCCGAATTGCATCACACGTCCCGCCTTCGTCTCATTAAGAGGCGTCTGCGTTGATGTGAATTGTCCGAATTCGTTGCTTGGTGAACCGCTGAGGAATGGATCGATATCCAATCCTAAGTCGGCAATGGTGTTCGCGTCGAAGCGTTGCGTGTTGGTGACGTTGAATACCTCCCAGCGGAATTGCAACGACTTGTTCTCACCAAACTTGAATTGCTTGGAAAGTCCCAGGTCCAACGTGACGTATGGCTCGCCGCGCAGCACGTTCCTGTCGCCAACCTCGCCGGAGCGAGCGTTACGAAAACTTCGATACGCTGCCGTCGGATCGCTGAACAGGTTAGGTCTGCCGTCACGAGTGATCGACGAGTCGATCGGATTTACGCGAACGCCGTTTGATTGCACGTTCCAGTTGGTGGCCCAAATACCGCCATCAAACGGAGTCTGCACCGGCAGTCCTGAATTCCAACGAAAGATTCCGGACAACTGCCAATTGCCCAGGATGGCGTTGGCAACGCTCGGCATGCCATTGAAGAAGCGTTTGCCTCTGCCGACTGGAAATCCCCACAGCCAGTTGGCGTTAATGATATGTCGCGCATCGAAATCCGAACTAGCGTAATTCTGATCCGGATCGAGTGCGTTGACGATAAACGCCGCCCCATAGCTGCCGGACGATTGCAGACCCGACGCGCTATCGAGTGAGTGGCCCAGCGTGTAGTTAAAGTCAAACGTCAGATCGTGTCCGAACCGTTTGCGCAGACTTAACTGAGCAGAGTGGTAATTCGAACGGGCCACAGTGGAGAAGGCAGATAGCGCCGCAAACTGCGGCTGGTAGAACATATTGTTAAACCTTGCTGGTCCGGGTCCGAGCGCACATGAAGTGCAGTTCGGGCTGTCGTCCCATAACAACTGCACAAAGGTGTAGTCAGTCAGATCAGCACCCCCGACAGCCCCCGGAGCTATCAGCGCATAAGCGGCTTGCGTGTTGGTCAGTGCCGGATCGCCCCACCATTGAGACATGAACGGGAAGAGATTATCGAAATAAGGGATGGTCGGCAGCGAATCGATTGGGGCGTTGCGATAACGCGCGTCAATCAGCAGCCCCATCGCTTCGTAGAACGTCATGCCCGACGCGGGATCCCTCAAGTTGTTCAGTTGCATGATGTCCCGGGTGGCGAGCAGGTCGCGGGCCATGCGCCCGACGTAGCTGGCTTCAAAAGCAAAGCCTTTGCCCAGCTCACGTCCATAGGAAAAATTGACACTGTAGTTGTATGGCGTCGTGATCGTGTCGTCCAATGACACTTCTATCCGCTGATCCTCATCAGACGGCACGGTCAATGGAAACGCCAGCGACCCCGGGATTGGCCCAGGCGCCGTTGGGAAGTCAAGCGACCGAACGTCGGGGTTGAACCCGGTGAACAGTGGCCCTAATCCAAACGCGCCGCCCGCCGTTACGTCATAGGTATTGGCATTAATGTTTCTGGCGGAGGTAAAGCCGGCCAGGTTATTAAGGTCAAAGTTGACCGCCAACTGGCTGCCGATGCGGTCGTAGCTCATTCGGAACCCGCCGCGGATAACCGACTTTCCTTCGCGGCCAATTAATCGACCGAGGAAGTTGTCGCCGAAGTCCGGTGACCAGGCCACCGAAATCGCCGGGGCGAAATTGTTCCAATCCTGCTCGTAATACCCAGGGCGGCCATTCGCCTTGCCGCCGATATCGAAGGTTATGGGATCGTTAAAAGGCTGGCCGGCGGCCGAACTCTCCACACGTTGCCGGAAATATTCTCCGAGGCTGGGCGTCGGGACCACCTGGATTCCGTTCGTTTCATACACCGGCGTTGAGGTAGACCATCGCACGCCGTAGTTCAACGTCAGGTTGGGAGACATGCGCCAGGAGTCTTGCCAGTACAACTCATACTCCTCGGTCCCGAACGACCGCTGAGTTGGGGTTCCGGCCGGTTGCAGTGCACCTTCCGCATCGTAGACAAGATTGGCGCTGTACTGTGAATAACGACCGATCACCGACGACAGTGCATCACGCAAGTCGTTTCTGAATGCCCCATTGACGTCTGCGAAAGGCGCTCGAACTACGGCACCAGAGCCGTTATAGAACGACGGGTTAATAATCGCGTCGTCAAACGAGCCTCCCAGTGATTCGCGGTTGTTGCGAATGTGTCGCACATTGGCGCCGATATTGAACGTGTGATTGCCCTTGATCCACGAGATGTCGTCGACAAAGTTATGGACCGGGGTTATGCGACTAAGCTTTCGGCGATATCCAAGGGGGGCGAAGATGAAGCGGAACGTCACACGGTTCTCGGTGGACTCGCCGCTGTCGGTAAAGGCTGCGCGAGTTAGACCGTACGTAAACCGGTTGATGAAGTTGCTGGACTTGGTCCATGTGTGCCCGGCGGCGATGCCATATGGATGGTTCCAGATCGTCAACGGCTGAGTATCGGGAAAACATTGAATGTTGTCCGCCGGCGAATCAATGCCGCAATCCGGGCCGCCATAGACGTTGCGGGTGACCGTATCCTGCTGATAGTTACCGCGTACATAAAGCGTCTGGCGATCCGTCAGGTTGAAATCGAAGCGCGTAATATAGGTGTTAAGACTCGCGGGTGTCTTGGCATTGAAACGAAATCCGCCGGTGTTCAATCCATCACCAACTGATCCGTCGTTTGCCGGGTACCGGTTCGCCGCATCGGCGAGCACAGCCAACGTCAGCGGGTTAACGCCGGGAGTATCGCCATTGGCGGCAATGTACGCGGCGTTAATTTCGGCAACGTTCAAACAATTGACGCCCGCGGGTGTACCGGGAGGGCAACCTGGGTCGCTGGCGCCGCTCGCCGTTCGGTAACGGACAATCCCCTGGCCCAGAGTGGGCAATGGAACTTCACGAATTACCGGTGTTTCAGAAGCTTCTCGAAATCCTTCGTAGGTGAAGAAGAAGAACGCTTTGTCCGTCTTGAGTGGTCCACCAATGGAGCCTCCGAAGACATTGCGCAGCAGCTGCGGTCGCGGAGCAATCGGCTCGCCTGCCACCTTTTCGCCTAACAACACCGGAAGATCATCTGGACCATAGCTGCCGGCGGCATTGTTGAAAAAGTCGTTGGCAGTAGTGACTGTGTTGCGGTGAAACTCGTAAAGCGAACCGTGGAAGCTGTTGGTTCCTGACTTGGTAATCAGTGAAACCTGCGCCCCCGACGAGCGTCCCTGATCGGCGTTGGGGTTGGAAGTGACAACGCGGAATTCCTGCAACGATTCGGGTGTCGAGCGCAGCACACTGGCAAACGCTTCGTCAGTTACCACATCGAGACCGCGCTGTTGTTCGTTGTTATCAACGCCGTCGAGTAACACATTTGCCTGGTCCGCGCGGCCCCCGTTTACAAAACCCGTACGCGTGACTCCGGGTTGCAGACTGAGCAAACCGATTGGATTGCGCGCATTGAGTGGCAGCTCTGAGATGCGGCGATTTTCGAAGGCATGTCCGATCGTGGCGTCAGTGGTATTTAGTGGCGCCTCGGTTCCGGTTATTACGTTGACCGTTTCCGAAACGCTCCCGACCTCCATGCCTAAATTAACTTCGTTTGGCGTATCGACGAGCGCCCGCACCTCGGCAGCGGTCTTCTTAAAGCCCTGGGCTTCCGCTTCAAGTCGATAAGTGCCGGGGGGCACCGCCGAAAATATGTATGCACCCTCCTCGTTTGTAGTCTGTGTGCGTGTGAAGTTTCTTTCAGTGTTCGTTAACGTCACCGTTGCGCCGGCCACGGCCTGACCCTGGGGATCGGTAACTAACCCTCGAACGGACGATAAGCCGGTTTGGGCAACTACACTGGCAAGAGTGAAGAGTGTGAGCAGAGCACTAAGGAAAACCTGAACACAGATTCTAAGGAACCGCTCTTTTTTCATGACGACCTCCACAGTCTGGTTGGAAACAACGTCGATCGGGAAGACGAACTGCTAATTAGGTTTGGTTAAGAGATGCGGGTGTCGGCGACTGCGGTGTTGCCTCTGGCCCGCGTTCCCCTGTTTGAGTTTGCAAAACGTACTCAAGACCTGGCCGCTTGTCCAATTTTTTCGAACAACCTGAGTCAACTGAAGATACCGGCGACAAGTGGCTAACCACGAAAAGCCTTATTGATATTGAGACAAGCACCTAACGTTCCACTGACGTGAATAGAGAGGACGGTGGAATAACCTAAATAAAAAACAGTTTTTTTAGGTTGCGCATCGCAAAGCGAATCCAAAACTTTGGAAACATTCACTTTTCAGAAAATTCGATTTTGTCTTCGGCGCGTTCGTGTGTTTCGTGGATGGCTTTGTAGCGTCTAAAAAACTGATCCACGAATTACACGAAATAACTCGATGGTGGCAGCGGACAGAAATCAGTCGCCCGTCTACGCTGGTGCATTGTTTTCGCTATCGATTCCCTGCCCCGAGGTGTCCCGGGGCGGGATATTTTCATTAATTAATAAACATTTTGGCGTGACAGATGTATTGGAACATCACTTGCCAAGACGATACGTACCCCGTTCGGTTCGTGTTTGAAGACCCCTGCTTTGTTCTTGAACTAGTCACTCCGGGAGCGCGCCATGGGCATTCGCAGGTTCCTATCTCAACAACAGTCTCGCGAGCCACAAACTCGTTACGTCGATGGCCAAACCGTCCCAACATCTTTGGGAACAGTCGCACCGGCCGTTACCGACGATCTGCGTACGCGGGTACGACAAAAATTCATGGGCATGATTGATTGCCATGATGATGTGCGCAGAAGAGTTCTCGCGACGGCTCGCAGGAATGACTACCGGTCATTCCAAAGCTGAGATCACGCTACGCGAGTCGAGGTCCAACCGACAGTCCGGCACCTTCGTGTTATTCGTGTGTTTCGTAGATCCTATTTCTTGCTGACAAAAAAACGATCCACGAATTACACGAAATAGCACTATACTGCGCACCTCCCCGCCTCTTCTTAAACTGGAGGAAAGTATCATGGGAACGGCTAATTCAAGTTTCCACATTTCTCTGCAGCGGCTTGCGGTCGTCGCCATCCTTCTTCTCTTACCGGCGCTCGTGGCAGCGCAGGGTGGCCGCGGTCAAGGCGTCGACGGCCCGGTACGCAAGCCGGCGCCACGAGATCAGCCAAACAACCCCAGCGTACGGGAGCGCCAGTTCCGAATGTTGGAAATGGAGCTTGAGGCCGCCAACGCGAGAACGCCAGAGGAACAAAAGCTCGCGCTCGAACAGATAGCAGAAGACTACAAGCAGATTCAGCTAATCAATAACAAGATGATGGCCGCCTCGATCCCGGCGCGTGAACCGAACTTCCTAAACATTTCGCAGTCGTTGTCGGAGATTAGGAAGCTCGCCAATCGTTTGAGAAACAACCTGCGCCTGCCTAACGTCGAGACGGATGCGAAAGACGAGTACCAGCGGGCCGTTGACACTGCTCGGTTGAAATCTAATCTCCTGGCGCTCGACAAGTCGATCATGACTTTTGTCGGCAACGCGATTTTCAAAAATCCTGATGTGATGAATCTTGAGGAGGCGAAAAACGCGCGGCGTGAACTGGAAACAATTATCAGGAACAGTCAACTGATCGCGAAGGACGCCGAGGTTCTCAATAAATCATCTGCGAAGTAGTCCTTCGTGTTAATTCGTGGATCGTTTTTTACGCTGCATAGGAACAATCCACGAAACGCACGAAACATAACGAAATTTGACACTCGCAAATTCGTAAGATAACTTTACTGCCTTGCCGCACATCGCGAACTTCCCCTTATGCGTCCCGTTCGTCTAGTGGCCTAGGACACCGCCCTTTCACGGCGGCGACACGGGTTCGACTCCCGTACGGGACGCCAAACTTCTCAGCACCTACAGAGTTGAAGACACGCTCACTGTTTTCAATTGACCTCTACTGTGTCGCCACACAGGCTTTGAGGGTACGCCAACAATCAGGAAACAAGTCAATTTCGGCTTTGCCCCAAAAGTCGAATTCAACACATTTCGTGTAATTCGTGTTATTCGTGGATCCGTTTTTAGGCTGCAAAAGTACGATCCACGAAATACACGAAACACACGAAATAACACGAACGTCCTCTTGTTCGACTTTTGAGGCAAAGCCGTCAATTTCAGTGAATCAACACGCCAAGAGAAAGTCGTACAAAGTCGCGCGTGCCGCTGGTCGAGTCGTTAACGAATACCGGGTTATAGTCCATCAAGGCTCGAAAGCTGACTCGCTTTGAGGCGCGAATATCGAAACCGCCGCCGAGCGCCATCGCGAAACTGTTGTCGCTGTTCTTCAAAAACAAATTGAGTGTTGGACCGGGGGTCGTGAATGTTGCGCTGGTGTGCGCCACACCGCCGAGCACATGCGCGAATGGCGTGAAGCGGGTGCTGTTGCGCGCTTTGAACTCAGGGCCAGCCAGAAAATTGTAAACGCGGGTTTTGAGCTGAAAGCTTTGGGTGGCGGTCGTGCACACCGGGGTGCACGACGTAATTAGCCCCGAGGCGGACTCATTATTGAAATGGGCTGAGAAGTCGCCCTTGATACCTAGACGCTTACTGAAGTTCCAGATAATCGAAGTCTCGAATCCCGCCTCGGCAGAATAGTTTGCTGGCACACTCGCGTTCGTTCCAACGCTGATACCGTTACTGCCGGCATCACCGAGCGCGGAATAGCCGGCAAACACCTCGAGTTTGGGATAATCGACCGGTGTGGTACTTTGCGCTAACGCAACTGTGCCTGCGCACATCAGAACAATCACACTCAGGAACGGAACAAGCTTTTTCATGGTTTGAGTCATATGCTTTTCTCCTAATGAAAAGAACGGGTGGTAGTTGTTTGGCACCGCGGTTAAGCTTCTTCTCTCGGCATAGAGAATTGAACTAAGACGCCGCGAATGTCGGAGAGAGATTGTCGTTGTGAGCTGTTGCTTCTAACCTTTCTGTACTCTGCGGACTATACGAGTAGATGCGAGTTCGGTCTTGGGTGAAGGCTGATGGTTTAGTGACGCTTTTATGACTGACCAGAATTCCTCAGCGTTTTTGTTCGATGACGTGCGTGTCGAGCCGGCGACGTTCCGTGCGTTCAAAGCGGGCAACGCGATTCAGCTTGAGCCGAAGACCCTTCGATTGCTGCTCTTCCTAATTGAGAATCGCGTTCGGCTGGTGGAAAAGGAAGAGATCCTCACCGCGATTTGGAATGGAACACACGTAACAGAAAATGCTCTGGTGCGAGAGATCGCAAAGTTGCGCAAGACGTTGGGTGACGATCCTAAAACCCCCAAATACATCCAGACGGTTCACACGCGTGGCTATCGCTTCATCGCTGAAGTCGAAGTTAAAAACCCTTCAGAGAATTTGTCCCAAAGTTTATCGATGCCAAACGGCAAGGATTACGAGCCAGCGGCGCACGCGCATAGCGACGAACACCCTTCCGGGATTGCCGCGCCTCACCAGCCCACGCAGCAAAAGTCATGGGCAATGCGATTGGCTGTGGCCGGAATCGTGCTCGCGCTGGCGATCGGGGTCTGGCTCGGTTTTAGGTCTAATAAGGCATCGAATTCGCCGGCCACTGCGTTGCCACTCACCATTCGTCAGTTAACCAGTTGGCCGGGACTGGATTCCAACCCGGCATTCTCACCAAACGGCGAGTCAATTGCTTACCACTCGGATCACAGCGGCAACTTTGAGATCTACATAAGGTCGATCGCGGCGGATGGCCGAGATATGCAATTGACAACTGACGGTCAGCAGAATTTTGATCCGGCCTGGTCGCCGGATGGAAAACGCATTGCCTACTACTCAATGAAGCGAGGTGGCATTTTTACGATGCCGGCGCTCGGTGGTGTCGCGAAGCAGTTGACCGAATTCGGCTCGCATCCGGTTTGGTCGCCAGACGGGCAGTGGTTGGCGTTCCAGAAAGTTTCCTGGCCGAGTCTGGATGGTACGCCCAGGGGTAGCTCAACCCTCTGGATCGTGAACGCGCAGGGTGGAGCACTAAGACAGCTTACCCAGGTCAATAGTCCACCTGGCTCACACTTTGCTCCCTCCTGGTCCGCAGACGGGAAGCGGGTTGCTTTTCTTAACTACCATACCGTCTCACCGCAGGTGTGGTCCATCGCCGTCACGGGAAACGGATTACAGGAAATAACTAAACAAGCCACCGGAGACAAATCGTGGCCGATCTATGCTCCGGATGGTCATAGCATTTACTTCAATCGTGGTGAGGTTCTATGGAAAACACCGGTCAGCCCTGATAGCGGCGCCGCTGTGGGCGAGCCAATCAAGGTAGCCGATCTCGGTTCAACCGTGATTCGGAACGCAACCTTGTCACCCTCCGGAAAATGGATTGCTTACAGCGCCGCGACCTCGACCGACAATCTGATTTCCGTTCCCATAGCGCCGCTTACGAATGAAGCCGCCGGGCCTCCGTCCTTCCTGACTAATCAACCCGGCACTCGTCATACCGTTCCCGAGTTCTCACCAGACGGATCAAAGATCGCATTCTCAGCACAAAGAAGAGGAACCCGGCCGAACCTCTGGATCGCGGATGCCGATGGAGGAAATCTCAGCCAGATCACTACCGAAGGCGGCAGAAGTCCCAGTTGGTTTCCTGACGGCAAGCAACTGTCTTTCTTGTCTAACCGCGGGGGCCGACGACGGTTTTGGTCTGTTGCAGCGGCTGGTGGTAATGAGAAAGTGCTTTTTGAAATCGAGGACATGGAGAGTCCGCGGATGTCGCCAGACGCCAGTCAGGTGGCTTTCAACTTTACCAAGGACGGAATCATCAATGTGGCGACGATGCCAGCGGTGGGCGGAGAACAAAGACAATTGACCTTTGACCGTGAACTGGCTGGTTGGCCTTGTTGGTCGCCCGACGGAAAATTCCTGGCTTTGGAAATAAGGCGCGGAGACGACACACATGTTGCGATCATTCCGAGTAACGGCGGAGAGCCGGTACAGTTAACGTTCGCACGCGGACAGAGCTGGCCGTACAGTTGGTCCCCCGATGGAGACAAGATCGTTTTTGCAGGAGCGCGCGACGGCGTGTGGAATCTTTGGTGGGTGTCTCGTTCTGATAAAAGCGTTAGGCAGTTGACGCACAATACGAAGTTGAACGCCTATTTCCGATACCCAGCCTGGTCACCACTCGGTAATCGAATCGTTAGCGAGTACTCCGAAAGCAGGGGCAACATCTACTTGATGGAGCTCCGGTGATTTTTCGGAAGGAAACGTTTCAGCTATCCAATTCCCTTAGAGATCTTCGCCAACGACAAATTGCAGACCGGCTAGTTCTCAGAAAACTCTCCCTCGACCGTTGGTTGGGTATGTTTTACGTAATCGCTGTTGCCTTTGGCTTTGCCCCAAAAGTCGAATTCAATACGTTTCGTGTAATTCGTGGATCCGTTTTTTGGCCGCAAAAGTACGATCCACGAAATGCACGAAACACACGAAATAACACGAACGTCCTTTTGTTCGACTTTTGAGGCAAAGCCGTTGCCTTTCACGTCGTCTTAAGCTCACGACTGCAACTTTATTGAACACCCTGCAATCGCAATTGCGTATATACCTGAAACACTTCTGAAAGCCCTGGACCGATCTGGAGAAATGAAGATGCTCAAAAACATCATTGCTGTCACATTATTTCTATTAGCTTCAATTAACAGCGTAGCAGGGCAAGGTGGTCCGCGTGCCGATGAATTCATGCGGCTGGCTGAGGAGTCCAACAAAGAACAGAAACGGGACGACGCTATAAGTTATTACGAAAAAGCGGCTGTCGAATTTCAAACGCTCGGGAACACTGAGCAATTTATAAATTCGTACAATCAAATAGGGATCATACTCACGAGACAGGACCAGTATGAACGGGCGAAGACGTATTTAGACAAGGCTTTGTCTACGGGACTCACCACACTTGGCCCAAACCATCTGGTAGTTGCAACAACATACCTCGCATTAGGCGTTGTGTATGCCGCTGAAGATAAGTTCGATCAATCGTTAGAGGTTCATAACAAGGCGTTGAAGATTCGACTCTCGAAATTGGGAAAGTACAATTCTCAAGTCGCGACAAGTTATGGAAACATCGGAAACGTTTATCTCCGCAAAAAAGACTATGACCGTGCTATTGAAACTCACCTGATAGCAAAACAAATCAGAGAAAAGATTTTCGGAAAGAACAGTGTGGAGATAGTCGGCTCTTACAGAGGTTTGGCGAACACGTATAGAGAGAAAAAGAGCTATAAGAAATCGCTCGACTTCTTTGAAAAGGTGTTGCGAAATAGAACCATCCAAGTTGGACAAGGTCATAAGGACCTGGCGCGAGAGTACGAAAATATCGCTGAGGTCTATTCTTTAATGCGTAACAAACTGAAGGCGGAAGAATACAAAGCTAAAGCCGAGGAAATCGTAAAACAATCAAAATAGCGAGCGTACGAGTTCGGTCACTTCGTGATATTTCGTGTATTCGTGGATACCGGAACGGAAGCCGTGAAATTATGTGGGACATATTTGACAGACGCATGGCACTGCCCGATCTGCAGCACATGTTAAGCGAGAGGATGAAGACTGCGCCGACTCCGAATATACCGTCTCCAGAAAAGTTGGAAGCATATAGTGCGTTGATGGCCCAGTACAATAATGCATTGGCCGCAAACATCCCTGCGCGCGCTCGCGAAACCATCGTTAAGTTGGAACAGTTGCGCAGCGACGCTGAACGCCTCATTAATCACGAACCAATCGATTATCTCCGGAGTCAAATCGCTGAGTACATCATCGATGTGTTGGGAAGTTCCGCCGAAAACTTCAAGGTGCTCGACAACGTTACGCAAACGCGAGAACACTACGAGCGTGCCATCCGGGAGGCGGAGTCGCACGGGCTGTCCGAACACGCCAACCAATACCGGCTTAAACTAACCGAACTTGTGCTCGCCCGGACGGGAGATTTTGATCGCGCCCTGCGTGATCTTCTCCCGATGTGGCAAACAATGAAAGACGGACGGCCATCGCTCGAGCGTGTTCGGATCGGGCAGCTACTGGCAGAAGGCTATATCAATATCGGTGATCATTTTGAGGCAAGCCGGGTTATCCGTTCGATTGAAGAAGACCTTTCCACTTTAGGATATCCAGCTCCTGATCATTCGAAACTCGAGGAGACGCTGGCACAGTGGATCGGAACCGCAGACCGCACAACGACCGGCCCGAATGCCTTCAGTCGAACCCTCTTTGGGGTGCTGGTTGTTTACATGTCGATTGACGCCATGCGCAGCAAAACCGACGTTTCGCCAGAGGAACGCGAGGCTGCGTTTAGCAGGATGCAATCTTTGAACGAGCTCAACAATCGTCTGGCGAGACGCGAACAGGAGATATTTGAAAAGCAGCAGCGCAACTTTGAAAGCACGGCAGCCAGCCAATTCATAGCCCCACCATCTGAGCGGCAATTGTTCCAGCAGCAGTCGGAAGATTTGAATAAGCGTTTACTCGCCTTGCGCGCGCGCATCGATGCGAACGAGCCCGCGGAACCACTGTTAGCGGAGGCACAGACTCTCGCGGAGGAAGCGCGCAGCTTAAACGCCGGCCGTATTGTTGGAGCCGCGCAAGGAATGCAGGGTGATCTCATGGTGAAGCTCGACCGGCGTGCCGACGCAATTGAAAGCTGGCGAGACGCGTACACGACTTCAGTTGACGCCGGACAAATGGATGATGCGCTGTACATGCTCACTCAGATCGTCATCGCTTATGGGGAAACGAAAGATTACGCTAGCGTGTCCGAAGTCTGTGGAGAGGGCATTAGTTTAATTGAGAGCAATCGCTACAACGTGTCGCCGGCTTACCAGCAAAGCGCCTTCCTTCAGAAAAAGATACATTTCTATTCCCTCGGTGTTTTTTCAGCGTACAAGCTCGGTGATTATGATCTGATGCTCAAGCGGATGGAACTAACCAAGGCCAGAGCCAGCCTCCAGCAGATAACGAAACGAACTCATGACGCCAACCCGGAAAGTCTCGAGAGAGAAATTCGTCAGGTTAATGCAGAGTTGGACCATGCCAACGACGAATCTGCGCTTGCACTGCGGGAAAAGCGGAGAACACTTTGGGATCTGTTGGCCATTCAGCGGGCAGAAGCGAATCGTCAACAGGCCCCCTCAGAAGTAAGCTTGAGCGAAGTGCAGAAAGCGCTCAAACCTGATGAGGCCGTCCTCTATTACTATTGGCTTGGGCCAGGCGTGCTGCTGGTGGCCGCACTGGACAAAGAGAAAATCGAAGTGAGCCGTCAGATCCTCGAGAATGAATACGCAGGAATTGTTGAGTTAATAGAGAAACTCGGCCAGATAACACGGCCAAGCGCATCCTTAAACGACGGGATAAAGTCGTTTGCGAAGCACTTGATACCAGACTCTGTTCAGTCAGTATTGCGCGGAAAAAAACATCTGATCTTTTCGCCGCATCGTATTCTGCACTTGTTTCCCTTTCAAGCGTTGTCCGGCGAAGAAGATTATCTTGTAAACCGTTTTGCCATAAGCTACGCACCAAACCTCACGTCGTTGTTAGTGCGATATCCCAAAAATGATGCCGCTTCGGTGTTAGCAGTCGGAGTTCAAAACTTCGCGATCCCCGGACTGTTTCTAACCCCATTGCCGGGAGCGCTTCAGGAAATCAACGATCTACAAACTCTCTACACCCGTCACGGAATCCAGATCGAACTTCTGGATGAGACGCTTGCATCTTGCGGGCGTTTGCAGAAGTGGGCGCGTGACAGGAAGCTCTCCTCATTCCGCGTGCTTCACTTCGCGACTCACGGGGAGGACATACTTGGTGACGAACCGATGGAAACCTACCTCTGTTTGAATGATGGTTTGCTCGATGGACTTGACATAGCTGCCTGGCACTTAAACGCGGAGTTAGTCGTCTTAAGTGCGTGCCACTCGGGAAAGCGTTCCTTCAAAGGGCGAGGTTTGGGTGAGTTACCAGGTGACGAAATGTTTGGATTGCAAGCAGCATTCTTCGCCGCGGGGGCGCGCCGGGTAGTGGCCGCGCTGTGGCCCGTGAACGATGAGGCGGCTGCCACCATAATGCTGGCTTTTCATCAGCGGCTGGCGGTTGGAATGTTGCCCGAATTTGCGCTGCAAGCTGCCGTGATCGAATATCAAGAGAACGTCGATGAAGATCTGAAGAATCCATTTTACTGGGCGCCATTCTTTATGAGCTCCATAGGACGATCGTCCGATCTTTAACCGGCGGCTAATGCGCTGCATCGCGCGTCCAGAGTGATTCGTGTTATTTCGTGTATTTCGTGTATTTCGTGTATTTCGTGGATAGCTTTTTTTTACGGGCAAAAGAACGATCCACGAATTACACTAACCACACGAAGTAACACTAAATAGTTGACTCGACTTTTGAGGCAAAGCCATTAAAAGAGAGTAATAAATGAAAAAGTTATTATTCTTCGTCTTAACTCTAGCAGCGTCCGTTGTTGTGACCACTGCACAAACCACAGCGTTTGTCGGCGTTAATGTGATCCCAATGGATCGCGAGCGCGTGATAGCGAATCAAACAGTCATTGTGCGAAAAGGCGTAATCGCGGAGATCGGCGACGCTAAGAAGGTGAAGC
>DATEPF010000028.1:0-18644 GCA_035273325.1 Pyrinomonadaceae bacterium | reverse complement strand
GTTTTTTGGTTTTGTGGGAGGCGTCAACGTCGCATCAAATCGAAAACTTGAGTATTGATTTCAGAGTTGACGCTGCCCCCAAAAACAAAACTTAAATGCGTCGCAGGCCCTCCCCTAACCCCTCCCAAAGCGAGGGGAAATGGCGAATCAAAAATGTGAAATGATATATGGAAAATGATTCTTTACTTTTTCCGGTACTTCGCTTTTACCACCGTCTTAATGTTTCCACGCACGTGAAAGTCCCCTTCGATCTTCACGCCAAGTGGGTCACACGCCTTCACGAAGTCTTCCAGGATCACGTTAATCACGTGTTCATGAAAAATCTTCACGTTGCGAAATGAATTGATGTAGAGCTTCAAACTCTTGAGTTCAACGCACCGGTCGTTCGGGACATATTCAATTCGAATCGTGGCGAAATCAGGAAAGTCAGAAAAGGGACAGATGGCCGTGAATTCCGTGATTTCAAAGTTGATGAAGACCTTGCGACCCGGAAACTCATAGGCGAAGGTGTCCAACGGATACAGGTCCATTTCTTCCCGCGGTGTTGAGCGGATGTCGAGACCCTGTTGGTTTACGCCGGGCAACGGCGACTCTTCGATAGCCATATTTATAAAACGGATCTTAACCGCTTTGCGTTAAAAGTCGAACCTGGGCCCCATTCATCTTATTTCGTGTTACTTCGTGTAATTCGTGGATCCCTCTTAAACAACGCTCCACGAACACACTAATAACACCGTCAGTTGTAGCCAGTGTTACGCCCTAAGCTAAATACCTTCACTAAAGCAACACCCGCAATGAAACCACCGATATGCGCTGCGTACGCGACGCCACCAAGTTGTGACCCGCCACCCAGAAGGCCCAACCCACTAATCAACTGGAACGCGAACCACATTCCGATCGCGACGTAAGCCGGCACGTCAGTAAGAAATCTAAACAAGATGACAGTTACACGGCGCTTCGGATGCACGACGAGATAACCACCGAGTACACCTGAAATCGCGCCGGAGGCGCCCAAACTGGGAATGAGCAGGCTGGCTGAGTTATCGGCAAACATTACAGTGGTTATCACATGCGCGAGCGACGCGATGATCCCGCACACGAGATAAAAAATCGCATATCTCACATGGCCCAACGTGTGTTCGAGGTTATCCCCGAAGATCCACAGGAACAGCATGTTGCCGGCGATATGAGCAATGCCGGCGTGCATAAACATCGAAAAGATC
This sequence comes from Pyrinomonadaceae bacterium, assembly GCA_035273325.1. Classification (GTDB taxonomy): domain Bacteria; phylum Acidobacteriota; class Blastocatellia; order Pyrinomonadales; family Pyrinomonadaceae; genus PSRF01. The sequence continues at coordinate 17,421 of DATEPF010000028.1, read as the reverse complement.
AAAGTCAGGTAAACGCTCAAGGGCGTCTCTTGCAGTCCGGGAACCAACACCTCCTGACCGGTAACAGGATGAGGAATAACACGGTCTGGTGTGGTGATATCTCGCCCACTGGTTATTTCTTGCGGCACCGTGGAGAACGCGTAAGTGAAACGGTCGTTAGTTCCAAGTTGCTGGAGAAACACAAACACCAGGATATTGATGGCGATAAAGATGTAGTTGACTATCGGAGTAGTAGTGCGATCCGTGTTGTCGTCGTAGAGTGGAAAGACCATTCAGCGTCCCCTTCCCTTTTGTGTATTTAGTGTTTCTTCGGGATCGCTTTTATGCAGCCAAAAAAGATCCACGAATTACACGAACTCCTGATCTAACCGTTAATCGCCACACCCGCTTTCGTAACCGTGCGGTCCTGCTGTTTCAACAGTTCGTAACCCTCAGACCGCGCCACGTATGTTGCCGCACTGATGTCGCCGGTCACGTTGAGAGTGGTGCGGCACATATCAAGGATCCGATCGACGCCAAGAATGATCGCAATTAAGGCCGGGTTGACTCCGATGGTCACGAGTATGCCGATGATGAATGGGATAGAACCTGACGGGATACCCGCTGTACCAATGCCGCCAAGAATCGCCAGATAGACCACCATCAACTGTTGACCCAGACTGAGATCTACACCCGCCAGCTGCGCCAGAAACAAAACAGTTATGCCTTCATATAACGCGGTGCCGTTCTGGTTCGCAGTCGCGCCTACAGTTAGCACAAAACTGTTGACCTCCTGCGGCACTCCAAGGTTCTCCTCTGAGATTCGCAACGCGGTCGGCAGGGTGGCGGTTGAAGATGATGTAGAGAACGCAGTCAGTATTACCGTCTTGATCCGGCGAAAGAACTCAAGCGGGGAAATCTTCGAAAGAAAGTAAACTGACAAAGAAAAAACGCCGAACATGTGCAGCGACAAGCCCAGCAACACCGTTATCACAAACCACGCCAACGCCTGCAGCAGATCCAGGCCAAACCGCGCCGTGTTGTTGAATAACAGACACGCCACGGCATAGGGCGCCAGCTTCATAATGATCTCGATGATCTTGGCCGTCACCTCGTATAACGCTTCCAACCCGCGCAGTAGAGGCGCTGTGGTCGCCGCAGGTATTAATGTAATGGCGATGCCAATTACCAGTGCGAAGAACATGAGGTGAAGCATGTTCGGATTTTCGCCGGCCAACGATTGGATAGGGTTTCTTGGCACGATCGTCTCTACCACAGCCAGCAGGCCTTTCGGCGCAGCAGCGCTGGCTTTGGTCGCGTCGTCAACCGTTTTCGTCGCATCGGCCGAATATCGCGCCTTCAGCGCCTCGGCGGTGGCAGGATCTACCTTGTTGCCTGGACGTATGGTGTTGGCAAGCGTCAAGCCGATGACCACTGAAATTGCGGATAGGACCACGCAGTACGCAAACGTCTTTAATCCCACGCGACCCAGCTTGCGCACGTCGCCAATGCCGGCCACTCCCACCACCATCGACGAGAACACGAGGGGAACGACGATCATCAGAAGCAGTCGCAGAAACAGCTGACCGACGGGGTTCGCGATGTTATCTGCTACCCAGAGGACGCGGGGATGTGTGCCGCCGAAAAGATAATTGGAGCCGACGCCCGCAATCACACCGACGGCAAGACCAATCAATATGCGTGTGTGCAGCGGCCAACCCTTTGGTTTGTCATCTGTCTTCTCGTCAAGGTCGGTGGTGACTTCGCGCTCAAACGCATTGGCGTCTATCCGTCGCCGCGGCTGTTTGTCGTCTGATTTTTTCGGCATATTTTTTCCAGAAGTTTCTAGCGGCCCCAGCGGAGCTTGTCGCGCAACACGTCAAAGTAGTTTCTGTTCATCGGTTGCACGAGATTAAACGTAGTCGCGCTTTTTCGAATAATTACCCGGTCGTTGACGTTCAATGGAAACCCGACTTGTCCGTCGAGAGTTAAGGCTACCTCTTCCTGCTCCGTCTTCAGACACAGCTCAATGACCGCATCGTCAGGAACCACGATCGGCCGGTTAGACAAAGTGAACGGGCAGATGGGGGTGATCACGACTGCGTTCATCGAGGGATAGATAACGGGACCACCGGCGGAAAGGTTGTAGGCGGTGGAACCGGTCGGGGTCGAAACAATCAAACCGTCGGCACGAAATGAGTTTACAAATTGCCGGTTCAAGTTCGCTTCGATTTCGATTATGCGGGCGAGCGCCGACTTGTTAATGACCACGTCATTCAGCACGCGGTTACTGGTAATCCGTTCATCACCGCGCAGCAACTCAACGTCCAACATCACGCGTTTGTCGAGCCGGTAGTTCCCCGAGAGAATGGACTCGAGGGCGCTGTAGAGTTCTTCAATGCGAAACTCAGCGAGGTAGCCGAGTCCACCGAAATTCACGCCCAGCACAGGCACTTCTTTGTCGCCCATCAATCTGGCGGTGGCGATCATCGTTCCGTCGCCGCCCAGGACCAGGATCAGATCGACATCCTCCGCAAGTCGTTCATGTGCGACTTCCGCGACCGTGCATCCGGTCTCATGCTCGATCTGTTCGCGTTCTATTTCGGGACCGCCGACCAGAGTAATGTCGCGACCGGCTATCCAGGCGGCGAGATCGCAAAGCGTTCTCAACGCGGCAGGTTGATGCGGCTTAAGAACCAGACCGATACGCTTTATGGAAGAGGTTACCATCCCACTGACGCAGGCAATTCCAAAGTTGAATTTGACGCTAGGGTTTGAATGAAACGGCAGCCATGGTAACTGCAAGCATCAACTACGGCAACGCCGCTATTATGACTTTTCGTAAAGTGCGAGAAATTCGACGTTGCCGTCGGCGCCGTGGATCGGCGATTCAATAACACTGCGGGTTTTGAGACCCAGTTGTTCGGCCGCGAGATTCACTTCCTCAACAACTCGAGCACGCTTCTCAGGCTCGCGCACGATTCCGCCTTTTCCTACCTCGCCGCGTCCGACTTCAAATTGAGGCTTGATTAGTGTTACCAGCCGGCCGTTGGGATTCAAAAGGGGGACCAATGCAGGTAAAACTTTAGTCGCCGAAATAAAAGAAACGTCCATGACGATCAGATCAAACTGCGTATCGAAGTCTTGCGATTGCAGGTACCGCGCATTAACTCCTTCGCGAACTTCGACGCGAGTGTCTGTTCGTAATCGCCAGTCGATTTGATTGTGACCAACGTCGACAGCGATTACTTTGCGAGCGCCCTGCTGCAAGAGGCAATCAGTGAAGCCACCCGTTGAGGCGCCTACGTCCAGGCAAACGCGTTCACGCACGTCGATCTGAAAAGCACGCAGTGCCGCCTCGAGCTTCAAACCACCGCGACCAACGTATCGGGACGCAGGGTCGTCGGCGCCTTTGACACGTATTTCAGCGTCGGTAGGAATGAGGTCGGAAGGTTTTGATATTCGTTGTTCATTTGCCAGGACCGCGCCGGTCATCACGATAGCCTGGGCTTTGGTGCGTGAGTCGGCCAGCCCTCGTTCCACCAGCAGCTTGTCGATACGCTCGCGTTTCATCGAGCGTTCACTTTACCGCAGAACAAACAAGTTTCGAGTTTGAAGTTTCGAGTTAGTGTTAGGACGTAGCTCTGGAATGAAAAGTCCGAACTCGAAACTCGGGATCAAAGACTCGAAACTGTGTTTACGCCTGGCGGCGTGTGGGTTGAGTGATAGCTCTTGGAGTGTCTGAAAGATTTAGTTGCTCTGCACAATCAGCACATAACCAGACAAGGGTGTGGGGTGCGTCCGACCAGAAAAACGAGCCGACACGTCCGGCCACTTTCATAGCCTCATTGATCGGCAGCGTCTGTAACGCCTGCACATAGAAGACCCCGTTGTAAAACTCGCCTTCTGCGTCTTGATCTCTATGAATGCACTCTCGCTCTTTGAAAACCTGCTTCTTCATAGAAGTGCCCTACTTCCTCGCGCCGCACGCGAAAAATAATGTTGATGAAAGCGTCGGGGATACTGCTGGTGAGACTTATTACCGGGGCTCAGTAACCTGCCAGTTCCTTACCTCTGATTTACTTGCGGCAGATGATGCCACTCGAACCAGAAACAGTCAACAACCTTGATCCGGTAAAAACACACGGTCAGGTTGAATGCAGGCTATGGCCTCGGTGTACCTTCGAAAATTTCGCGGATCCTTGTTAAATCGTCGTTTGTCGAGCGCTGTTCCCGTTCCTGCCGACGGGCTTCACGTGCAGCCCGGCGCTGTTCCCGTCGCTCTTCCTGACGCTGTGAGCGGCGCGTGGCACGGTCTTCCTCTTCATCTTCCCCGTCAGTCCGCGGTGTATCTCTGACAATGACAGGACGCCGTGGCTCCACTGGCGATGGGCGATCGGGAGTTTCGACCCTGCGCGATTCTTCTGGTTCGGGCTCAAGCTTTTCTTCCGTAACCGCTGGCTTCTCTTCCGGCATGCTTTCGTTGGCCGCTTCATCGACGGTGGCCACCGCTCCGCCAGCCGGACTCGAGGGCTGAACAGGAGGCTGCTCCGCTGGTTGAGCGGGTTGCTCGGCCGCCGTTGTCGTTGCCCGCTCTCCGACGCTCCAATAACGAAAGATGAGCGTAGCGGCCAGAAGGCCAATAAGGAGACCTCCGATGATTGCCAGGCTTAAGGCGACCCGGGTTACCGGTCGTTTCGAGGATCTCGTCTCGGGAACCTCGTCAAGCGGGACTACCGGTCGCGCCGATAGGATCGTTGCCTCTTCATCAAAATGAGGTTCATCGAGATTATTTGGTTCATCAATGGTTGGGTTCATTTATCTACCTATCCGCGCGCCTGATTATCCACTCACCATGTTTGCAAGCCCGAGGCCAAACTTTAATTATCAAAAAAGCTTGTATTTACGCTGTGTTGAAAATGTGGGAGTCACCATATCGTGCACCAAAACAACGCGCCCGTCTGTACTCACAGTACGGGCGCGTTGTTAGTTTTGATGATGAACGCTACCGGCCGAGCGTTTGTGGCTTTGCGCGACGGTCATCGAGCACATCGATGCTTTGCTTCACGCGCGTATAGATGCCATCGGCATCGAGTCCATACTTTGCCAGCAGCAACTTTGGATCGCCATGAGATACCAGCCGGTCAGGAATTCCCATTCTGACGACTCGAACCTTGTCCTGCAGGCCGTTTTCCTCCAACAACTCCAGAACCGCTGACCCAAAGCCACCAGAAAGATAGGCCTCTTCCACCGTGACGATCAGACGCTTCGTCTGCGCCAGAGCCAGGAGTAGTTGCGCGTCGAGGGGCTTAACAAACCGCGCGTTAACCACGGTGGCCTCGATCTTTTCTTTAGCGAGATGTTCGGCAGCCTGTAACGACGGATGGACCATCGACCCGTATGCGAGAATAGCGACTTCGCCGCCGTCTCTCAGAATTTCGCCTTTGCCGATCTCGAGTAATTTCGGTTCTGTATCAATCGGAACGCCCATGCCGTTGCCCCTCGGGTAGCGCATGGCTGCCGGCCCCACGTGCTCGAGCATGGTGTAAAGCATGTCTCGCATCTCGCCCTCGTCCTTGGGCGCCATCAGCACGATGTTGGGAATACCACGAAGATATGCGATGTCCAGTAGACCATGATGCGTTGGCCCGTCACCGCCGGCCACGCCGCCACGATCGAGACAAAACTTAACGTTCAAATCCTGAATACAAACGTCGTGAACCAGTTGATCAAAACCGCGTTGCAGAAAAGTTGAATAGATAGCGCAGACCGGTTTCAAACCTTCACAGGAGAGACCGGCGGCGAAAGTGACGCAGTGTTGTTCAGCGATGCCGACATCAAAGGAACGTTCCGGAAATTTCTCGAGCGGTGTGCAAATGCCGGTGCCGTCGGGCATGGCAGCAGTCAGCGCAATGATCTTTTCATCACGCGCCATCAACTCTGCCAGCGTGTTGCCAAACACCGTTGTGTAAGTCGGTGCACTCGCCTTGGATTTGATCGCCTGTCCGCTTTGCAAATCGAACGGGCCTGTTGCGTGCCAGCGGTAATAGTCCTTTTCCGCCTGCGGATAACCTTTGCCTTTGGTGGTCAAAGCGTGGACGATCACCGGTCCATCCTGGACTTGCTGCGCCTCACGAAACGCCGCGACCAGCGCGCGCGGATTGTGACCATCTACGTAACCGATGTATTTAAATCCCAGCTCGTTAACCAAAGCACCCGGAAGCACAGCGGCGGCGATCGCGTCTTTCACTGTCTTCGCCGCGTGATGCAAACGCTCGCCCACTGAAGGAATCGCGCGGAGAGTTTCTTCAAGTTCGTCTTTGACACGGTGATAACCGTGCGCGCCGCGGATACGGTTTAAATATCCAGTCAGCGCGCCGACAGCCGGTGCGATCGACATCTCGTTGTCGTTCAGCACCACGATCAAGCGGCTCTTTAAATGACCTGCCTGGTTGATCGCTTCCATAGCCATGCCGCCGGCGAGTGAAGCGTCCCCGATCAAAGCCACCACGTGATGGTCCTCGCCTTTGCGATCGCGCGCTATGGCCATGCCCAGCGCCGCGGATAACGACGTCGATGCATGTCCGGCGCCGAACACGTCGTATTCGGATTCATCTCGTCGCAGAAAACCACTGATGCCGCCGTACTGCTTTATTGTAGGCAATGCGGTCCGACGTCCTGTCAGAATCTTGTGCGCGTACGCCTGGTGACCCACGTCCCAGACCAGGCGGTCCTGCGGCGTATCAAACGCATAGTGGAGTGCGACAGCTAACTCAATGGCCCCGAGTGAAGCACCGGTGTGGCCACCGATACGCGACATCGTTTCCAGAATGTATTGTCGGATTTCGTCTGACACCGTCTGAAGATCCTCAACGGTCAGACGGCGCAGGTCTGCGGGCGAGTTAATAGATTCAAGCAGATTCATTTGCATCGTATTCTAACGTGCGCTGCCGCGCTTTTACCAACGTTTAAAAAACCAAATAGGTCGACCGGTTTGCACAAAAAGTAACCCAGTGTGAATCCGGTCGGGTAGACAAATGCAGAATCCGGACCCCCCGGGATAGCGACCGGACGCTACCCTCTTTGCGGTGTAAAGTACTCTGCTCCAGTGTAGAAAGTCAACGGCTTTAAGTTTCCAGACTTCTGCCGGGCCTTCCGCGTCTAACCCGCGAGCTATGAGGAAACTCATCATTTAATCCCCATTTTTCCACGTAAATCAAAAAGGAGACGGCTGGAGATGTTTTTAAAAAAGAACTTATTCGCGCTCGCGTTGCTAATGCTCGCGGTGCCAACGTTTTTGTCTGCGCAGCAACCGATGCAAACCCCGAGCGACGGGTCCATTCAACAGGAAAAGTCTGAACGCAGGGAGCTGCGCGAACGTCATCGGGAAATGCGCAAAGGACACAAGAGGATGCGCGAGCATGGCATGCGCGGATTTACGCGCGGTCTGGAGCTTACCGATGTACAGCGTGAGCAATTGAAGGCGATTTCGGAACGCCGGCTGGAAAGTACCAGGGCGCAACGGGAAGAGCTCATGCAGTTGCGGGAAAAAAGAAGGGCTGGAACGTTCGGTGAAGCCGATGAAGCTCGAGTCGTCGCCTTGCGCGAGCAGATCCGAGCTTCGATGGAAGGAATTCGCGCCGAAGCAGAAGCAATCCTGACGGCAGAACAGAAGTTGCAACTCGATCAACGCCAGCTCGAACGGAAAGCGCGTCACGAACAACGCAAGTTGAGACGTGAGCAGAGACTTAAAGAGCGTGAGGAACGACTGAAGAACAAATCCACTATCTAAAAACTGTAGGGCGTTGAATAAGGATGGCCCGGTGTGAATTCACACCGGGCCTTTTGCTTTTAGCTTCGTACTATTTCGTGTGATTCGCGGATGCTCTAAACCGTGTCTAAGCTGGCTTTCCCAACCGAGCCGCGCTTAGGCGCAATTAATTGACGTAACTCGACGTCACGCCGTTCGATCACTGTTATGAAAGGATAGGTGTGTATTCCGCTTATATAACGTTGAAGTTTATTTACCGCACTAACTGTTTCTGTAGTGTTTGGAATGAATGTAAACTCGCTTAACTGAGACACTATACCCGACACATAAGGTAGAAACATTTGGTTGCTTTGGTGCACGTCCTCGCAGATATAAACCGCGCCCGATCGAGTGTGGGGCAACATCTCTTCCAGCGTGACGATTTGCTGTTCCGCTTCATGCCCTCCGTCGTCAATGATTATGTCCAACGGCGCAACACTCGACTTAATTGAATGCCAGAACGCACGATCCTGCTGATCCCCGATCAGGATTTTGGTCCGTTCTCCTTCATACTGGCGACAGGCAGGGTCGATGTCCACTCCGTAGACCGTGCACTGTGAGCCAAAATAGGTGTGCCACATTTCGAGCGAGCCGCCGCCCAGAACGCCTATCTCCATCACCCGAACGTCACGTCCGCGAAACTTGGATAAATGCCGGTGATAAACGTCAAAATAATGTTCCCACTTCCAGATCGTGCGTCCTGAGCTACAAGAGTCGAAATATCTTTTTAATGGATTGTCAGCGTTCCCGGCCGGCAGTGAATTATCGCGGAGCGGTAGAAACTCGGAAGCGAAGTCAATTCCTCGTTGTATGTATAGCGAAGGATCGACAGTGTTCTGTTTAGCTTTCCGAGCGCGGTAAAACGCCAGCATTGGAGACGGCGTAAGTCGCTTAATAGCTTGTTTGATCTGCACGACTATCTCGATGTCCGGTAAACATCATTTTAGAGCGGGTCATTATCACGCGTTTCGTGTATTTCGTGTAATTCGTGGATCGTTTTTGGCCGCTGAAAGAACGATCCACGAATCACACGAAACACGGGCGGATTTGCGCACAAGATTCGGGAAGAAAACTGCTCCTCTTTCCGCTTAAATAGACCCGGAAAAAGGAACTCTGCGACACTGAAAATCGTAAATATAACTACCAAAAGGCCTTCAAAATCAACGTCACAAATGGTCCCGAAGAAACAAATATTGCCCTGCTACGTGGTGGCGTAACATAAAGAGTCGAGAGGAAGGATTCCAACAATGGTTACCGCGATTGAGCCCGTACTCCGCAGACAATTAATTGATCGCCGTCAAAAACTGGTGAGCGCGTCCAGCGTTTTCCACCGGCCTGCTGAACTGACACGCCTTCTTGATGAAGTAGATTCCGCGCTGCAACGAATGGACGACGGCATCTACGGCCTATGCGAAGTGTGTCATGACCCGGTTGAAACTGAACGCATAATTGCTAACCCGACCGAACGCTTCTGTATTGATCACCTAACTGTGAACCAGCAACGGGCGCTCGAAGAGGACCTGCAACTGGCCGCGCAAATTCAAAGCACACTGTTACCACCACCCACTCGAACAGGAGACGGTTGGGAGGTTGCCTATCATTACCAGCCTGCGGGACCGGTGAGTGGTGACTATTGCGATCTCATCAACGGCGAAAAGAATTCGCTCTACTTTGTGCTCGGAGATGTTTCAGGCAAGGGCGTGGCAGCTTCAATGCTGATGGCTCACTTACATGCGATGTTTCGAACTCTCGCCTCGATCAACATGCCGCTCGAACAGATGGTTGAGCGCGCCAGCCGCGTATTCTGTGAAAGTACCTTGCCCACGCAGTACGCGACGCTGGTCTGCGGTAAGGCGGCCGCTGACGGCGGGGTCGAGATTTGTAACGCAGGACATCTGCCGGCGCTGCTCACGCAACGCGGCGACGTCACGCAGATCGCAGCAACCGGATTGCCGGTTGGTATGTTTTGCAGCGAAAGTTTTTCTGTGACTAAGTTTCGAATGCAACCGGGCGACTCACTCCTGCTGTACACGGATGGGTGCTCGGAACGTTCCAACAGTGATGGCCAGGAATATGGAACTGATCGTTTGAGCGAGATGCTGCGGGCCGAACCAACCCTATCGCCGCGGCCACTGCTGGAACATGGTTTAAGACAGATCGAAATATTCGCACAGGGCAATGCGCCGGTTGACGATGTGACGTTGATGGCAATTCAACGGATACATATAGTCGACGCGCAAGATCGCAACTGAGTGATGGAAGAGCGCAAGATCGCAACTGAGTGATGGAAGAGGGCTGTGCGGTGTTGATGAGGTCAGTACGACATCGCGGTAGCGGTCGGTCTGTCAATTGTCAGTCGTCACTTGGCCGTAGTCGGTAGCGTCGGCGAGACCGTCGATAGCATCGGCGAACAATCGCAACGCGACAGACCGACCGCTACCGCGTTGTCGTACTGACCTCACTGCCACCATGGCGCGCTTTTGAATCGGCAAATGAAAAAGCGATCCACTATGTTCGACATGCTTTAGCTTGTCGTGAAGACTGGTCCCGACTCAACCTGAAGGAAGCGCTTGCCATGCTTGAATCTAACCCATGACTCAGCGACAAGCTGAAGCGCGTCGCACATACGGGGCATCCTTGACAATCTTCGCCTGCCGAATAGAATGATTTTCGCTTCGATTTGAAGGAGATGTGGCCGAGTGGCTGAAGGCGGCGGTTTGCTAAACCGTTAAGGGTCAAAAGCCCTTCACAGGTTCGAATCCTGTCATCTCCGCCAGTAACTCAGAGGTCAGAAGTCAGAAGTCAGAGGTCAGTAAGAGCGTTCTTTTCTGATATCTGAAATCTGACATCTGACCTCTTCGCTCTTATGGTTCGCGTAAGATTCGCTCCATCACCAACCGGTTACTTACACATCGGCGCTGCCCGTTCAGCGTTGTTCAACTGGCTCTATGCGCAGAAGACCGGTGGAAAGTTTCTGTTGCGGATTGAGGATACGGACTTACAGCGTTCGACTGAAGAGTCAACGCGTTCCATCATCGAAGGACTCGAATGGCTTGGTTTGTCTTTCGACGAAGAGCTGGTTTTCCAATCTGCTAACGCCGACAAGCACCGAGCTGCCGCCAACAAATTAGTCGCCGAGGGAAAGGCCTATCGCGACTTCACTCCTAAAGCCGAGCGTGACGACGCGACCGTAAAGCAAGGAATCGCCGACCGGGCCCGTGCGCATTCTGCAGAAGGCGTGGACCCGCGCGGTAATCCTTTCCGGGATCTTTCAAAGGAAGAATCCGACCAGCGCGCGGCTGCCGGAGAGTCGTTTGCCGTGCGTCTCAAAGTTGCAGCAGAAGGCAAAACGCAATTCGACGATATTGTTTATGGCCCTCAGGAGCGCGCACATTCAGAGATCGAGGATTTGGTATTACTGCGATCCGATGGTCACCCGCTCTATAACCTCTCGGTCGTAATTGACGACATCGAAATGGGAATCACACACGTGATTCGCGGCCAGGACCATCTCACCAACACGCACAAGCAAATATTGCTCTACCAGGCACTCGCCGCGCCGGTGCCACACTTTGCACATCTACCCTTAATACTCGCGCCAAATAAAGGAAAGCTTTCCAAACGTAAACACGGCGAGGTTGTTTCACTAACTACCTATCGCGATCGTGGCTTCCTTCCTGAAGCTTTTCGCAACTTCCTGGCGCTGCTCGGCTGGTCGGCTCCGGAAGGAAGAGAAATGCTTTCGATGGACGAGTTGGTTCAGCAGTTCTCGCTTGAACAAATTCACCGCTCTCCAGCAGTTTTTAACTTTCAGGAAAACGATCCGCGTCACTGGACGGACGAAAAAGCATTGTGGATGAACGCCGAGTACATACGCACCATGCCGGTTGAAAAGCTGTTGCCGATGGTGAAAGCCGAACTGCGGGCAAACAAACTCTGGCGTGAAGAGTATGACGATGATGACCGTGAGTGGTTTGCGAAGACGGTCGAATTGATCCGTCACCGGTTCTTTACACTGAAAGATTTTTCCGGTCAGGGACGCGCTTACTTCTCCGACGATTTTGATTTCGATGAAGCGGCAGTTAATAAGAACCTGCGTAAAGATCCAGCGTTAAAACAACTCTTGCCCGCGTTGGCCAATCATCTGGAAGAAACCGAACCATTCAACGCTGAAACTGCAGAAGCGACGTTACGACGTTTTGCGGAAGAAGCCGGTGTGAAGTCGGGTCTCCTAATTAATGGCTCGCGGACAATGTTGACAGGTCAGGCGGTAGGGCCGTCCATGTTTGAAGTGTTCGACATCCTTGGGCAAAAGCGTTCCGTTGAAAGACTACGAAGTGGTGTACCATGGTTTGACGCGATGAATGCCCTGGGTGATGTTTAATTAACACCCCGACGCCAATCAATCAACGCGAGAGGAGTCTACGCTTTGTTCAGGAAAATACTTTTCGTTACCGCTCTCTTTGTTTTAGCACTTCCGGCTCTAACGTCAGCACAGAACTCCAACTCTTCGACAACGGTCCGGCCACGCACCGCGAGTCCTGCGGGGCAGAACACCAATCGCTCAACCTCTGACGCTGAACCAAAGGCAGAAACACCACGGTCAGCGATCACTGCTCCGGCGAAAAAAGCAGCGCCTCCAACGGCCGCTAAACCGAAACCCGTCGCGACGCCTCAAGATCCTGCAACTCAGAGTGTTACTGCAGCTTTTAATGCGTTGCTTAATGGCATCAGGAAATCAGACCTGAACGCGATCACGAGCGCTTACTGGAATTCACCGCGGCTGGTTCTGTTCAATAACAACGGCACGGTGACTAAGGGTTGGGACCAGATGCGCAAGAATCGCGAGAGTTCAATCAAAGATCTAAAAGACGTGAAGCTCGAAGTGCGCGACGTTTCCATAACGATGCTGGGTCGCGATGGCGCCGTTGTGAATGCCCTGTGGACTCAATCCCAGGATTACAAAGGGCAACCAGAGACCGCTACCGGAAGAATGACCCTCGTATTTCGTCGCATCGGAAATGCGTGGAAAGCAATTCACCTGCACACGTCGCCGGACCGTCCGGATCCGTCCCGCGTGATGCCGTCAGAACAGACTGCACCTTCGCCAAATCCGTAATCGGTTATTCTCAAAACGAATTAATTGTTGGCATGATTTCGTGTAATTCGTGGATCGTTTTTCATCCAAGCAAAAACTCGATCCACGAATTACACGAAGCAACACGAAATAGGACGGCCAATTGTGAAAAGCCGTCCATGATCGTGAGACCATGGACGGCTTCGGTAGACTGTTGGGATTGGCCTGAAGCTCGCTCAGTGTCGCTTCCTGAAAAGGAGGAGCACTAACGCAGTGAACAACTGAACCTTAATCCTAACAAGCAATTTCTGGTTCAGAGGTCAGGCCGCAGCCACCTCACTGTGATAAGAACTCATATATTTAGAATCACCTCCTTTCCAGTGTTGCCGCGCATAATAAATTACAACTGCAGCATCGTCAAATCCTTTTTCAAAGAGAAAATTCAAAGAGAACTAGCCACAGATAAACGCGGATAAAGACGGATCTGAAGAAGACTAAACAGCAATTATTTAATTTTGCTTTTTCAGATCCATTTTTATCCGCGTCAATCCGTGGCTAAATCTTCCTGTCGCGCAAACGCCAGCTTTCCACCGGCGTAAACCTGCCACGGATGCTTTTTCCAAAGGAGAAAATTCAAAGAGAACTAGCCACAGATAAACGCGGATAAAAAGGGATCTGAAGAAGACTAAACAGCAATTATTTAATTTTGCTTTTTCAGATCCGCTTTTATCCGCGTTAATCCGGGGCTAAATCTTCCTGTCGCGCAAACGCCAGCTTTCCGCCGGCGTAAACCTGCCACGGATGTTCAGTGCCGAAGAAGTACGGTATCTCGCGATAGTCTTCGCAATCATGAATGACGAAGTCGGCAATCTTTCCGTTCTCTAACGAACCAATCTGCTCGCCACGGCCAAGGCTATAAGCAGCATTGATGGTGGCTGCAGTGATTCCTTCAGCCGGAGACAACTTCATGTGTGTCGCCGCGATTGAAAGCGCCATCGGGATGGAAGGCGTGGGCGAAGAACCCGGATTGAAGTCTGTGGCAATCACGATCGCCAAACCTGCGTCAATCATTTCCCGCGCCGGCGGATAACGGCTTGAACCAAGCGCGTATACCGAACCGGGCAATAACACCGGTTGAACATTTGCCGCCTTCAGAGCAACTATTCCCGCAAGGTCTGCGTGTTCTAAATGATCGGCGGTGGTAGCCGTTAATTCGGCTGCTAATTCGGCTCCACCTGAAAGCGAAAGTTGATCTGCATGCACTCGCAAACCCAAGCCGCGAGCGCGCGCCGCCGACAGAATCTTTCGCGACTCATCAACAGTAAATACTTTAGCTTCACAAAATACGTCGCAGTATTCAGCCAGCTTCTCGTCCGCAACGAGCGGCAGCATTTCTTCAATTACTAATGAAACGTATTCTTCACGCCGTGATTTATATTCTGGAGGAACGTCGTGAGCGCCGAGAAATGTAGGAACGTAACGAAGTGGTGTCTCCCGATCGAGCTGCTTGATCGCCCGCAGCAGTTTCAATTCATCTTCGACCGTCAACCCATAGCCCGACTTCGCTTCGACTGTCGTCGTCCCATTGCGCAGGAACCATTGCCCGTAACGCTTGCCGATCGTAACTAACTCTACGAGCGTTGCCGCCCGCGTGGCGCGCACAGTCGATTGGATCCCACCGCCACGTGCAGCGATCTCCTGGTACGTAGCTCCCTGACTCCGTTCTTCAAATTCGCCCGCACGTGTTCCCGCGAAGACAGGATGCGTGTGGGCGTCGACAAATCCAGGCAGAATTACCCGCCCGCCCGCATCCAGTACTTCACAGTCAGCCGCAAGCTCGCGCTGAATATCTGATCGCGTGCCGACCGCTTTTATTAGTTGATTACGAATGAGGAGGGCGCCGTCCTCAATGATCGAAAGTTGGCGCAGTTCGGCGCCGGCGCGAGGACGTGCGGGCCCTGCGAGAGTAACTACTTGTGCGCAGTTAATAATTGCGAGGGACTTGGCCAAACTTCGCTAGGCTTCCTTGTAAACCCAGGCTCCGGCGATCGTTGCCAGGCAATACTCAACCAGGGCCCACACCGCGCCAATTGCAATCATGGTCGTCGGCATGCTGAACAGTAAGCCGTAAAGAATGTTCATGTAGACACCGAGGACGAACCAGATTACCAGGGCTGCACAGATCGCGGTCTTGGGGCCTGGACCGTAGCGCGGCCTGATCATCGCGTAAAGCCACACTAAGAGAATGCCCAGAGCGAAGGTCAGTATCACTGCTATTGCAATGAAGCTCCCTCCTGGTGGTGTGATATTGAAACGACGGAACATCTCCGTCATCTGCTCTTTGAGAAGAAAGTCGTTTAGGATGAACTCACCGATGTTTAAGACGACACCGGCAACTAAACCGCCGAGCACAATGCGCGCGTAATTCATCTGGGGGCTACACTCCTTTGTTACGGGGTTTAATCTGCGTGACTACAGTGGCGAGCATTTATCACATATGTGCGCGGGAGTGCCAGTGTTTTGTTGAAGGGTGACCCCCCAAAAACTTTAATCCGAGGATTACGCAGATTACACAGAACAGAAAAGACCTGTTAACCGGTTATCAATCTAGTCTGAGTAATCTGCGTGATCTGCGGATAAGAGTTGTTTAGTTAGCGAAGTATCTGAAGTGTCCGGTGATTTCCCAGTTGAGAAGAACATCTTCCATCCGCGCGCCAGATCCAATGTTGTGAACGATTAGATAGCCTTTCGACGGCTCAGACCAAACGTTAACCACAATACCGATGTGGTCCACCTTGTTTCCCAGGTCCCAGCTCACGACATCGCCTGGCAAATACTGGTTGCGATCCGTAGTTACCGGCAGCGATTTACCTTGTCGTTCGAAGTAGACCATTAAATTGCCGACGCGCCGGTGATCGATGTTGGGATCGCGCCGGGCGGCACCCCAACGTTTTGGATAATTCGCCCAAGCCCGGCCCATGTCTTCGTGGACTTCCTTCTGCAGGTCGACTCCCGACTTACGAAAAGCCCGAACGATGACGTCAGAACATACGCCGGTTTCCTGTGGCACATCGCCATTCGGATATTCAATGCCAACATAGGCGGGGTCGTAAGAAGTAGTTACCTTCGTTTGTTCAATCGCAGAAGCAATAAGCTGTTGAATTTGCGGTGCGACTTTATCGGGAAGAGGTTTGGTTATGACTGTGGGCGGTTCACTCCGGCCGGGTGTACTAAGCGCATACTGAGATTGCTGACAGCTCAACGCTGAGACCAGGAGTGTGACCCCAAGCAGCACCTTTCGCTTATTACTTAGCATTCTCCTCCAGCCATTCTCGAATGTCTGAGCGCATTGCGGGGACCATCTCGTGACCGGCTTCGTAACTCTGAAACCGGACCTTAGATGCGCGCAAGCACAAACGCTGTTCGTAATCCGCGACCCGTTCCGGCGAATAAAACTCGTCAAGAGCGCCCGCCAGGTGAAACACGGCCGCCTCCGTGGGCCGGTAAGTCTGGTTGGTTTCCCAGTCACCTGGAAGACCGCCACAAATTCCGATTACCCCACGAAGCATCGCGGGACATGCAAATGCAAAACGGTAGTTGAGCGCACAGCTTTGTGAAAAGCCCATCAGAAAGACGCGCTGATGATCAGCCAAACCTTCGGTGGATAGCATATTTATCAAATCGCGCAGCGCCTGGTGATGGAGGTCGACCGAGTCTTCTGGTCGGAAGTTCGTCAACCAACCAAAACCAAATCGCAGGGGACCACCCGGCTCTTTCGGATCCTTTAGATGCTGATGCGGGCCCTGAAGTGACGCGATGGCAAAATTTGGCGGCGCAATTTGTTTTGCCTCCCGCATCATCTGTCGCTTGTTAGCGCCGTAACCATGAAGCGCAATCAAAAGCGGCGCCGGCGATTCGGCAGGTTGATGCAGATCATAGTGCAGAAGAATTTCGGCTTTCAAGGTGCGTTCGGAGTCTGGGGGATTGAGTTCGGTCATAAGCCAGGGAAGTCCAATATCTAAGGTCCAATGTCTAATGCCTGTGTGCCCGGGGTTACGATTTTTCCTTAAAGGTCCGCTGGTGGCAAATGGCTAAGGTGTTTTGCAAAGACCCTGGACATTGGACCTTGGACATTGGACTTCTTTGCAAGTTACGATGCGTGCAAACTTTGGAGCGTAATAAAAAGATTCGGAGAGAGGTGTGCGATGAAATTTCCCGGTGGTTTTAACATTCAGCAGATGATGAAGCAGGCGCAGGTAATGCAGGAAAAGATGCAGAAGGAAATGGAAGAACTGCGCGTTACTGCTTCTGCGGGCGGCGGCGTAGTTAGTGTGGAAATGAAAGGCAATCACGAAATCATTTCGTTAAAAATCGATCCCGAAGCGCTCAAAGACGGCGACGTAGAAATGCTGCAGGACTTGATTTTGGCGGCTATCAACGAAGCCAACCGCAAAGTTGATGAAGCGATGAAAGGCAAACTTGGTGGAATGCTGCCGCCGGGACTTGGTGGAATGCTGGGCTAACTCGTATCCGCAGATTACGCAGATTACACAGA
>DATEPF010000027.1:0-2579 GCA_035273325.1 Pyrinomonadaceae bacterium | reverse complement strand
TGTTTAGTGTAATTCGTGGATCGCTTTTAAACAGGACAAAAAACGATCCACGAAATAACACGAACCAAAGATAGAGTTATTGACAATTTAAGCCGAAGTGGCGGAACTGGCAGACGCGCACGTTTGAGGGGCGTGTGAGGCAACTCGTGGGGGTTCGAGTCCCCCCTTCGGCACCATTCTTTCCTTCACAGACGCTACCGAACTTCGGGCAATCCCACTCCGCCGCAGTCTCTACTGAAAATACGCAAAGCCCGTTAATGACCGGAATCATTAGCGTTAGTGCGGGGTTTGTAAATAAGACCGATCACTATGCCAATGATGGTCCACTGGATGAAGTAGGCAGCAGCCTGTCCCAGAGCGAGGTTCAGGCCGATGTTCAGGTTTACGTAGTTGTGCAGCACAACGGCGCACACCACGAAAATGCCAAGGAGCGCTCCGAAGCGCGCACCCTCCAGAGCACCCGATTCGCTCTTATGTATCATTGCGAAAATGATGGCAACAACCAGGATCGCTACGAAACTTGCCACGATCCCAATCGGCATAACAGTCATCATCTCTTCCACAGGCCGGAAGACGGCAGGATACTTGCGGGCCTCATCAAAGAGAGCGGGCACTAGCCACAAGACTAAGAAACCAAAGGCAAAAGACGCGACCAGGCCACCAAGCGCCGCCAGCCCGAGACGTGAATAGTTCATTTGCACTCCTTTACAAGTTGCGTGAAGACTTGGAAAATTTCGGCTTTTCCTCAAAAGTCGAACAAGAGGACGTTCATGTTATTTCGTGTGTTTCGTTGATCGTACTTTTGCAGCCTAAAAAACGGATCCACGAATAACACGAATAACACGAAACGTGTTGAATTCCACTTTGGGCAAAGCCGATAATTTCTTAAGAAAGCGCCCTGGCATCTAGTCTAGCGTGTTAGGCGTTATTTCTTTCTTTAACCATACCCGTGCTAGTCCCCATTCACGGTCAACGGTGGATTCCGACACGCCCAGCATCTCCGCAACGTCTTTGAAAGTAAAACCTCCGAAATACCGATACTCGACAATCAACGCTTTACGTTGATCCAGTTGGGCCAACCTTTCCAGCGCCTCGTGCAGCAAAAGCAATTCTTCAGACTGTTCTGACGTTAGAAACAAGTCGTCAATGTTTACGTGTTCGGCACCGTGTCCTCGTTTGGACGCTAACTTCTGTCTCGCATGGTCAGTCAGAACTTGCCGCATCCGCCTGGCCACGATCGCGTAGAACTGATGCCGGCTTTGCCAATCGACCGGTTGACCTTGCATCAATCGAAGGAATGCCTCCACGACCAGGGCTGTCGTCTGCAGAGTGTGTCCCTGTTTTTCTTTGCGCATATAAGCATGTGCGATCTTTTTCAGCTCCCGATCGACAAGCGGAATCAGTTCGTCAAGAGCTGTAGAATCGCCCGCGCTCCAGGCTTGGAGTAGTTCGGTGATTTTGTGCGAATCGGACATTCGAGAGGATCGCCTGGTCATTGCCGTCGCGGATTATACAGAACCATCGTTCAGCTTCTGATGTCTAAGGCGCCAGGGGGAAATCTATTTCCACCGGGCGGGGTAATGAATTGTAAAAGCCTTCATGTTTGTTAAGGGGAAAACTATTGCGGCGCCTTTCGCTGATATATAAGATGCACGCCGCGAACTCACAACCTTAACTGAGCTGCAAACGCTTGGAGTATTCTCCGCAACATCATTCCGCACCACCAGGAGACGTTAAGTGGAGCGCACCCTCTGGGATCGCATTCAGGAAATCTACTATTCGGCGTTAACGATTGGTGAGTCGGAGCGTCCGGCTTTCATAGTAACCGAGTGCGACTCCGATCCTTTCGTCATCAAGGAAGTAACCTCACTGCTTAACGCGGAGAAGTCCACCGGCGATTTTCTACACCAGCCCATCTTTGAATTGGGCTTACGACTGATCGATGGCGCTGCCGAGCAGTCTCTTGATCAACTTATCGGTACGATTATTGACAAGCGGTATCGGATCGTAAAGAAGCTGGGCCGTGGCGGCATTGGTGCGGTTTATCTCGCGCACGATCTTCGTCTTCACAATAAACCAGTCGCAGTAAAAGTTCTGTTACCTGAATCTCTGCAAGCGCCTTACCTGATTAGGCGGTTCAAGCAGGAAGCCGAAGCCCTGTCGCGGATTAATCATCCTGGCGTCGTCGACGTAATCACCGCCGGCGAATTGGCGGACGGCAAACTGTATATCGTTATGCAATACGTTGAAGGTGTGACCCTGCGCTCGCAGATGGCCGCGGAAGGTATGGATTTTGAGCGGGTCGCGTCGTTTATCAGACAGGTCGGTGCGGCGCTGCATCGCATCCACGAAAAGGGCATTTTTCACCGTGATCTGAAGCCGGAGAACATCATGCTTCAGACTTTTACGGACGGCTCGGAGTTCGTGAAGCTAGTGGATTTTGGAATTGCCAAAGTACAGGACTCTCTCGTCGCTCCCAGCACCATCAACGAAGCGCCCATTGGCACGGTGATATATATGTCGCCCGAACAGTTGCGTGGAGAAAAAGCCGGCGCTGCCAGCGACATCTTCTCAATGGC
>DATEPF010000026.1:0-21816 GCA_035273325.1 Pyrinomonadaceae bacterium | reverse complement strand
CGTCCTGTTGCAACTCGATCAAAGTGGCGTCGTCGCACACGTAATTCCCCTCGGCGTGCGCGATGGGCAAACGCAGTACCGAACCACCTTCCATTTCGTTGGTGAAAGGCGTGTCCGTAGTTTCAACCCGCACGTGCACGTGCTGGCAGATGAAGTGCAGGTCGCGGTTGCGAATCAGTGCGCCGGGCAGCAAGCCGGCTTCACAAAGAATCTGAAAGCCGTTGCAAATGCCCAGCACGATGCGCCCGCCGGCGGCAAACTTCTTGACCGATTCCATTACCGGAGAAAATCGCGCGAGTGCACCAGCGCGCAGGTAATCTCCGTAGGAAAAGCCGCCGGGAATAATCACCGCGTCGTACGAGCGCAGGTCGGTGTCTTTGTGCCAGATAAAATCGACAGGCTGGCCCACCTGCTTGGAGATCACGTGATACGCATCGTGATCACAGTTGGAACCGGGAAAAACAATAATTCCAAATTTCACGCCTCGATCTCCACGCGGTAGTCTTCAATAATCGGATTTGACAACACTTCACGCGCGATGCGCGCCACCGATTCTTTAGCCTGATCCTGATCAGCCGAATCCTGCAATGCGATCTCGAAATATTTGCCCTGCCGAACGTCTGCAATTCCGGTAAAGCCTAACAGTTCGACTGAATGGTGAATTGCTTTACCCTGGGGATCGAGCACACCCGGTTTGAGACTAACGTAAACTTTCGCTTTCATATGGTTTCCAGATTTGCTGCTCATACTAAGACATATTATTGCTACATGTGTAGCGGATAGCATAATATCCGCCGCATAATCTAAATCGAATTGCTTCGCTACCGTTTGCGACTTCAGGAGAACAATTATGCAAAATCCCCCGCCCGGACAACAAAACTACGGAACTCCCGCTGGTGGTCCGCCCCCGAACAGCAGCTCTCCTTTGGGGGGCATGGATCCTAAGATCGCGGCTGCCATCTCTTACATCTGGATCGTAGGAGTGATCTTTTTCATACTGGAAAAAGAAAACAAGTTCGTCCGATTTCATGCGCTGCAATCGATCCTGTTTGGCGTCGCGAATTCAATTATCCTGATCCTGCTGGGCATCCTGGCGTTTGTGCTGACGCTTGTTTTCGGCATCGGCGGGGCGATGGTGGGCGGTCCGATGGAAAGTTTGGTCAGTTTGCTGGTCGGCCTGATCTGGCTGTTGTTCTGGTTGATAGGACTCCTGATGTTCGCAGGTCTGATCTTCGCGGCAGTCAAGGCTTATCAGGGCCAGAAATTTAAGCTGCCCATCATCGGTAACATCGCCGAAAACATGGTCAACAAACCGTAACTATTTAACTGCCGGCGGCAGCCGACGGTTCTGACCTGTTCTGTTTCTCAAAAACTCTGTCAAAGATCGCGTCGACATTGCGCAGGTAAGTATTGGTCGAGAAGGCGCTGTTAATTTCTTCAGCGCTTAAATGCCCGCCGATGTCTTTGTCTTCGTTGACCAACTCCAAAAGACTGAGTTTCTCGTCCCATGCCTTCATTGCGTTCCTCTGTACCCATTCATAGGCCGTCTCGCGCGACACACCTTTACGCGTGAGGGCGAGCAGCAGTTGCCCGCTAAACACCAGGCCCCGAGTGGCGTTCAAATTCTCCAGCATCCGTTGCGGGTAAACCACCAAGCCCTGAATTAAAGAAATGGCTTTTTGAAGAATGTAGTCGAGCGCAATGCTGGAGTCGGGAAGCACCACGCGCTCCGCAGACGAATGTGAAATGTCGCGTTCGTGCCAAAGGGCGACGTTCTCGAGACCGACAAGACTGTTTGCACGGACGACGCGGGCGATCCCGCAAATGCGTTCCGAGATGATTGGATTGCGCTTGTGGGGCATGGCGCTGGATCCTTTTTGGCCGGCGGCAAAACGTTCCTGAGCTTCGCCTACTTCAGTCCGCTGCCAATGCCTGACGTTGAGCGCGATCTTGTCCAATGTGGAAGCGATTATTCCAAGCGTGCACAAGTATTCCGCGTATCGATCACGCTGAATTATTTGCGTCGAAACTTTTGCGGCTTTGACGCCGAGACGGCTGCAAACTTTTTCTTCGACTTCCGGGTCGAGATGCGCAAACGCGCCCACCGCTCCGCTGATCTTACCAACACTTACGGCTTTGCGGGCGCGCTTCAAACGCTTCCGGTTGCGCCGCATTTCGGAGTACCACAGCGCGAACGTCAATCCAAACGACGTTGGTTCGGCGTGGATTCCATGCGTTCGTCCGATCTGTGGAGTGTCTTTGAATTCGAAGGCGCGTTCCTTCAGAACATCGAGCAGTGCATCAACCTTCTGCAGCAGAATGTCGCAGGCGTCTCGCAGCAATAATGCGTTGGCAGTATCCACCACGTCGGAAGACGTCAGGCCGTAGTGTATGAAGCGGCCCGCTTCGCCGACGTTTTCCGCGAGGTTCGTGGTGAAGGCTATGACGTCGTGGTTGGTCGTCTTCTCAATTTCGTTAATGCGTTCGACCGTGAACGCTGCGCGAGATTTAATCACCTCTACCGCGTCCTCAGGGATGGTACCCATCTCGGCGTGGACTTCGCAGACAGCAATCTCAACGTCCAACCACTTCTGGAACTTGCTCTGCTCAGTCCAGAGCGCGCCCATCTCAGGAAGTGTGTACCGATCAATCATGATTTAGTGGGATAGGCATTCCTGCCTGTCTGTTTTTTGGATCGGGTTAGGGGACAGACAGGAATGTCTGTCCTACCCAAGCGCAGTTGAGTTTACAAAATACCTTGCCAGCAGCCACTTACCGTTCCGCTCAACCAGCGTAAAAGTCTCCATGCCCTCTGCGTTCTTAAACTTTGTTGCGTAAGTGACGATGAACGCGCGACCTTTCAATGCTCCGCCTGAGTTTTCCTGTTCAGTTGCTGACTGCAACGTTCGCGTTTCAACCGGACCTAACTTTGTTCGCAGCGTCTTGAAAGTGTTTAGCGACTCCTCCAGGGTCGTTGCTTCCTTCCATAGCTCAGACGACTCGTTGTAGATCTTGTCGTAACGTTCAGCCGCGATGTCATCGCCCACGCCGGCAATTGCAGACTCAACTTCGGGCGGCATCGCCCGGTGTTCACGGACGGTGCAAGCGAAACTAAAAATCAAAAGTGCGGAGAAATAAACCGCTCGCCTGGTCGACATATTAGCGGCAACAGAAGGACGTTTGATTTCTCCGCGCTTGGCGGTAATCACGCTGTTACACCTCGATCCACGGCGTCGGTTCTTTGGGAAATGAAAGAGAAACTTGCGTGTCAGTGTGGAACAGCGGAAACCGCTCCTGCAAAGCAACTTCGGCCGAAATCTTCGCGAGATAAGGATTGTTTGCACGCTGCGACAAATGCGCCAGCACGAGGAAACGCGCGCAACCATCAAAGCCATCACGGATCCAGTCAGCTACATCTTCGTTTGAAAGATGACCGAGCCGGGACAGAATCCGTTGTTTCAGTTCCCAGGGATACGCATCGCACGCCTTCAACATGTCGCGACTATGGTTCGACTCAATCACGACCGCGGCACACCCGCGCAGCCGTTCGCTCACCAGCGTCGTGATGTGGCCAAAATCCATTAAAGTGGCGATTTTTACGCCGTTATGAGTGGCAGTAAATCCGAAGTTATCGACCGCGTCGTGTGGGATTGTAAAAGGGTGAAAATCGATTTCGCCGATGCGAAAGTCTCTGCTCGACTCGATTTGTTCGATGCGGTTTGCGAGTGCCCGGGCGCGTTTTTTATGTTCGTCATTGCTGACATTAAACCGCTCGCCAATATATGCGTCGCACGTTTTGGCAGAGATATAAACGGGACAGTCGACGGTGCGAAGTAACACGCGCAAGCCGCCGGCGTGATCGCCGTGTTCATGCGTAACCAGGACGGCGTCGAGACGTTGTACGTCCTCGCCAACCATTGCCAGACGGCGCGTAATTTCTTTCGCGCTCAGTCCCGCATCAACCAGCACACGCGTGTCGCCGGCAACGATCAAAACCGCATTGCCAGTTGATCCGCTGCCCAGAACGGTAAGTTTCATTTTAAGGAATTATTGAATGCGCAACTAAAAGAGGTCGAAGGCAAACTTTATCACTTAAGTTGAAAAACGGCTACCGTTGGAGTGAAGACGTTGGTGTCTTTTCGTGTGTTTTGTGGATCGGTTTTTTTCGCGGCCAAAACGATCCACGAAGTACACGAAATAGCACGAAAGTGCTAATCAGACTCGAGGTACGCGGCCGCGATCGCTATGAGACTTGCAATCGTTTGCGATCGACTCTGAAGCCGTTTAGGTTTCCCAGAGCGCCCAACGCGAGTGAGTCGTTGGTGAAGTGCTTGCGCGCAACTCGCTGAAGATCTTCAACGTTTACTTCCTCGATATGTTGAATGATCTCTTCCGGTGAGATGCGCCGGCCGTGAATGATTTCCTGACGGGCGAGTGAACTGACGCGGCCGCTCGAAGACTCCAGGCTGAGCAGGATTGATGAGATGGCCTGCTCCTTCGCCAGCTTTAGTTCTTCCTCCGAGACACTCTCGTTAACCACGCGTCGAACTTCTTCCAACGACAGGTCGAGCACTTCATTGAGATGTTCAGGCGACGTTCCCGCATAGATGGTAAAAACACCAACATCAGAAAAGGTGCTGCCGCCCGCGCCCACCGAATAAGCGAGACCGCGTTCTTCGCGCACCCGTTGCCACAGCCGACTGGAAGTCCCGCCTCCCACCACTGACGCCAGCAAACTTGCGGCGTAACGTTCGCTGCTGCGCGCGTCTGGCCACGGTGTCGCAATGACCAGGTGTGCCTGTTCCAATTCCTTCTTTTGCTCGATCAGAATCGGCGCCGCTGGAAGTGGCGCCCGTCCGTGCCCATTCGACTGCGCGTTAGAAGTGCCCTCTTTGAAGGATTTGATGACCAGGTCGACCAACGCCTCGTGCTGAACGTTCCCAGCAGCGGCGACCACGAAGTTGGCAGGGATAAATTCCCGGGCGTGATAGTCGGCGATCGTGAATTGGCTAAACGACGATACGGTGTCCCTGGTCCCTTCGATAGGGCGACCTAAAGCGTGATCCGGGAAGTAGGCGGCATTGAACAATTCTCCGAGTAACTCGTCCGGAGTGTCTTCTACCATTTTGATCTCTTCGAGAATCACCTTTTGCTCGCGGTTTAGATCCTCTTCCTCGAACCGAGGGCTGATAAGCAAGTCGGCCAACAAATCAAAAGCTTCCGGCAGACTGCGGTCCGCGACCTTTATTGCGAAACCCGTCATCTCGTGAGTGGTAAACGCATCAAGGTTTCCGCCGAGCCGGTCCGACTCAATTGCTATATCGCGCGCAGTGCGACGCTGGGTCCCTTTGAAAACAGCATGCTCGATGAAATGGCAGATGCCGTTGAGATCTGGCGATTCATGGCGTGAACCACGACGCACCCAGATGCCTGCGGTTACGGAACGGAGGCCTGGCATATGTTCAGACAGGACTGTGATTCCGTTCGGGAGTTTGGTAGAGCTGACTTGATCGATCATGAATTAGAACAACCGAAAGGACTGAAGTTAGTTCGGATAGGAAATCCTAGCACGCCACAAAACCAGGACAAAGTTGGCGCCAGGACAGGTTACGGAACGGTCACGGTTAAGCTCAGAAGGATGCAAATTCCTCGGAAAATGGCCTTTTTGCGCAAGAGGTTCGCCATTCGTGTGATTCGTGGATCGTCATTTTACTCGCCTTTTACTCGCCGATGGGAGCGATCCACGAATACATCAGGTAACGCGAAAGTTTGAACTTTTCGAACTTCCGGGCATCCCGAAGGTCTGGTTAGGTGTCTGAGTGACAAGCTTTACCAGCAATAAAGTGCTGTCAAAATAAAAAGCGGCTGCGCGGCGGCGGGCTTGCCTCTTGCTTGACAGCTATTCAATCAAGGCGGAAAATACGGGCTATTCAAAGGGTTCCGGTAAGTCTCCTGGCCTGAACCAGTTCGCCTTGTCGACAAGGCGTCGATGCCCGCGCGTATTGTGGGCGGCGGGAGGCACTTTCCACTTTTGCGCAGATCAAGAGTCAGCCTCGGCCACTTCGAACGTTTCATCTGAGACGTAAGGAGGTTTCGTGCGATGAGAAAGCAATTTAGCGCCAAAACCTTTGGTGTGGTCCTCACTTTGTTATGCGCATCGTTATGTCTGCAGGCGCCCAGCGTCAGCGCGAGTAAATCAACTCTCGGCACGGTCACGGGCGCAGTTCACGATAACCACGGCAATCCCGTCGCCGGCGCTTTGATCTCGATCATGAAGATCGGCGCTGACAAAGTAATCAAGCAAATTCGCAGTGATGCAGATGGCCGCTTCAAAACGCGCATCTCGCCCGGACGTTACGGGCTACGCGCAATGGCTCAGGGCTTTAATGCAGTGGTGTTTGATTCGGTGGAAGTGAGAGCCTCGCAGGAACTCGTTTATAAATTCAACCTGGAACCTGTCGGCGAAGGCCGCACACTACCTGAGCGGCGCAACGATAGCAGCGACGTTAAGTGGACTTTGCGTTCATCGCACACCAGAAAATCTATTTTCCAGGTCCAGGAAGATGAGGACGGCGAGATCCAGGCGGCACTGGGCATAGAACCGGAAGCCGACCCGGAAGTTATTACGATTGTTGCCGATGACTCCGACGAGAGTTACCGCAACGACTCACAACGCCGCATGCGCGGTGTAGTCGAAACCTACTTTGCTGCCAACTCATTCGGGACAAGTTATCCGGGACTGAATTTCGCTCTCGCTACCTCACCGACCGACGACGTCGAACTAATCTTTTCCGGCCAGGTGGGCGCCGACGCTACGGCACCCGAACGATTTGAAGCAACCAGTACTGTACGACTCGCGGATCGGCACCGGGTCGCCGTCAGTGTGGGCGCAGTAAATTTCGGCGCGCCGGCGTGGTTACCAGCAAGTGATGCCCGTCTTGGTCAGTTTTCAGTGCGCGCGATTGATGAGTGGATAGTGCGTGACGGGATCGTGGTGGTGCTCGGTCTTGATTATTCGCGGTTTATTGGTGCCGGGGGCGGCAGTTCGATCAGTCCACGTATCGGTTTCCAGTTTGATGCGAACGCGCGCACACGTGTGAAGGCCGCTTTTGCTCCGGGTGGAGACGAAGGAACGATTCAAAGCGTCGCGGCATTTGAAGGCGCTCAGGTGGTGTTCCGCGAAGCGAATGCCAGACCGGTGGCTTTTGTCGACGGCCGCGCGGTGACGGAGCGTAGTCATCGACTCGAATTTGGGGTCGAACGCGTCGTCGATAATGAATCGAGTTTTGAAGCGTCGGCTTTCTTTGACACCACGTCAGGTCGCGGTGTCGGATTGATGAGCACACCTTCAAGCGCTTTTTCCGGCGATACAGGTGACGCGTTCATCAGTGTCGCAAATCAACAAGGCGCAGCTCGCGGTATGCGCTTGCTTTACACGCGCAGGTTGAGCCGCGTATGGACAGCTTCGGCGGGTTACTCGTTCGGGCGTGGCCAACAATTATCAGACGAGGCCACGCAACCAACTGAGTTATTCGAGAATGGATTCTTCCAAAGCGCCGCGCTGCAACTGGGAGCTGGATTCGATTCGGGAACAAACATACGAACTGTTCTGCGGTTCTCTCCAAACGCAACGGTGTTCGCGATCGATCCTTTTGCCGGCCGGTTGGCCGTTTATGATCCTTCCTTGAGCATTCAAGTGACTCAGGAATTGCCCAGCTTTGGCCTGCCATTGCGTGCTCAAGCTGTCATTGACGCCAGGAATCTTCTGGACCTCCAAGCCAATACCGACAATGGCGAGATACTGACCCAGCTCAGCACCGGTCGCCGGTCCGTTCGCGGCGGAATATCCGTCAGGTTTTAGACGAAAGGACGCAGTCGGGATCTTTTATCTGGTCGCGGTTCTTGCCTGTTTTTTCCTCTTTTGACCCCTCTGCGCAGTTCTCCAAAATCTCGGAAAAGTCCAAAAACTTGGATGCTTCGTTAGCTGCGGTTTTCTTCAAGAAAACGTCCAGAATCGGGCCATGTCGAGCAATGCGGTTGAATTGGCGGGTTTCGTCCGAGTTGGCCGGTTGAGAATGTGACGAATCGTTTACTCAGGGCGCGGCGGACGGGGGAACATACCTTGCATTTTTATTTCCAGATCGAGAGCGTTTTGAGGAGGCGGAATACGGTTTAAGTGAAGAGATCAGTTCTGACAACTGGAACCTGGTTGGTGCTGGCCGGCACAGTTCTACTGCTGACGGCAGGCATACTTAACTTTGTCCAGCGGCTCGATCGTAAAACACCGGCATGGGATGGGGTGACCTGGATCGACAGCAAGCAGGGAATCATGGCCGACAAGGTCCAAGTCGGTTCGGCAGGTGCGCGCGCTCAAATTCACGAGGGAGATCGTCTGATTGCGATCAGCACGGACAATCGCTCCTATGAGGAAGTGACCCGTGCGGAAAGGATTCAGATTTATCTCGATGAAGCGCGCGTAGGTGGAACCATTCATTACCTGATCGAGCGTCCTTCCTATCCGATCGAAAACCGTTATTACTACGCAGACCTCGACAACCTCAATGCACTTCACAAATGGTCGCCTCGTGAGCTCTATATCAACCTGATCGGTGTCGTTTACCTTTTCGTCGGCTTCTTCGTGTTGTTCAAACAAGGCGGGCGCGCTCCCTTTGCGCTTCATTTTGCGGGACTGTGTCTGGCGGCGTTTGTTTTCCATTTCTACACGCCGATCGGTACATACGAAGATCTTGATCTGGCGATTGCATTTTTAAGAAATGTTGCCTTCATATCGTTCCCGCCATTGTTTTTGCACTTCTGTTTGGTTTACCCGGAACGCCAGCAGTTGTTTCACGAGCAGCGTTGGCGCTCAACGCTCCTTTATGTGCCGGCAATTTTGTTGTTCGGGTTTGCCATTTTCATCTTCCTGCGTAACGCGCTGACTCCCCTCATGCCGCCTCTTGGCAACATGCCGGCGCCGTCGGATACGTCGGTCTCGATCTTTTATCGGTTGAGTTTTGCGCACTTCCTGGCGGGTCTGCTGGGCGGCGTATTTTTCCTGTTGAGAACGTGGGTAAAGGCGAAGAGTGCTGTCATTCGCCAGCAAATGAAATGGGTGTTGTGGGGATCATTGCTTGCGGTTGCCCCGTTCACTCTGCTTTACGGTGTCGCGTATCTGTTGGGCGCGGAGACCGATCCGTGGTTAACCGACGCGGCCGTGTTGCCGTTGATCTTGATCCCGTTGGCGTTTGGTTATTCCGTTTCCCGCTACCGGTTGATGGATGTTGAGCTGGTCGTGCGTCGCGTGTTCGTTTATGTACTGACGACGTTGGCCATCGCGTTGATGGTTGGATCAGTTGTTTATCTGGCTGGCCTCTACGCCCTGGGAGAGGGAGGTGCCGTTTCATCCGAGCAGCTGACGTTGCGAGTAGTAGTGGCGATTGTTGCCATGGCTGCGATAGTGATGGTGGCGGCGCCCGTGAAGACGTTCCTGCAGGAACAGATTGATCGACTGTTTTATGGCGAGCGTTACGACATGCGCCACAGTCTGCTCGATTTCGGGCGAACACTGTCCGCTACGACCGCACTCGATCCACTGTTGGATTCGCTCGTAAGTCGTCTACAGGAAGTGATGAATGTTGGCCGCGTGGCGATTTTCATTGAAGACCAGCAGTCTTCATCGGGTTACCGGGTAGCACGCGCTGCCGGTCTCTCCGCCGAAATGGTTGTGCCACCTGATTTTCGCGAAATGATTCGCGTGCGTTCGGCACAAACAGGCGTCGTTCGTACAGACGATCTGGATCTGATACCGGAAACCACCGGCTTCGTGCGTCGCGCGCTTCACTATTACGTTCCGTGCGTCGTGCGCGGTCGCATGGTGGCAGTAATTGGACTCGGACGTTCTGCCGATGGCGCGCTGCTGTCCTCCGAAGATGTTGACATCCTGTTAACGGTTTCCGGGTATGTGGCGGTGGCAATCGAAAACAGTTTGCTGTACCAGGAACAACAGGAAAGGGCCGCGGAACTGAAAGTCCTGAAGGAATTCAACGAATCGATTATCGAATCGATCAACGTAGGATTACTGGCAGTCGATCTGGACGGACGCGTTACCCGTCTGAATTCCGCGCTCGAAGAAATCCTTGGGTTGAGTCGCCGCCAGGCGGTTGGAAGTCGAGTTGAGGATCTGTTCTCAGAAGATTTTACCGACACGTTGCGTCAGGTGTTGGGCAACGACAGATGGCGTCTAAAAGAAACGCGCAACATCTACAAGATTCACACCGCCACAACGACTGGCCGCACGTTAGTGCTGAACATCGCCATCGCGCCGCTGCAGGATACGTTTGAGCAGACGGGCGCCCTGGTGGTAATTGAGGACGTCACGTCGCGAATTCGGCTTGAAGAACAATTGCAACAACGCGAGAAGCTTTCGTCGATTGGTTTACTTGCCGCTGGGGTCGCGCATGAAGTGAACACGCCTTTGACCGGTGTGTCCTCGTACACCCAGATGTTGCTGGGTATGCTGCAGGAAACCGATCCAAAGCACGCCCTGCTGCAGAAGGTGAGACGGCAAGCTGAGCGAGCTACGAACATAGTTAACAATCTGTTGAATTTCTCGCGCACCGGCAGCGCTACCGAATTTGGCGAGGTCGACATCAAGCGCGTCCTCGACGACACGCTGCAACTCCTGGAGCCGCAACTGCGTGGTAACCAGATAGAGATCATCCGCGACTACGATCCGCACGCTCCCGCTGTTTTCGGAAACGCCGGAAAACTACAGCAGGTGTTCACCAATCTTCTCTTGAACGCGCGCGACGCGATCACCGACGGGGGGTGGATCAGGATTTCCACGGCGCCTTCTGAGGACCACTCGGTGGTTGTCGAAGTAGCAGACAGCGGGATGGGCATTGCTCCGGAGAATGTGGCGAAGATTTATGACCCGTTTTATACGACGAAAGGTGTGGGCCGTGGCACCGGTCTGGGTTTGGCAGTTTCGTACGGCATCGTGCAGGAACACTCGGGCCACATCGGTGTGGAGAGCAGTCCGGGCCGCGGTACGAAGTTTCGCATTTCACTACCAACAGCACAGGCGCGTGTATCGTTGCAAGCGGTTGGCGATTAATTTGGGCTGGTAAATTTGAATGCAAGGGCACAGCGAGCGTCGCTAGGCTCTTGCCTTTTTTTCTGTTTCGATCTCACCTACACTGTTTTGCTCTCAAAACAGAAGGATAAGGTCCATTGGCCGTTAAGACGGAAAGACGCGTGGCAAAAAAGGGTTCGGTGCTCGTCGTTGACGACGAAGAAATAATGCGCGAGGTTCTGGAAACGTTGCTTTCCGCGGAAGGCTATCGTGTCGACCTCGCTAAGACTGGTGAAGAAGGACTCGAGGCATACGGGCGTCGCGCCTACGACGTTGTGTTGCTAGATGTCTCGATGCCTGGTATCGGCGGGCTGCGCGCGCTTGAGGAATTTTTGAAAATGGATGCGGAGGCCGCGATCATCATGATCACCGCCTACGCAACGTTTGACACTGCGGTCGCTGCCTGGGAACACGGGGCTTTCGGCTGCATTCGCAAGCCGTTCCAGAACGAACAAATCACAGCGACCGTTGCCACCGGCATCAAGCGACGTCGCAAGGAAGAAGAGCGTCGTTCGCTGCGACGGGCGATGAGCCGGGCAGTGGATCGCGGTGAAATCGTCGGCCGTTCAGACGTGATGCAGGAAGTTTTCCGTCTGGTGGAACAAGTTGCACCAGCGCGTTCGACGGTTTTAATCACCGGCGAAAGTGGCACCGGAAAAGAGTTGATTGCCAAGGCGATTCACGAAGCAAGTCCTCGCGTCGCCAAGCCGTTTGTAACCGTCAACAGTTCCAACATTCCTTCTGAGTTGCTTGAGTCTGAACTCTTCGGGCATACACGCGGCGCATTCACCGGCGCCGTGGCTGCCAAAAAGGGTTTGTTTGAAGTTGCGGACGGCGGTTCGATCTTCCTCGATGAAATCGGAGACATTCCGCCCGAGACGCAGGTGCGCTTGCTGCGAGTCATACAGGAGCGAGAATTCACGCCGCTGGGTGATACAACCCCTCGCCGTGTGGACGTGCGCATTGTGGCGGCCACCAATATTGAACTGAAAGACGCGGTCAAGCAGGGGACCTTCCGCGAGGATCTCTATTATCGTCTGGCGGTAGTCCCGATTGAGTTGCCACCGCTGCGCGATCGACGCGAAGACATCCTGCCCTTGGCCCAGCACTTCATCGCCAAGTACAACGAAGAGAACGGTCGTCATGTGTCGGAGCATATTGCTCCTGACGTGCTGGCAATGCTGGAAGCTTATTCGTG
Organism: Pyrinomonadaceae bacterium; assembly: GCA_035273325.1. Taxonomy (GTDB): domain Bacteria; phylum Acidobacteriota; class Blastocatellia; order Pyrinomonadales; family Pyrinomonadaceae; genus PSRF01. The sequence continues at coordinate 9,484 of DATEPF010000026.1, read as the reverse complement.
GCCGGGCAACGTTCGCGAATTAGAAAACACGATCGAGCGCGCAGTTGTGATCGCGCCCGGCGATGAGGTCACCAAGCAATGCTTACGAGCTGAGATTAGCGACCCGCAGTCAGTCATTAGCTCCTCGCAGGCCGGTGCGAGCATGGGCGCGGTGCATGACCTCGGCCGGGGAATAAATTTTTACGATCAGGTGCGGCGCTTCGAAATCGATCTCATCCGCCGCGCGCTCGAACAAACCGGCGGACACCAATCGCGCGCCGCACGCCTGCTCGGCATGAACGCCACCACCCTCAATTCAAAAATCAAAACCTACGGCATCAGCCTGCGACCCTAGATATTGTTCAGAGTCCAAGCTTTAGCTTGCTGTGTTGCGACGCGGCAACCTGAAGGTTGTACTCTGAACATTGTCTACACTTTGTTGTCTCACGCCGTTTGTGTTGAAATCTACTCCTGATGACCCAACCACTTACGAGTGAAGCTATAGACATATCCGCAGACGCGGCCACACAGTATGCAGCCGTTCGCGAAAACGGCGCCGGTCTTATAGATCTCTCATCGCGTGGCCGAATTACTGTCGGTGGTTTGGAAGCAGTCCAGTTTTTGAATGGTCTCATCACCAACGACATGAAGACTCTGACGGAAGACGCGTGGATGCCCGCTGCTTTTCCCAATGTGCAGGGACGTCTCGTCGCCAGTGTACGAGTCATGCGCCTGAAGGACATCGATAGAGAAAAGGCCTCCTGTCCCAGTTATCTGATCGATACCGAAGCTGCCACGCGTGAGAACGTGCTTCAGCTTCTTCAGCGCTTCACTCTTGCCGGCGACTTTCGGGTGAACGATATCAGCGGTGAAACCGCACACTTTGCGCTCGAAGGCAATGGAGCTGAGCGGATTGTCAATTCGGTTATGGGAGATGCCGTTGCTGGTTTAGAAGAACGCGGTGCAAGAAAGACCACCTGGAGAGGCACGACAGTAACGGTGACACGCGCAATCCACACCGCTGCGACGGGGTTTGATTTAATCCTTCCCGCCGATGTTGCGCCTGAGTTGTCGCAGGCGTTGATCAATGAGGGCGCGACGCCCGTTGGTGATGACGTCTTTGAAGTTTTGCGAATCGAAGCGGGAATACCGCGACACGGCGTGGACATGGATGAAACGAACGTAGTTAGCGAAACCAATCTTGACGACGCCGTCAGTTACACAAAAGGTTGTTATATCGGACAGGAGATCATCGCGCGCATTAAGTATCGCGGTCACGTCGCCAAGAAACTCATTGGGTTGAGCTTTGCTGACAAGCGGGAACTAGCATCGGGCGACATCATTAAATCGCCGGATGATAAAGACATTGGGCGAATTACTTCGACAGCTTATTCGCCCCGCCTGCAGCACACTATCGCCCTGGGTTACGTGAAATACGATTACCTTGCGGCCGGTACGGCCGTGAAAGTAATTCACGGTGGTAACGAAGTGCCGGCGCAGGTGACTGAGTTACCTTTCATTCGAGACGAACAAAGCGATGTCGGATGAAGTCTCAAATATCAGGGTGACACCGCGCGATCTGGATTACGAACAGGCGCGCCTGGCGTATTCGATTATCGAATCACTGCTTTCGCATACGAAGGTGGTAAGTGACCTGGTCGCAGTGATGGCCCAGGCACTGGACGACGACACCCAGAAAGCCCTCACACAAACACCCAACTGGACCGCGTATCTGGATAGCCGTCGTCAGTTGGAACGCACGCGTCAGGATGTCGAGAAGTTTGCGGAAGTTATGACGAAGGTAAGTGACGAATAGCTTCTTGTTTCGCGTTGGTTTGTGGATCGCTCCCTCTCACAAAAAGCGATCCACCGAAATTACGAAACAACACGAACTAGAGCGACTGCATATGTTTAGCGAAATCACGAATGGCTTGCATCGGTTCCTCACTAAAATCAAACTTCACGGCGTCAAGTTTCACCGCAACTGTTTTAGCAGCCGCCATCTTGAGAAATGTTTGATAAGGCATCCTGAACACCAGCCGTTCGCCCATCCAACGCAGGCCCGGCACCGGCCGTTTGATTCCCCACCTGTTCGAGCTCAAAAAAATCGACTCCCCGTCAATTACAAACACCACATACAAGTCGACGCGTAGTTTGCCCTTCACGACGGTCAGTAGTTCAAAGTCAATAACCTCGGGCAGTTTTGGTTGATGCCCGGGATAAGAAAACGCGGGCGAGATGTGAAGGCTGTGGTACTTGTCTTTGTCCCCGGAGATTTTCACCGGGACAACCTTGACGGTGGTCATGTTTTTCCCCTGGTCATGAGCAGTGATAATCGCCCCGCTCTCCTGAGCCCGGGCCGGCGCCGCCAAAAGAAAAAGGACAGGTATTAACAAACTACATCGGGTGAGTAAGTTCATACGCGGCAAGTAATCAAGTTAATAATTCCGAAAAGACTTTTCTCGACCTTCAGCACACTCAACCCCGCAGCACGTGCATCGTCTGCCGTGCGTCGATTGAAGTGGTCATCAAAAAGCGGGACCGTCAATAAGTTCAACAAATCAAAGACCGGGCCTAACACACCATTAGGCCGCACGTGCTCCAACAACAGGACTGTGCCTGCGGGCCGCACTACCCGTTGCAACTCCTGGAAAACTTCTGCCGGCGACTTCACTGAACAGAAGACCAGACTGGCAAACGCGGCGTCGAACGAGCCGTCGCGAAACGGAAGCGCTTCAGCGCAGCTCTGCAACAGTTTGACGCCGGCAGGGCGTAGTTTGCCCGCGGCTAATTTGAGCATCTCTCTGCTCGGTTCGGTTGCCACACCTATCGCATTGTCCGGGTAGTAGACAAAATTCAGACCTGTGCCGGCGCCAATCTCCAAAATGCGAGCATTGTCTGGTAAGTAGCGGAGGGTGGCTGAACGCAACTTTGCGAGAAACCATCGATCGAGCGGCCGCACTGCTGCGTCGTAATGTGGCGCCACTTCGTCGTAGGTTCGAGCCGGCATAGAGGATAGTTCGTGTTGTTTAGTGTGCTTCGTGTAATTCGTGGATCGCGTTCGGTTCTGAACAAAAGAAGGATCCACGAATTACACGAAACACTTTATTTCTCTTCGTTGTTAATAATCCACCACGGTAAACGTTTACCTAAAGGCAAGAAAGCATGCTGATGCCATATTATTAAAATTCAGCAAAATGAGGAGTTGTACAAAAAATGAAAAAATTAGGTTTCTTAGCGGCGGCAATTTTTGCAATCGTAGCCATTGTTGCGGGCACCGCATTTGTTTATTTCAATAATGCTAAGTGGAACGAAGACACCAACGCGTACGCGGATTTAGCCGTCGGCGCGACAGTGGACAATTTTAGTTTGGTTGACACGAACGGAGCCGAAAAATCGTTCAATGATTTGAAAGGCAAAAACGGCGCAATTCTCGTGTTCGTCTCGGCGCAGTGTCCAGTCGTCAAACAATATAACGAGCGAATATCCGGGTTTGCTGCCGATTTCGCGGCGAAAGGCATCAACGTCATTGGTATTAATTCCAACCATACCGAATCGCCCGAATGGGTCAAATCGCACGCCGCCGAAAAATATAAATTTCCCGTGCTGATTGATAAGGGAAACGTTCTCGCCGATAAATTAGGAGCCGAGGTAACGCCGGAAACTTTCTATGTAAACGAGAAGAACGTCCTTATTTATCACGGAGCGATTGACAACAGCCGTAGCGGTGGAGACATCACCGAGAATTATCTACGCGACGCGGTCGAAGCGAATTTAAGCGGAAAACCGGTAGCAAGAAAAAATGCTAACGCTTTCGGCTGTAACATCAAGCGTGTCTAGGCCAAAGCACTAAAGTTGCGGATGAATACGAAAAAGGTCTACAGCGAGCGGAAGCAGAGAAATAACTTTCTCTTTCTCCGCTCGGCTTTTTTTTCTCTGCTAACTTCCGTTTTTTGTCTTTCCCTGCTTTTTTTATTCTCGTGTCAAAGTCAGACGCGACAGTCGAAGGAAAACACTCCCGGCGCGCAGACTAAAGCTGTTTCAGAGTTGCCGCCAGTGACGCAAATCGATGCGTCGGGGTTGAAAGATCTACTCAAGCCGAACGGCAAACCATTGCTGATAAATTTCTGGGCAACGTGGTGCGGCCCGTGCCGCGAGGAATTTCCCGATCTGGTCAGAATCGGCGCCAATTACAAAGGCCAGATCGATTTGATCACAGTATCTCTGGATGATCTGTCTGAAATCAACGGCGAAGTTCCGAAGTTTTTGGCGCAAATGAAATCCGAGTCCCCTGGTTATCTACTAAAAACGCAGGATGAAGACGCGGCAATCGGGCTGGTTTCGAAAGACTGGCAAGGCGGTTTACCGTTTACGATTCTTTTTAACGCGCAGGGCGAAACTGTTTATTCCAAACAGGGAAAGTTTGAGGCAGATGTTCTGGTGGCCGAAATCGAAAAACTTTAACCGTCATTCCGTGTGTTTCGTGTAATTCGTGGATCGTTTTTGCCAGGTAAGACGAAGGCTACTATCCACTGATGATTTGCAGGATCACCTGACGCTCACGTGGTCCATCAAAGTCGCAAAGAAAAATTCCCTGCCAACGCCCGAGCATCAGCTTGCCGTCTTGGAACGGAACCGAAACTGACGAGCCAACCAGGCTGGCTTTGATGTGCGAATCAGAATTTTGCTCGCCGTGTCGAAACCCCATGCCATGTTGAGGAATGAGCGTCCGCAGCAAGTGCAACATGTCTCGAGGCACATCCGGATCAGCGTTTTCGTTAACCGTGAGTCCGGCGGTCGTATGTTGGACATAAAGAAAACAGATGCCTTCTTCAACGTCTGACTCTTTTAACTTTTGCTGGACCTGATCAGTGAACTCAACCAACTCTTCGCGCTCTCGTGAGCGCACCTTAATTACCTGCATCGGCGGCTCGCGTTTCCGGCTTCAAATACTTAGCAAGCCATGCGTGTAGTTCTTTATAAAAGAACCGGCTGTTTTCACCCTTCTGAATCCAGTGGTTCTCATCCGGAAACACTATTAAACGACTGGGTATTTGTAGACGCTGCAAAACGCTCCAGTTTTCCAGTGTTTGATTAAGCGGCACGCGAAAATCATTTTCCCCAACCGTCAACAGGATTGGTGTGCGAAAGTTTTTCGCAAACCGGATCGGGTTCTGTTCGCGCCAAACCTTGCCTTGTTCCCAAACTGGCCCACCGTTATTTACTTCGCGATGCCAGATGACGTCGCTTGTTCCCCACTGCGACTCGAGATTGATCAGACCCGCATGACTAATCAACGTCTTGTACTTCGTAGTTGTTGCTTGTAACCAGTTAGCCAGGTGACCTCCGTAACTGGCGCCGCCCGCAGCCATGCGCGTTCCGTCGACAAACGGATAAAGTCGGACTGCCTCATCCGCAGCTTCGTTGATATCAGCAGCTGGCCCAATAAACGGATCGCCCTGAATCGCCTGCGCAAATTTTTCGCCGTAACCGGTTGAGCCGGTGTAGTCAGTCATGAGTACCACATAACCCGGTTGGGCCAACAAGTGGTAATTCCAGCGCAAGTGGACCTGATCGCGCCACATTGAATGGGGTCCGCCGTGAATTAAAACCAAGAGCGGATACTTCTTGCGTTCATCAAAATTTGGCGGCAGCGCGACCAGGCTATGGACCTTGTGGCCGGCTTTGGTTGTCAGCCAGAAATGTCTCAGGGGCAGCCAGTCGATTTGGGCCGCACGTTCGACCGCGAATTCCGTTAGTCGCGTGTGGCGTCCGGCTTTCGGATCGATGCGAACCACTTCGTTCGGATTAATGGAGCTTTCCCAATTGGCAAAAAACATCGGTGTCGCAGCTCGCGCCGGGATCCGCAGATTCGTGTAAACGCCCGTGGTTACATCGAACACGCGAGTAACTTCGCCGCCGGCTGCGGGCACCGAGAACAGTTTGTCGTGTCCCGCTTCTTCCGCCAGCAGGTAAATTGTTTTGCTGTCCGGCGTCAGGGCAAACGAGCCGACGGAACGATCGAAATTCTGAGTCAGAATCTTTGGTTCGCCAGCTTGCGGCCAGGGAACAGAAGCCAAACGCGTCAGGTTGTAAGTGCGTTCAGTTTCCGGAGAGACGTTGAAATAGAGTCTCTTGCCATCGGGACTGAAAGTGGGTTGGCCAAAACTATTCTTGCCGGAAGTGATCGCGATGGGCTCGCCACCAGTTGATGAAGTTTTGTAAAGCAGCGTATTTGAAGCGGCATACGCCGACACGTTTCTGTTTTGCGTAGCCACAAAGACAATCGAGTTGCCGTCAGGACTCCAGACAGCGTTGATCTCGTCGCCGGAGTTTCCAAGTGATCCGCCAAAGCCGCGCGCACTAACAAACTTAGTCCCGGCCAATAAGTCGGTTGCCTTCGAATCAGGATCCAATGATTGGACAAACAAATGTGGTTGGGTATCTTCCAACCATTTGTCCCAGTTACGAATTGGGAAACTATCGTAAACACGCGCCTTATGCTTTTGCGCCTTTCGCTCGGCCGCGATTTTCTTGTTGGCTTCGTCGTCCTTTGCGCCGGGATAGACCGAACTCACGAAAAGTAATGCTTTGCCATCCGGCCGCCATTGGGGGGCGCGTGCCCCGGTAGAGAGGGACGTAACACGCATGGCCTCGCCTCCGGCAATTACATCCATGACATAGATCTGATTTACTTCGTCACCTTCGCGTTTCGCCGAGAACGCGAGTCGTTGGCTATCCGCACTCCAGGTGACGCCGCTCTCGCCGGTTTTAGTGAACGTCAGCCGACGCGGTTTCGCGCTGCCGTCGGCGGGCACGATCCACAAATCAGACACCTGGTCCTTTTCGTCGTATGCCGGCTCAGCCACGGAAAACACAAGCCAGCTTCCGTCGGGGCTCGGCACAGGCGCACCTACTCGTTTCATTAACCAAATGAGTTCATGCGAAATTTGCTTCTTACCTGAACTCTGTGCGCGGAGAACATTTTGAGGGACGAGGGCGGTTAGACCGAAAACGGCAACCAACAAAGCGGCATAACGCCAGCTTTGAATGCGAGCTCTTCGTAACATTCGTTTATTTCACTCCTGAAGAAGTATTAAGGCTGGGAGACCCGTATTGTTACACGAATAAAGGCGGCGGTGCACGAGGGACGGCAGTTTCGTGTCTTTTGTGTAATTCGTGGATCGTATTTTGTCGCTAGCCAAAAACGAACCACGAATTACACGAAATCGTGAATTTTACTTCTGATGTTACTTCTCGGCGGGATGATGGATGAACTTCCATCCAATCGGAAGGGCCGCCGCGGCTAACAAAATCTTGACCACGTCGCCAGGAATAAACGGCAGCACCGTAGTCTGAAAAGCAACGATCGCAGATGTATTGGTGACGAGAGAAAACCACGCCCAGCCGCTCAGCATGATAATGACGGAGCCGATAGCCATCGCGGCTACCGCGGTGTGGAACTTCTTGTCCCAACCGTGCTCGGCAAACGCGCCGGTGATGAACGCCGCGGCGGGAAACGCAACCAGATAACCGCCCGTTGGTCCAAGCAGATGGGCCAGTCCGCCTCGGCCTTGCGAGAAGAACGGCAAACCGATGGATCCTTCGATCAGGTAAACGATCATAGCCGCCGCTCCGAGGCGCGAACCAAGTAACGCGCCTGTCAGCAACACTACGAACGTTTGGCCGGTGATGGGTACGGGTCCGATTGGTATTGCAAACTGCGCCGACAGTGCCATCAACAAGCTGAATGCAAATACCAGCGACACGGATCGCGTGCGATCCATCGGCGCCAGCGCAGTACCCAATAGTGTGTCAGGTTTAGCGTATGCGATATTCATATTCAACGTCCCCGTTTCCGAGTTCCGGTTGGACTTAAAAGTCCAAACTAGAGACTGCTTTAGTCACCGCGAACTTCTGCCGCTTCGTCCTGCAATCCACCGATGCGCATCTTGTGAAACGATCTCCAGACAAAGAAGACGGATATCATGAAGAACACCAACGCGAGTACGTGAGTGATCATTGGACCATTTTCACCCTGGTGCGCAATTGATACGGCCAACTCCACCGCCAGTAGTCCAAACAGTGTGGTGAATTTAATGACAGGATTCAAAGCCACCGACGAAGTGTCCTTGTACGGATCGCCGACTGTGTCGCCCACCACAGTTGCGTCATGCAGTGGAGTGCCCTTCTGTTTCAGTTCCACTTCGACGATCTTTTTGGCATTGTCCCATGCACCGCCGGCATTGGCCATGAAAATTGCCTGATACAAACCAAATATTGCGATTGAAATCAGGTAGCCGATGAAGAAGAACGGCTCGAGAAAAGCGAATGCCAGGGTAGAAAAGAAGATCGTGAGGAAGATATTAAACATCCCTTTCTGTGCATACTGCGTGCAGATCTCCACCACTTTTTTACTATCTTCTACCGATGCTTTTTCCACGCCTTCCAATCGAATATTGGCCTTGATGAACTCCACCGCACGATACGCGCCGGTGGTTACGGCCTGTATCGATGCTCCAGTAAACCAATAGATAACAGCACCTCCAGTGATCAGGCCGAGGACGAACGGTGCGTGAAGCAGCGAAAGGTTTTCCGTGTCGGTAGTCAGCCCGTCTGTCAGCGTCATCATGATGGAAAAAATCATGGTGGTGGCGCCGACCACGGCCGTACCAATTAACACCGGTTTTGCGGTCGCCTTGAATGTGTTACCTGCGCCATCGTTTTCCTCGAGCAAGTGTTTCGCCCGACTAAAGTCGACCGTCATGCCGTAGTTCTGCTTCACTTCCTCTTCGATACCCGGAACCTGTTCGATCAACGACAATTCGTAAACCGATTGCGCGTTGTCGGTTACTGGTCCATATGAATCGACGGCGATCGTCACCGGGCCCATGCCCAGGAAGCCAAACGCTACCAGCCCGAATGCAAACACGGGAGCTGCCACCATCAATGGATCCAGGCCCAGGGTGCTAATGTAATAAGCAATCGACATTAAGATCACAATGCTGATACCCAACCAGTAAGCGGAAAAGTTACCCGCTACCAAGCCGGACAGAATGTTTAGTGACGGGCCACCTTCGCGCGACGAAGTGACCACCTCTTTGACGTGCGCCGATTCGGTCGAGGTAAACACCTTAACCAACTCGGGAATAATTGCTCCCGCCAGAGTGCCGCAAGAGATGATTGCGGAGAGCTTCCACCAGAGGGTGGGGTCTCCACCAAGGTCCGGAATCGTCAGATAAGAAATTAGAAAGGTAATTGCCACCGACACGATCGAGGTTATCCAGACGAGCGAAGTCAACGGAGCTTCAAAGTTCATGTTGCTGGCGTTGCCATAGCGCGACTTGGCGATCAAGTCGTTGATGAAGTAAGAACCGGCGCTGGCAATGATCATCATGATACGCATCACGAAGATCCAAACCAGCAACTGCACCTGCACGGTCGGATCACCTACACCCAACAAAATGAATGTGATTAATGCGACGCCGGTTACGCCGTAGGTTTC
>DATEPF010000025.1:0-3225 GCA_035273325.1 Pyrinomonadaceae bacterium | reverse complement strand
AAGAGCGCGGCAACCCTGGGCTGAATTACATAACCGCTTCGCGGTAAAAGCATGCTGATTTTATGGTTATCCCTGTTGCTCCTGACTACTGCGACCCAGCGTCCCGCGATGTTCGGAGAGAATGAGTGCCGGTCTGTCCGGATATCTAAAGGTGAGATTGGCGAGGGTCAACTGAGATATTGCGACAACGGAACTGATCAGCAGATCTACCTTTCAGGTGAACTGTATATAAGGCCCACCGATCGCAATCAGAAAAACGCTGCCGATTATCTGGCGCTCAGGAAGATTCTGCGCGAAATCAAAAAGAGAGACCATGGCACATTCCGAGTTGTGACCAACAATGCGGGAGGCGGAGAGATCGATTGGCATCAAGAGCTAATCATGGCGGTGGAGGACTCATGTATTAAAGATTGCCGGATTATCACGGAGATCAAAGGGAGGTGTGAATCGGCGTGCAATCAGCTGCACATTACCTGCGTACGTCATGCGAGAACCATTCTCCACTTGGCAGCCGCCACCTGCGAGCACGCCACTACGGATGAGGACGATCCCGGTTGCAATAAACGTGATCCGTTCGATTCGGATGAACGCTATCTCTGTAGTGCCCAGGTGGCCGTTGACGGATACAAGGAACGCTGTGAAGAACTTTTAGAAGGACGAAATTTAAACGTGGACCATCAACGTAAATATCAAATTTTTGCATTCCTGGATAAGTTGGCCAGAAGCGGAGTGTTCGACACCACGAAGTTGACTTGCACTCCGGTGGTTTGGGCGACGTTGCCCTAAAAGTATGAGGAAAGACCTTGGCAGCAATTCTGGTAACAACTGCCGTCGCGGTTTTCATTGCGCTGACCTTTGCGGCCTGGCGGCGTTACCTCTGGGTGTCGGAGCAGGAGCCACTGGCCGAAGCAGACACTTGCCCATACAGCCTGACGGATGTCTTCGGCGATCGCCATCTCCTAAACGTACCGCATCAGAAGGGAATTCAGTGGCTGACAGAAGTCTTCAGTCGTTCCGCAAAGAAATTCCCTGACCTGCCTGCATTACAGATTCCCCATACCGGAGAGTCGCTGACCTTCGCTGAGCTCGACTCACGAGCGGAAAACATTGCTGCGGCCCTTGCTAAGTTCCTGACTGGACCAGATCAAGTAGTGGCCGTAGCCATGTCTCAGGACAACTGGCAAATCGTCGCGTCTCACCTCGGCATTCTCAAGGCCGGGGGCACCTTGATGTTCCTTGACACGACCTTGCCCGAGGCGCTGATCACTCACATGCTCAACGACGCACAGCCGGTCGTCGTTTTAACGCGAGGCCAGGACAAGTTTCGCGACCTGCCGACGCTTGATGTATTGACGGTGCCCGAGAGGAACCGGCGAATAGAACCACCGATCTGGCTGGACGATCCCAGGGAGAGGCTTGCGACTATTTTTTATACGAGTGGCACAACTGGAATGCCAAGGGGAGTGGAATGCCCGCATGCAGGTTACGTCAACCTGGCGCTCAGCTATGCCGACTACTTTGATCTGATCCCCGGCATGGATGCCACCTCGCTCACTTCATCTTTGGGCTATGACGGAAGCATTTCCGAAATGTACAGCGCATGGGTTTCGGGTTGCGCCGTGGTGATGTTAACCAAGGAACAGATTCGATCCGGTCCCGATCTGCTTCCGGTTCTTCGCGAAGCTGAAGTGACAGTGCTCTTCTGTCCGCCGGTCCTGCTGACGACTCTGACCGCAACTCCGGAACTAGACCTGCCTTACCCGCTCTGTCGGTACATCGTGCCTGCCGGTGAAGCTTTTCCTAATGCGCTGGTGGAGCCATGGACCAGAGGCCGAAGACAAATCATCAACACCTACGGGCCCACGGAGGCGAGCACTGACACCAGTCGCCAGAGTTTACGTCCCGGCGAACCCATCACGATCGGATCACCGTTTGCCAACGTTACTTACGTGATCCTCGAGATCGATCAACTGCGTCCACTGCTGCACGGGGAAGTTGGGGAGCTTTGTATCGGAGGGATCCATGTTGCGCGTGGGTACCGCAATTTGCCGCTGGAAACCGTGCAGAAATTTATTACCCACCCGCAGTTCGGCCGTTTATACCGGACGGGCGACAAATGCAGAATCGACATCAAAACGCAACGCGTCCACTTCCTCGGCCGAATTGACGCGCAGCTAAAGGTGCGCGGACATCGCGTCGAGGCCCAACCCGTTGAAGATATTCTGCAAACGCAGTTCAGCGAGATCGAGGCCGCAGTGCTCGACTATCAAAACGAGTCGCTGGTCGCTTTTGTCGCCGCACCTTCGATCTGCGAAGGCAAAATTTCTTCGGTTGCGCCGGCGCCGGCGGCGTGGGCGGAACGCGTCATGTCGACGCTGGCAGCGCAGCTCCCCTCACCTTCAGTTCCGTCAAAAATCTTTCTGGTAGAAAAGTTTGTCATGAAGACCGTCTCCGGAAAGATTGATCGCGCGTGCCTGCCCAACCTGGCCCACCTGCTGAGAACCTGCGAATCGACTGCTGAGGTAAGGATAAGCGCACACGCTGATGTACGCGCTGTCGGCAAACCGTCGAACGGCGACTCGATCATCGACCATGATTGTGAGCAAGTGTTGGCAATCTGCCGGGATGTATTCGAAGCGCCGTTGGGTTTGGACGATCAATTCTCAGACGCGGGCGGACACTCGATTGTCATCGCGCGTTTGGCTCAGCGGCTTCAAGCGGCCGGCAGGGTAGTGCCGGTTCGTTCATTGCTGACTGATCGCAACACGGCGCGAAAGATTGCGCGCCATCCGCGGTTAGTAACCGAAGCCGCGGTTCCTGTTGTGGACCAGGTCGGCGGCGACGGCGCCCGGCGAGATGAGGCAGCGGCAAAAGTGCTCTCCGTCAGATTTTTCACCACTCTCCAGATACTCTTTGCAGTTTTGTTGTACCTACCGGGTTTAATGGTATTCCTGAGTGTCTTTGCTGTAGCAGACGTGGGCTTGTTCATCACCGCTAGCCTTCCTGAATTCACGGCTGCGAGCTTCGTGGTGTATCTGCTGGTCCTGACGGTTCCTTTCGCAAATCTGTTGTGGGTCATGACGATTAAGCTCTTTATGGGTGGTCACGTCTATCAAAACAAGGTGACACCGGGTGAGTACCCCAAGTGGAGCAGGATGCATTTACGAATCTGGTGTATTGGGAGGATGGAAGAATTCGTGCTCCGCCCGTTATCTTCGATCTATC
>DATEPF010000024.1:0-9279 GCA_035273325.1 Pyrinomonadaceae bacterium | reverse complement strand
CCACCCGCTACCGCAGGTGGTACTGACCTCATCCCCACGCATCTGGCCTCAGTCAACAAGCCTCGCAATTACACACTTTAAGTAATAAGTCTCCGGCACGCCGAATAGGATTGGGTGGTCGCTTGCTTGTGTGCGTTTCTCAACCAACTGCAACCGTCGATGCGCATCGTCGGCAGCTTCAGCGATCAGTTTCAAAAACAACTCCTCCGACATGTGGTATGAGCAGGTGCAGGTAATCAGCACGCCGCCGCGGTTGAGCAGTTTCAGTGCGCGTAAATTAATCTCTTTATAGCCGCGTGCGGCGGCGCGGATGCTGGCGCGGTTTTTCGCGAATGCGGGCGGATCGAGCACGATAGTGTCAAACCGTTCACCCGTCGACTCCATTTCACGCAAGGCATCGAACACATTCCCCTCAACGAAGTTCACATTGGCCGCACTGTTGATCTCCGCGTTTCGTTGCGCCGAAGCCACCGCCTCCGCCGTAATATCAATGCCGGTGACTTCATCGCAAACGCCGGCGAGGTGTAGTGCGAACGCTCCGTTGAAGGTGAAACAATCCAGGGCGCGACCATGGGCCAGCGCACGAGCTGCGATTCTGTTCTCTCGCTGGTCCAGAAATGAACCGGTCTTTTGCCCCGCCAGGGGTGACACGATGAACCTAATGCCGTGCTGCAGTATCTCAATCTCACCGGGCGGCTCGCCCAGCAGCACACTGTTTGTCAGCTCGAGCCCTTCATGCTGACGTACCCGTACGTCGTTTCGTTCCAGAATCGCCCGCGGCTTGAATTCCTCGGCCACCACTTCGGTGAGCAGTGGCTTGAGTGCTTCTGACCCCTGCGACAACGTCTGCAGTACCAGCACATCGTCGTAACGATCGAGAATGATCGACGGCAGCAGGTCTCCTTCCGAGTAGATGAGCCGAAAAGCGTTGGTATCGGATTCAATGCCGTTTCGACGTGTGGCCGCTTCCTGAATCCGGCGGCGCCACCACTCTCTGTCGATTACCTCTTCGGATTGCGTGAGGAACCGCAGCGCAATCTGCGAAGAGTCACTGTAGAAAGCTTGTCCAATGAAATTCCTATTCTGATCGCGGACTGTAACGACTGCACCGCCTGCTGCATCATCAGCATTGACAACGTCACTGCGATAGATCCAAAGGTGCCCGCCGCGAATGCGATCAGCGCCTCGCTTGTTTACGATCACGGTGTTCATTTAGTGAAGCCCAATCTAGCATACGCAGACGGCGACAAACGAAAAGCGAATCCACGAAATGTTCGTGGATCGCTTGTGCTTCGCCTTCGTTTCAATGGTAAACCTCAACTATGTTAGGCTTCGGCCGACCATGACCACCAAGTCGAAGGCCGAACACCGGACGCGCTTTGAGACTTCCTCGGGAATCGATATTCCCGCTGACTTCAATCCTTCCAACACAGAACCAATCGATTACGACAAAGATCTTAACTCGCCGGGCGATTTTCCGTTCACGCGCGGTATTTATCCGAACATGTACCGCGGACGCCTTTGGACCATGCGGCAGTACGCCGGGTACGCCACCGCCGAAGAATCAAACGCCCGTTACAAATATCTACTGGCCCAGGGAACCACCGGATTGTCAGTAGCTTTCGACTTGCCGACTCAAATTGGTTTGGACTCGGACGATCCGCTCGCAGTCGGAGAAGTCGGCAAAGTGGGCGTGGCTATTGATTCTATCGAAGACATGTCGCGGTTGTTCGCGGACATTCCGCTCGATCAAGTTTCCACCTCGATGACAATCAACGCGACAGCCGCAACGCTGTTGGCGCTATATCTCTGTGTTGCGCGACGTCAGAAGGTGTCGTTCGACAAGTTAAAGGGCACTCTGCAAAACGATATTCTCAAGGAGTACATCGCTCGTGGCACTTACATCTATCCGCCTGGGCCGTCTCTGAGACTTGTGACCGATACCTTCGCGTATTGCGCGCGCGAAGTTCCAAACTGGAACACCATTTCGATCAGCGGATACCACATCCGCGAAGCCGGCTCCACTGCGGTTCAGGAAGTGGCGTTCACGCTCGCGGACGGAATCACGTACGTCGAAGCGGCGATCAATGCAGGTCTGGACGTGGATGAGTTTGCCCCGCGGATTTCCTTCTTCTTCAACGCGCACAACAATCTGTTGGAGGAGATTGCGAAGTTTCGCGCCGCGCGGCGTTTGTGGGCACGGATTATGCGCGACCGTTTCAAGGCCCGCGATCCCCGTTCGCGGATGCTGCGCTTCCACACTCAAACTGCAGGTTCGTCGCTGACTGCCCAACAGCCGGAAGTAAATGTGGTACGCACCACCGTCCAGGCGTTAGCAGCTGTTTTAGGTGGCACCCAATCACTGCACACGAATGCGATGGATGAAGCCTTAGCGTTACCGACGGAAGATGCAGCCCGTCTGGCGCTACGTACGCAGCAAGTCATTGCCCACGAATCAGGCGTGGCTGATACGGCCGACCCGCTGGCCGGTTCATATGCGATCGAACATTTGACCAGCGAGATAGAAAACCGTGCTTCGCATTACATTGGTCGAATCGATGCGATGGGCGGAATGTTGCGTGCGATCGAAACCGGTTATGTGCAGCGTGAGATTCAGGAGTCAGCTTACCGTTACCAACGTGCCATCGAAGCGGAGGAGTCGGTTGTGGTTGGTGTTAATCGTTTTCAAAGCGATGATGCGTCGAAGGTGCCAACGATGCGCATCGATCCGGCCGTGGAACAATCGCAGGTCGAACGCGTGCGTGCGGTCCGCGAAAAACGGGATGCCGCGAAAGCAGAAACGGCCGTTGCGCGACTTGAAGAAGCTGCCGGCGGCACTGAAAATCTCATACCGCCGATACTGGATTGCGTTGAGGCTAGTGTGACGGTCGGCGAGATCAGTAATCGTTTGCGCAAAGTTTGGGGCGAGTATAGGGAGGCGCTGACGGTTTGAAGCCACGTTCGAGTTGTTTGGTGTATTTCGTGGATCGTTCTTAACGCCCTCTAAAATACGATCCACGAATTACACGAAATATCATGAGAGGTACGCATAACGAATAAAGAATATGAATAGAAGAGAATTCAATATCACCTTAGGTGCCGCAACGCTTGGGTTCTGTGCCAATGGGTCGGGAGTCATGGCGAAGTCGGTTACACAACCACGCGTTGCCGTGACCATGGACGACTTCCACTGGAACAACGCCATAAAGTTGACTCCTCAGCAACGCAACCAAGCTATCCTCGGCGCGTTGAAGTCACGCGGCAATTTGAAGGCGGCCCTATTTGTGGCCGGCAAAAATGCTGACAATGAAACCGGTAAGTCTCTGCTTAGAGAGTGGGACACGGCCGGGCACATGATAGGTAACCACTCCTACTCTCATTCGGAATTAAACAGTGAGAAAGTTACAGCCAGCGCTTTTATCGCTGACATACAGAAGGCTGAAGACGTACTGAAAAACTTTTCCCGGTACCAAAAGAGTTTCAGATTTCCCTACCTCAAAGAAGGTGAAAGCGAAGCTGAGAGAGACGCGGTGCGCGCGTTTCTCAAACAGAATGGATACCGGAATGGGCACGTCACGATCGACGCTTCAGACTGGGCGGTCGACAATCGGTTGACCAGGCGGCTACAAAAAGATCCTGCGGCTGATCTGGAACCTTATCGCCGGTTTTACCTGGCACACATGTGGGAACGGTCTACGTATTACGATGATTTGTCGCGCAAAGTATTGGGTCGCCGTGTACCACATACCGTGCTAATACACTTCAATCTTTTGAATGCCCTGTTTCTCGGAGATCTGCTGGACATGTATCAAAAGAAGGGCTGGAAACTGATAGATGCGGTTGATGCGTTCAAGGATCCAGTGTTCGCCACTGAGCCGATGACTGTCCCGGCAGGCGAGAGCATCATCTGGGCACTCGCGAAACAAAGCGGTCGCTTCGATTCATTATTGCGTTACCCCGGGGAAGATGCTCAGTATGAGAAAACAAAAATGGACCAGATGGGGTTGTAATCTTTTTCCCCCTCCTCTTGGGAAGGGGTTAGGGGAGGGCCTGAGGGTGTATATTTTTTGAATCTTGAAGGAAAGCGTCAAGTATGGCCTTCGTCCTGCGCTTTGATTGTAGGTTCTTCTGAAAGAAAGGACGAAGCTATGAAGCCGCACTGCTTGACGCCTCCTTCAAAAACAAAGAGAGAACGCTCTCGTAAACCCTCCCCTGGCCCCTCCCAAAGGGAGGGGAATCGATCCGCGAAATAACACGAAGAAGCGGTGGTCGACGTATGCAGCATCTTTTAGAAGTAAACAACTTAAGGACACAGTTTCCGACGCGCAACGGACTGGTGCGCGCGGTTGATGGTGTCAGTTTTCATATTGATCCAGGCGAAGTGTTGGGTGTGGTCGGCGAGTCGGGTTGCGGCAAGTCAATCACTGCGTTGTCGTTGATGCGGCTGATTGCGGCCCCCGGCAAGATTGTCAGCGGAGAAATCATCTTTGACGGCAAAGACCTTTTAAAGTTTTCAGACGCGGAGATGCGGAGGATTCGCGGCGACGACATTGCGATGATCTTTCAGGATCCAATGACCTCGCTGAATCCGGTGTTTACGGTGGGCGAACAGATCGGGGAAGCGCTGCGATTGCATCGGAAGCTTTCGCGAAACGCAGCCCGTGACGCAGCAGTTGCCGCAATGCAAGAGGTCGCAATTCCCGACCCTGCGCGGCGTTTAAACGATTATCCGCATCAATTATCAGGCGGCATGCGTCAGCGCATAATGATCGCCATGGCGTTGGCCTGCGATCCCAAGCTACTAATCGCGGATGAACCAACCACGGCGCTGGACGTAACCATCCAGGCGCAGATTCTTGAGTTGCTGGAAGAGCTACAAAGAAAGCGCGGCCTGTCGGTGCTTTTGATTACGCACGATCTCGGCGTAGTTGCAGAAGTGGCGGACCGGGTGGCAGTGATGTACACCGGCCGCATAGTTGAAGAATCCACGGTGGAGGAATTATTCAGACAGCCGAAACATCCATACACCGAAGGACTGTTGCGTTCAGTGCCGAAACTAACGGCTGCAGAGGTAGTGAAGAAGGAAAGATTGGAAACAATCGAGGGTGTTGTGCCCAGCCCAACTAATCTGCCACCCGGTTGTCACTTCGCGCCGCGTTGTCCTTATCGGATGCCGCGATGCACCGAAGAGGAGATACCGCTTTATCAACTCGAGAGCGGTGCGCAGGTGAGATGTGTGTTGTTCGACCTGGCCGCGGCGGTTACTGCCGATCACAAAACAGCGCAATCCGCAGATTACGCAGATTCCGCAGATTAGTTACATACGCGTAAAGAGGAAAAAGGCACGGGGACGTCTGAAGGGGAATTTCTAAGATTCAAGTTAACTGATTCGCGATCCAATCTGCGTAATCGGCGTAATCTGCGGATAAGGTAGTTATGCATGAGTTAGTAAAAGTGCGCGGGCTGGTAAAGCACTTTCCGGTTGAGGGAAGTGATGACGTAGTGCGCGCGGTTGACGGTGTTTCATTTGATATTTTCCCGGGCGAGACGCTGGGACTGGTCGGCGAATCCGGCTGCGGAAAATCAACTGTCGGGCGCTGTTTGCTGCGCCTGATTGAACCGACGTCGGGAACAATCGAGTTTGAGGGTCGCGATATCTTGTCGCTTGGCAAGAGCGAGATGCGGGACATCCGCAGGCAAATGCAAATCGTGTTTCAAGATCCGTATGCTTCGCTCAACCCGCGAATGAAAGTTGGCGCCATAGTTGGCGAACCACTTGTCATTCACAAGATTGGAACACGCTCTGAGCGGCAGGATCGAGTGGCTGAACTCCTCAAGAAGGTAGGTTTGGATCCGGACTATCGCAAACGTTATGCGCACGAGTTTTCCGGAGGACAACGACAGCGCATTGGCGTCGCCCGCACACTCGCGCTTAATCCGAAACTAATCGTGGCCGATGAACCCGTGTCGGCGCTCGATGTTTCCGTTCAAGCGCAGGTAGTAAATCTGCTGCAGGAGCTACAGCAGGAGTTCGGGCTGGCATATTTGTTTATCTCGCACGGACTCGCAGTCGTCGAACATATCTCAACGCGGGTGGCGGTGATGTATCTCGGTCGAATCGTCGAAGTAGCAACCGCGATCGATCTATACGCCAACCCTTTACACCCGTACACGCAGGCGTTGCTTTCGGCGATTCCCATTCCCGATCCAAAACAGAAACGCGACCGCATAGTTTTGCAGGGGGACGTGCCTACACCCATCAATCCGCCCTCGGGTTGTCGCTTTCGGACGCGATGTCCGATCGCCATCGAGGAGTGTGCGCATATTGATCCTGAGTTGCGCGAGGTTGCGCCAGGTCACACAGCGGCGTGCATCCGCGTGCCGGGTTGGGAAAATGCGCCGCCCGCCGAACATATTCCGGAGTCGGTGACGACTGCGTCCAAAGGGCCGGTCCACGCGACCCGGCCGGCACCCTGAAACTTCAATCGCGCACTGCGCGTATCAACAGAACATACGAACGAGTTGAGACTCGAATGTCACGGACGGAATTGTCTCCCCGTCCTCTATTTACAGGAGGATTAAGATGAGCGACGCGAACGCCGAATTCCAACCGCCACCACCGCCGACCGCCCAACCAACTACACCAGCACGCGAACGCCCTGTCAGGCTGCGAATGCCGGCGATCATTTTGTTCGTGCTGGGTGTCTTACTCGCTGTACTTGCGGCGATCAAGATTGTGCCGATATCGATTGGCGTCGGTGCTTCATTTTGTTTCTTCGGAGTGCTGCTGTTTGCGCTGAGTTTCATTCCGCTGCCCGATGTGCCGCCGAGCGGCGAAGAACGGATGGGCCTGGGCCAGATGTTAGGTTCAATTTTTTATGAGCCGGCCCGGGTGTTTCGTAGCCTGCGAGCCCACCCGCGATGGCTGGCGCCTTTCCTGATCATTTCCGTTGTCACGGGCGTCTATGCGGCTGCGTTTGTTCAGCGACTCACTCCGGAGCGGCTCATAAATTACACGATGGACAAGGTCGTGGAAGCTGGCTTTGCGCCCGCCGAAGTGATTGATCAGCAGCGCCAGGAGGAGATTCAAAAAGCAAAGAACCCGGTGAACCGCGTCGCCAGCGCACTGCAACAGTTCGTCGGTGTTTTTGCGTTGACGTGTTTTGTGGCGGGCTTGTATCTGCTGGTAATAACGATTTTTGGCGGCCGCATAAACTTCTGGCAATCTCTGGCAGTAGTCTTCTGGGCCAGCCTACCGGTGGTCGTGATTAGCAAACTGCTGAGTCTGATTATTTTGTTTGTGAAAGATCCGGCGGACCTTCATCCGATCCTGGGACAGGAAACTCTGGTCCAGGACAACCTTGGCATTCTTTTTTCGCCGGCGCAGAATCCGATCTTGTTTGTCGCGGCCAGCGCTATCGGCGCACTTTCATTTTATGGTCTGTGGCTGAGAGCCAAAGGACTTCACAACGGAGGCACTAAAGTGAGTAGCACCGCCGGGTGGGGTGCGGCGGTCACCGTGTGGTTGCTGACCGTTGTTCTCGGACTGATCCTCGCAGCGCTGTTCCCAGGATTTATGTCGTAGGCTTTATTCGTGTTAATTCGTGGATCGCTTTTTCCTCTCCCTTTGGGAGGGGTTAGGGGAGGGCCTACGTGGGCCTTTCAAGGTTTGTAATTGGAGGAAGCGTCAGCCTTGGAGTAAAGAAGCTCGCAACGTTGAGAGAAGGATCGATGTTGTGGTTTTGAGTGGACCACTTGAGTGTTGATGTTAACGTTGACGCCTCCTCCAAGTTAAAAAACAATACGGCCCCAAAAGCCCTCCCCTAGCCCCCTCCCAATGGAGGGGAATGGAACGAAGATCTATTCATACCGGAGTGATTCGATTGGATCCAACCTGGCGGCTTTCCATGCGGGCCAAATTCCAAATATCAAGCCAATACCGACGCTGGCGATGAAACCGCCGATCGGTGCCCACAACGGAACATAAGAAGGCAAAACAAGTCGCAGCAAGAAGGTCAGCAGCCAGCCGATGGTGAGACCAACCAGTCCTCCAAAGCCGGTCAGCGTCGCGGCCTCGATTAGAAATTGCCAGAGGATATCGCTACGCCGGGCGCCGATAGCTTTGCGAACACCAATCTCGCGCGTTCGTTCAGTGACGGAAACCAGCATGATGTTCATCACACCAATCCCGCCCACCATCAAGCCTACGGACGAGATGACCACCATCGCGATCGCAACGCCGCTTAAGATCGAACGGAAGTTACTTAAAAACAGTTCGGCAGTTTGCAGACCAAAGTTATTGGGTTTGCCAAACGGCACCTGCCGTCGTACCCGCAGCATATCTGTAATCTGATCCTGTGCTTCCTCCATCATGCCGGTGCGAGCGACTGCCAGAATGTAAACATCGTCGGCGGTCGGCTTTAGTTTGCGAGCCACGTTGAAGGGCATGTAAATCACCGCATTCTGATCATCTCCGCCGCCACCGAGTAGAAATTGCTCGCGCTTCTCCAGTACCCCGACCACCCTGAATTCATTTCCTCCGATGCTCAGCGTCTGTCCCACAGCCGAGCCGACGGGGAAAAAGTCTTCGGCGATGGCGGAGCCGACCACACACACTTCTTCGTTGTTATCATTCTCGAACTGAGTGAAGAAGCGGCCCTCTTTAACTATCTGTGTTCCCGCCCGCTCAAAATCGGGAAGTGTTCCCTGTAGCGCGACATTCGCCGACGTTTTGCCGGGACTACTAACCATTAACTTCTGGCCGAAGAAGTTGTTGGTAATGTCGAGGAAGGGAACAGACAACTCCAGAGTTGGAAGTTGCTGCAGCGCGATGGCATCGTCGTAAGTGAGGTCCTTACGCATACGTTCTTCGCGGGAGAGCCGTCCAATGTGAATACCCGGGTTGAACTTACTGATGAAGATCGAATTCGTGCCGTACGACTCCAACTCCTGTTTCACGGCCGTGTCGACCCCGCTGATGATTGAAGAAATCAACATCACGGTGATGACGCCGATCATGACGCCTACCACCGTGAGAAACGACCGCAGTTTATTCGCCCGCAAGGTGGCCAACGCCATCTTCAGGTTTTCCAAAATGTCGCTGCGGATAAGTTTCATCTGTTAATCAGCTCGTAACGCTTCAATTGGATCCAAACGCGCCGCCTTCCACGCTGGAAAAACACCCGCGAGAATACCGATAGTTCCTGACACGCAAATCGTAATGATAATGGCCCCCACCGAAAGATGCGTAGGAAAGAAGAATGATGTCATGATCATTCC
>DATEPF010000023.1:0-5340 GCA_035273325.1 Pyrinomonadaceae bacterium | reverse complement strand
CCTGATCGGTGAGAAGGTGGACAACCCGTTGGCGATGTATTTGAACGACATTTACACCGTTACCGCGAATTTGGCCGGGGTGCCAGGGCTGAACGTCCCCTGCGGACTTTCTTCAAATCGACTTCCAATAGGCTTTCAATTGCTCGGAGCGTACTGGTCAGAACCAACCCTCTTGAAACTTTCGCACGCGTATGAAAGCGTAAATCCTTTTACCGACCGCCCGCCTGTTTTTGCTTAGACAAGTGCAATTCAAGTTATTTCGTGTATTTCGTGGATCGCTTTAAACCGACATAAGCCGATCCACGAAATACACGAATTAACTTAAGCCTGAACCCGTACCTGGTTTTGCATCCGAAGTTCGCGGAGGCTTGTCCGGTATTAAGTCTCCCGTAAAAATCTCGAGCACGTTCTTCGCAGTTCCCACCACCGGGGTTATATCCAATCCCACATGGACCGCTCCCGGTACCAGTCCCTTCTTCTTGATATCGTGTCCGGCAAAACCAACGACAAAAACCGGACCGATGATTGGGATCGCTTTGAGAAGTTTCTTGCCAACTTCCCACGCTCCTCGTTTAACCATCCCTTTTTTTGGTTTGGGTGTCGCCATCGCTCATTCGCCTTGCTGAATTCGCTCGCTTTCAAAAGTATATGCTAGCATGCGGCGACTTCTTCAACCGCCAAACACATGCGCGTAAAGTTATACCTGACGATTCTTGTACTTTGCGTTTCAGTAGTGTTGTTTTCGTGTAACCGTAGTTCCGCCCCTGCCAGGCGTAAGCTTCTCATCTACACGCCACACGGTCAGGATCTTCTCAAAGAATCAATCGCTCGCTTCCAGGCGGTTCATCCTGATGTGGAGGTCCAGTTTCTGGACATGGGTTCGCGCGAAGTGTTGGAACGCATTCGCGCCGAACGCAATCGACCGCAGGCAGACTTGTGGTGGGGCGCGGCGCATACGACTTTTCAAACCGCGGCTGACGAGAACTTACTCGCACCTTACCGTCCGACGTGGGCCGTCGCTGTTCGCAGTGAAGAGCGGGATAGTCAGGATCGTTGGTACGGAACATTTAAAACACCTGAAGTGATCGTCTACAACAGCGACGCGATCAAACCGGAAGAGGCGCCGAAAGATTGGGATGACGTTCTCGATCCGAAATGGCGCGATAAAATTCTCATACGCAACCCGAATCCATCTGACTCCATGCGCGCCATTTTCGGGGCCAGGATTTGGCACTTCTATAAGGACACAGGCTCGCCCCAGCAAGGCTACGATTGGTTAAAACGGCTCGATGCCAATGTGAAGGAATACACGGCCGACGGCACTTTGTTGATGCAGAAACTGGTGCGGCGCGAAGGGCTGATCACATTATGGAACCTGCCTGACGTTTGGATTTATAAGGAGCAGCGCGGATTTCCCGTGGGATATGTTTTTCCCGCCAGCGGAACTCCGGTTATTACTGACGGCATCGCCATCGTGCGCGGCGCGCCAAACGAAGCCGACGCTAAGGTTTTCTACGAGTTTATAAACACACCGGAAAGTTTGACCCTCGCGGCGTCGAAATACTATCGCGTCCCGGTGCGTAATGATCTTGACCGCACAAAGTTGCCGGCGTGGATGAATGAGCCGGTGAATGAAATGCCGATCGATTGGAACGTGCTGCGCAACCAAATCAACGATTGGATGCGCCACTGGGACACTGAGATTCGGGGCAAGGGCTGAGTGTTGTTTCGTGTATTTCGTGGAATTCGTGGATAGTTTTTTAGAGCAACAAAACAAGCGATCCACGAATTGCACGAAATACACGAAGTAAAACGAAATCTAATGTCACTACTGACACTTAAAAGTATTTCCAAACGGTTCGATGAAACTCCCGCCGTCTCCGACGTTTCTTTGGAAGTTCAACGCGGGGAGTTCTTTGGTTTGCTTGGTCCATCCGGTTGCGGGAAAACGACTACGCTGCGAATGATCGCAGGCCTCGAGAAGCCAGACACAGGCTCCATTGAATTCGATGGCACTGACGTTACCAACCGCCCGGCCGAGCGTCGCGGTTTCGGGATGGTGTTTCAAAACTATGCTCTCTTTCCACACCTGAACGTCGCGGAGAACGTCGCTTTTGGATTGCGGGCCCGACACAAGCCCGCAGGCGAAATCAAAGATCGTGTAAGGGGCGCGCTGGAGTTAGTCCAGCTTCCGGGATATGAAAAACGTCGTGTCGATGAGTTGTCTGGCGGGCAGCAACAACGTGTGGCGATCGCCCGCGCCATTGCCATCGAGCCGGCGCTGCTCTTGTTTGACGAGCCGCTTTCAAATCTTGACGTGACTTTGAGAGAAGCAACTCGTGGTGAACTACGCGAACTGGTGGCCCGGCTTGGATTAACAGCGGTTTACGTGACGCACGACCAGGAAGAAGCTTTTGCGCTCTGCGATCGCATCAGCGTCATGATGGGGGGACGCATCCTGCAAACGGGGCCGCCCAGAGATCTTTATGATCATCCCGATCAACTTCCGGTCGCGCGGTTTCTTGGGCGCAATAATTTGATTCAGGTTATGCGGCTCAGTTCTGCGAAAGAGGGCACGGGCGAATTTAAGACTCTGTTGGGCGGACACATCCTGCGCGTTCCGATCAAACACGACGAACTCGCGCCGCTGAATAAACCTTGCACACTCGCTATTCGGCCTGAACACGTTATGGTGGCTGATTCAGCCGGCGGAGTTAATGCTCTTCCCGCGAAGGTGAGCGAATTGAATTTTGCCGGCGCTACTTCCAGTATCAGGCTCGATGCGAATGGTCTGCCATTAGAAGCGTTAACGCTTGAAACGAATGGAGTGGCTGTTGGCGACGAACGCGTCGTCGTTTTACCCCCTGAGAAGATCTCGCTATTACGCACCGAGTGATCCATTCGTGTTTCTTCGTGTTATTCGTGGATCGGTTTTTTTCTGCCCGGTGAAGGCTTTAGGAGTATCGAATGAGGAGAGAAGCGGCTGTGCCGTCTGATGTGCGGTGCGGGCTTCGCCCCACCGTTAGTTTCCCTGAATTAACAGGGGGGCTCCGCCCCAAGGGCGTAGCCCTAATCAAGGAGGCCGCTGACGGAAGGGCAGAGCCTTTCCGCACATTAGACGGCAAGCCGTAACTGCTACGCGAATTCCATTACTCCAACAATTCATGAGTCGTTCGACACCTCGTTTCATTCTCATTCTGATCACCGCGGTTGTTCTCCTCTACGGCGTCATCTATCCAAACCTGCAGGTCGTAATCAATTCACTTCAGAGAGACGGTTCGTGGTCGTTATTAAACTACCGTGAAGCGTTGTCGCAGAGTGTGCTGTTCGAAGCGCTGCTCAGCAGCGTGGTGTTGTCTGTGTTAACAGTTTTGCTGTGCGCCTTGATTGGAATTCCGTTGGCCTTCCTGTTTGAACGTTATTCATTTCCGGCACGTAATCTGTTCGCCACGCTCGCCGCACTTCCCCTCGTGATACCTCCACTGGTCGGCACAGTAGCTTTCATTTTTTCAATTGGTGAGTCGGGCATCGTCGCGCGTTTGGTGCAGTCGATGCTAGGGCTGGACGCGTCGCCATGGTCTTTGCGCGGATGGCCTGCGTTATTGTTGTTCCATACCTACACCATGTATCCGTTTTTCTATGTGCTGGCGGGGGCCGGTCTTAGCCGTATCGACGCCTCACTGGCGGAAGCAGGACGCAGCCTGGGAGCAAGTCCCCATCGCGTGCTGGCAAGGATCGTCTTGCCGCAACTTGCACCGTCGTTGATCGCGGCCGCGCTGCTGACATTCATGACTTCCATGGCGTCATTCAGCGCGCCGCTGTTCTTCGGCGGCGACGTGCGCGTACTGACCCTGGAGATATACACATCGCGACAACGCGGCGACCTGGCAATGGCATTGACGCAAACCGTGATACTCGCGTTCATTTCACTTAGTGCACTCATCTTCTTTCAGCGGTATGAAGGGACTCGAAGATTTGCCGCGGCCGCCATGAAAGGCGCGGCTAAACGTCGCCGCACCATCGCGTCCGGTCGAACGCGAGTGATGGCGGTGATTGCCGGGATTTTGTTTTCCCTAATACTGGTGATGCCGGTGGCTACACTCGTGCTTGTTAGTTTCGCGAAGGAAGGAAGCTGGACCACGCAAACATTTCCCTCGGCCTATACCGTCGCCAACTACGCCAGGATTTTTTCTGATCCGCAACGCAGCGAAGTTTTTGGTAACAGTATTTC
This sequence comes from Pyrinomonadaceae bacterium, assembly GCA_035273325.1. Taxonomy (GTDB): domain Bacteria; phylum Acidobacteriota; class Blastocatellia; order Pyrinomonadales; family Pyrinomonadaceae; genus PSRF01. The sequence continues at coordinate 1,109 of DATEPF010000023.1, read as the reverse complement.
CATGGCAGCCATCGCGGCCGGGGCGGCGCTGGTTTGGAGTTTTATCGTGGCCACACTGCTTGCCCAACGCGGTTGGCGTCGCTGGCGGCGCGTACTTTCATGGTTGATCCTGGTGCCATGGGCGTTGCCGGGTACGGTGGTAGCGGTCGCGGTTGCCGAAGCTTATGGACGTCCTTCGCCGTTGCTTGGTTCGTACATATTGGTGGGGACATTTTGGATCTTACCGGCGGTTTATTTCCTGCGTTTCATGCCCCTGGTCGTGCGCGCAGTGCAAGCCAGCATGGAGCAAATGGATCCTGCGCTCGAGGAGGCCGCGAGCAGTTTAGGCGCCCGTTGGTGGCAAAGATTTACGCGCGTGACGTTGCCGTTGATCCTGCCGGGAGCAATTGCCGGGACGCTACTGGCGTTTGTAATTGGGTTGGGTGAATATGTTGCTTCTGTAATCGTGTTTGTTCCAGACAATCGTCCAGTCTCGATCGCAATTGCTTCTGAGTTGCGCGATTTTAATCTCGGAACAGCAGCGGCGTATGGTGTAGTGCTGATCGGGATCATTACTGTGTGCATGATGGTAGCCGGGAAGCTTGAGAAAAGCAGCCAGTAAGGTTCGTGCGTTTCGTGTAATTCGTGGATCGTTTTTGCAACCAAAAGAACTGTCCACGAATTACACGAAAAAGAACACGAAAAGAGTCCGCATTAATGAATAGACTTTTTCACGGCAGGCACTTGCGTCTGTTAGCTCTAGTCGTGCTGTTCTGGGCAACGGCCTATGGGCAGGACATCGCGACCCACCCGGCTTCCGGCCTGGTTACCAAAGCTGAACTGCATCAGGCGCTTCTTGATCTAACGAACCCATGGACGGTGATGTGTGTAGCGGCGCATCCGGATGATGAAGATGGAACCACGCTTACAGTTTTGCGAAGAAAACACGGCGCTCATACGGTGAGCCTTTTTTCTACGTACGGCGAAGGCGGGCAGAACGCGGTTGGACCGGAACTGTATGAAGAGCTCGGAGTGATCCGGTATCACGAGACGGTAAAAGCTTCGGAGATTCAAGGGTCACAGCCGCACTTTCTGGGGCTCAAAGATTTCGGTTTCTCCAAATCAATGGA
>DATEPF010000022.1:0-11584 GCA_035273325.1 Pyrinomonadaceae bacterium | reverse complement strand
CCACCCGCTCCGTTCGTCCTAGCCGCTGAAGAAACAGATCGCGCAAACTCCCGCGCACCGAATCACCAACCAGCAACGCACCGGACAGCACAGCCACCGCGGCAGCCACGCCGAGGACGACGGCGACGTTCGTGCGCCAGTAGTAAGTCAGGTTGCGTTTAAGGAGTTGCGATGTGCGCATTAGAGCCGGCGAAGTTCGTGGTCCAGCAATTCGTAACGAAGCGGAAACTGAGCAGCCAATTCAGCGTTGTGTGTTACCACCACCAGGATGTTCTGCTGTTGACGGTGCAGATCCAACAACAGCGACGCGACTACGTTTGCAGATTTGTGATCGAGGTTGCCCGTGGGTTCATCACAGAGCACCAGCTTCGGTTGCATGATCAACGCGCGGGCCAACGCGACTCGTTGTTTTTCACCGCCGGACAATTCGGCGGGACGATGTTCAAGGCGCTCATTCAAACCCACAGCTTCAATTAACGTGCGGGCATTCTGCGATCGATCCCCGTCAATTGAAGACACCAGCGTCGGTGTCAAAACGTTTTCCAGTACGGAACATTGTGGCAGCAAACAATGGTCCTGGAAGATGAATCCGATCTGCTGATTCCGAAACGCCGCGAGCTGTTGTTCTTTCAAAGCAAAGGGATTTTGTCCGTCGAGGGTAATCGTTCCGCTGGTGGGTGGTTCCAGCGCGCCCATCATGTAAAGCAGCGTGCTCTTGCCACTGCCCGACGGGCCCATTATTGAAACCGCGTCACCGGGAGATAGCGTTAGCGAAACGTCTGAGACGATTCTCAGCGGACCTCTCGGCGTCGGATATTCCTTCGAAACGCTTTCAACCTTCAGCAATTAAGACCTCCGTTTCGTGTGTTTCGTGTAGTTCGTGGATCGTCTTAAAAGCGATCCACGAATTACACGAACATCACGAAACACTCTCGTACACTTCAAGCGCACGGTCAGCCATTAGAGATACGCTGTAATGCTCACGAACTTTGTCGAAGCCACTCCTCCCCAGCGCGTCGCCTAATTCAGGCTGACGATAAATACTTGCAAGTCCTTCAACCAGCGCGTCCACACTGTCAGGTTCAACCAGCAGACCGCCGCCGGTCTTCTCAACAACCTCAGTGAACCCACCACGTCGTGGCTGAACGACGGGGACGCCGCACGCCATTGCCTCCAACAGAAAGATTCCTTTGGGCTCATCGTAAGTTGCCGGGACCGAAAGAACGTCCAAGGAACGTAAAAAGTTGATCTTCTGATCCCGGTCTACCGATCCATGGTATCGAAACTCACCAGCCAGTCCCGCAGCGTTTAGATCAGATTCAATTTCACTCAAATACCCGGCGTGCTCCGGAGCCATGTAACCCGCAACCTGCAATCTGGCTTCGGGAATCAGTCCTTGCGTACGCAGCTTTTTATAAGCGTGCGCCAGCACATGCAGGCCTTTCTCCGGCGCAACGCGCGCAAAAAAGCCAATGGTAAACGGCCGCAACGGATCACTGCGGCGCATCTCGTATCCCTGCAAATTAATCCCCAGCGGCACTACATGAATCTTCTCTGGCGGAATCCCAAGGTAGTCAGGAACGAAATTGGCGTAGTACTCACTTACGGAGATGAACGCATCCACATGTTTCACATTCTCTTTGATGAGCGCCAATGACTGTGAACGATATGGCTCGTGCAGTCCGTCCAGGAACAAATCTTCTCCCTGCAACGTGCAACAAATGGGACGACCGAGCGCAGCCTTGATCGGCTTGGCCAAAGAGATCAGAAGCGAATATGGGAGACTCACGACGTCTGGCGGCGCTTCATGCCGCGCCCAATCAGTCAATTTCTCGATCTCTTTTCGTTGAAACCCGTCTTCGCCTTTCAGCATGGAAACAGTCAGCTCACCAAGCATTTTGGGACTGGTTGAAATCGATCGCTTCGAGGCCAGCGCCAGCATCGATTTCGAATCCCACAGTCGATCGAACCAGCGTGGTGAGTTGCGAAACATGGGAACGTACTGCTCCAAATAGACACTGATGCCGCCAAAGAATACTTTGCTGTTGCTGACGTTTGGTTCGTCGGTGCGCGTCGGCGTGTAGATGGGAAGCAGAATTACGTCATGGCCCTTCCGGATCAGTTCGCCGGCCAGGGCGTTGTCGCGCAGACAACTGCCGCAGTACATCTGGCCAGCTCCGCCGGTTAGGTAGAGGATCTTCACAACGATTTACACGGCGATAGCGTGTTGGAACGCGCGACGCGCGTAGAGGTGATCGAAAAGATTACCTTCATGCGGCTGGTCCCAACTGATCTGGTTGGTTGAGACAGGCCCGATGTTGAGTCGATCAACGTTTGACGCCGAAACAAGACGAGCAATCAATTTCGGATCGGATGTGATGGCGGTGACTACCAAACTCGGGCCCAGCGCGGAGGGAATATCTTCCGGCTTCGCCTGGACCACGGTCACATAGGGAAACATGAATTCTTTGTTGGCCATGGAATGCTCAGCGTTTTCAACCAGCATGACCGTGGGTAACAGATACGAACATCCATTCCATTTTGCCAGTCGTTCCCCTGCGCGATGAGCAGCAGTCACCTCGCGAACGCCAGGCTCGCTCAGTCCCTGGTCAATCAAACCGGAGATGCGGGCCGCCACATTTGGATCAACGAACGGTGCGAGTTTCGCGTCGGCATCATCAGCCGCCCGCGGTATGACTCGGGCGAGACGAACGGCCAACGCTTCAGCGATTTCTTCAGCATGTTTAGTAACCCAGATGCCGGATGCGTTAATACACGAACGCCCTCCGTTCTCGACAACAGATGCAACCATGACGTCGAGATATTTCTCCCAATCGTCGACGCAGTCGTCGCCAATCACTACCTTGCTGTAGCCGGGGCCGTGGATCTCTATGCGCGAATCTGTTTGCCAGGCAGTTGTCGTCGACGCATCACCAAAGATCATGCCGCGACCGGTGCTCCGTAAGATCTCACCGCCGCCGGCGTGGTCAGCCGGGTAAAAACTAAAAGCTTCGCGCGGGACTCCGGCGAGAATCAACGCCTGAATGATTCGATATGGTGTCCAGGGCTCAGCACTGCCTGGTTTCAAGACCAAAGGCATCTTCAAGGCTATGGCCGGGATCCAAAGCGAGTGAACGCCAGGCGAATTATTGGGGAGCACGACACCGAGCGACCTGCCCCGAGGAAAGAAGCTGAGCGAGTGGCCGTTTACTTCACCGAATCCTCGATCGAGCACTTCCCAGTCAACGTTGCGAGTCAAACCGTCCAGCACATTGCCCATCTCGGCGAACATCGTGCGAATCTTTTGCATGTTCCGGCGGGCGAGCACGTGGGGCAATCCCGTGGTGGCAGAAACCTGCGCAATGTAGTCTTCGCTGGATTGTGATGAATCGCCGAGTGGCAGTTCATCGTTGGCGAAATAATCCGCCGCACGTTCACACATTGCGACTAATTCTGCGGTTGAAAACGCAGCAAGCCTTTCGCGCCCTGTCTCTTGATCCCGCAGGTCACGCCGAATTAGACCAACGTTAGCCTGACTGATCTCAACGAACGGTTCACCCGTTTGATGATGACTGACGCGCGCGACGTCCAGACTCTTATAGGGCTCACCTCTTCTTAAGATTGGAATGTGTAACATAGGATTTCTGATTTGTTCGTGTTACTTCGTGTGATTCGTGGATCGACTTTATTTGCTGCGGTAAGAACGATCCACGAATTACACGAAATTAGTAGACTCCTTCCACGACGGAGGCATTCAACTTCGAAAACGGCCGCACGTTGCGGACGCCGTCCCAGGGATACGGATCACACGGCGGCTCTCTCTCCGCTTCGTCGCGCTCGAGAAACCGCGGCATAAAAAACTCTTTCGTTAACGTCGTCAGGCGCACCCGACCAGTTTCACCGTACCCAACCAGACTGTCCGGCTGCTCCGGATTGACAACTTCAATCATGGCCCGCGGATGTGGCGGATAGTAAATGATCGCGTAGTTGTCTTCTTCAACGCGCGGTTTGTGAACCGCCAAACCCATTAAAGTGTTCCCGTAGGTGGGGGCGAAGTAGGCGCCTTCCAACAATTCTTCAACTGCGAACCGGTGAAACTGCGGTGTCATTTCTGTGCCGCCGCAAAATACTCCTGTTACGCCCATCTTCTTGAGCGAAACTTTTTCGCAGAGGGCCTCGAGCAATTTCGGGGTGGTAAACAGGCAGTGGATGTTGTCGTGCGCTCGCAACTGCGTCAGTCCTTGTTCGATCACGTGTTGCTTATATTCTTCGGCCATCTTCGGCTGGCCCATCTTCAATAGCTTGATCACCCAGCGCGGATCGAGATCCACCATGAAACAAATGCCGCGGCGATATTGGGCAAGGTGCTCGACCGCCAGCCGCAGGCGTCGCGGTCCGGTTGGTCCTAACGACAGCCAATCGGCGCCCTTTGGGAAAAATTCGTCAGGCAAAGTGTCGCTGAACGCTTCGTAGTCGAGCCGGAAGTCTTCAATGTTTATGCGCGATTTGGGAACGCCGGTACTGCCGCCGGTTTCAAACGTGTAGATCGGACGAGCGGCGTAGCCTTTAGGTACCCAGCGACGGACGTTACCTTCGCGCAGCCATTCGTCCTGGAAATAACCAAAGCGTCCGAGATCTTCGTAACCGCGGATATCGACACGTGGATCCCAATCAAGTTTCGCGGCGAAGTCGAGCCAAAACGGACACCCCGTTGCAGGATCGAAGTGCCATTGAATTACTTCTCGGACCCAGGCATCGAGGTCTGCTTGCGATTTTGTGACGTTAGATTCGAGGGTAGTTTCTGTTGCCGCCATTTATGTTTGTAAACCGCGTGGATTAGAAAAGATTAAACGTAAAGATAGCAGAGGAAGTTCAAAATGGAGAACTGGCGAGAGGGATTAGAGGCGGATTTAACGCGCCGCGGCTTGGCCGCATCCGGTGCGGAAAGACTCTGCCTTTCCGATAACATCTCTTACTATCCCCAGGCTGCGCCTTCCGCTTCGCCTAACTTCCAACATCAAGTCACAGGCACAGCCTTCATCACAGACGAGTCCTACGGAAAGGCAGAGCCTTTCCGCACCGGATGCGGCCAAGCCGCGGTTCAATGACAACTGAGAAATGACCAATGACAGATGACAAATCAGCTTGCCATCCATCATTGGTTATTTGTAACGCGACTACCTCTTCTGCAGCGGTGTCACGGTGGATGTGAACTGCAACGGACCCACGTTCAGGTTTACAACTTTGATGACGTAAGCCCCTCCCTGCGTCAGCGGCTGCTCGATAGTCGCCATGCCGTTCGACGCGTTTACGGTTTTCAGCGTCAGTCCTTGAGGACTGATCAAAACCAGCTGATACGGCAGGTTCACACTCGATTCAGTAAAGATCGACATCGACTGGGAATTCGACGGCGCCTGATAAGTAGTGCTCGAGGAGTTGCCACCGCCGGCGCTGTTGGACTGACTTGTAGTTGCGCCAGGACCTGACGCGGGCATCGATGTTGAACCAGACTCGGGACTAGTTGCTGGCGCCGCGGGCGCCGCGCTCGATACAGTCTGCAGCACAAACCGATCGAGATAGACCACGCCATCAAGATTGTTTAATTCAATCGTGTGCGTGCCCGGCTGGAGATCCGCATACGCGAGACTGAGCGAGTTGTTAATCTCGGGCGCCTTTGTCGAGCCATTGCCGCCTTTGTAGCTGACGGCCGCTTTTTTCACGCCATCGAGATAGAGATCAGCTGTCCCGCCATTTTTGCTGCGTCCATAGTGATAAGTGATAGCGCCAACTCTTCCTGCCGGCACAAAGAAACTTAGCTTTGCCGAATGGTTCGGTGATTTTCCCGTGTGGTATCGGAAGTGACCGCCGCTCGAAGGTCCATAATTTTCCAAATGCCATGCACTCGAGTACGCAATCTGCGGGTCGTTGTCCTCAATCGTTTCTAGAGCCGGCGCTTCCCTTACCTGAATCGTTGCCGTTGCCGTATTCACACTCGATGCGCCGTCCGCGTCTGTAACCACGACAGAAGCTGTGTACGTTCCCGCCGCTGTGTAGACATGAGAAACAGCCGCACCACTTTGCGTAACTTCGGACGTCCCATCTCCAAACTTGAACGTATAAGACTGGATCGAATCACCTTCAGGATCAGATGACGCCGAGGCGTCCAACATCACTGTTAGCGGCGCCTCACCTGATTGTGGATTCGCGACCACGGTCGCGCTCGGAGCGTCATTAACGGACGCGACAACGATCGCGACCTTCGCAACGTTAGATGGGTTCGCGCCGTCGTCGGCTTTGAACGTGAAGCTGTCGCTGCCGTTAAAGTTCGGCGCGGGCGTATATGTCAGATTGGGCGCCGTGCCACTCAACGTGCCGTTGCCTGGTCCACTTTGCACTGAATAGGTGACCGGCGTGTCGCCGTCGTCCGCCGACGAAAGGGTAATGCTGACTGCCGTATCTTCGTTCGTCGATACCGTTTGACCAAAAGCATAGGGCGGTTCATTACACGGTGGCGCGACAAGCAGGTTAGTGAACTGAATGTCGTCAACCCACCAGCCCAACGTCTCATCGACGGTTAGATCGTCGGTGCGCAGACGCCAACGGAATATCGCGGTCGTTCCGGCGAGCGCTGCCAGATCCACTTCAACTTCATTCATCTCTGCGCCGTTTAGCATTCCCGGTGACCGTCCTGTCCAGGCGCTGCGCCCGGCCAGGCCACCATTGCCCATGATCTTGCTATAGGCTCCCTGGACAAACACTCCGCCAGCCGCCGTGACGTCAACATAGCTGGCGCCGCCGTTTGTAGAGACTTCCAGCACGCCACCGTCCCAATCATTTTCGAGATCAAACCGGTGCCAGAAATGCAGCCGGGTTGTCGAACTGATCAGTTGCGGCGGCGACACCAACCGGTCATCTTTCACTGCCGCCTGCGCTGATACGGCTTCAGTGAAAAACGAATTCAGTGGGCTGTGTGCTTTTGGATCCGGTGACCGGGTCCACGGCTGGCTCCCTGAAGGATTGCCCGGCGTCAAGACAGTGAAACCATTATTGTCGGTTTCAAAGTTCGCGATGAATGATCCAGTGGGTTCAAATGCGCAGAATGGCGTGATGGATACCGTGACCTGTGCAGTGGCCGTCAGTTGACCATCGCTAATCGTATAAGTGAATTGGTCCACGCCTGAGAATTGCGGTGGCGCACTGTAGAAAATTCCGTCATCAGCCGTGTTATCCGGTGTTCCATTGTCATGGACCACGGCATGGCCGCCTTTATTGGTCGGGGACTGCACCGCAGCGATCGACAACACGGGGCTGTCCACGTCGCTGTCATTTCGCATCACGGGAAGGAAGCCGGACGTCTGGAACGGCGCGGCCGCGATGTCGTTAATGGCGACCGGTGCTTGCTGTGGTGGGTCAATAAAGAAATCCGCGTTCGACAAATCAAAGAAGATGTTGCCGGTGGCCGAAACCCGTATGCGCGCGTCGGCCGTTGATACCGCCGGCACGGCGATGTCGTGCGAGCCATCGTTGGGAACCGCGCTCGCCAAGACAATCGGAAAGGTTTGGCCGCCATCTGTTGAGAGATGAATATCAACATATGTCGCGCTAATCGGAGCCTGATCAGTATTCGCCACGGCCCACGAGATGGTTTTGGTCGAGCCGGACGTCCACCATTCATCGCCGTTTGGCGATGTCACCGCAAACGGGCCCGCACTCGCATTAACGTGCACTTTCATCGAGTCGTATTCAACCCCGCCGCTGCCGGCGCGGTTGTCTCGCGCTGTCACGCGGAACGTCATTACACGCGTGGTAGTGGGCAGCAACTCGCCGTATGTGGTTACGTTGTTTAGCAAGTCGCTTTGTTTTGGAAATGTTCGAGACGGGTTTACGCTCGGGTTGAACGAGCGGAAGATCGCGGAGCTGCCGTTGTCGCTGCGCCCGTCATGCGGCGGACCAAGGTCAAACTCTTCCCAACCGAAAGTAAGCGTGTCGCCGTCAGGATCACTGCCGGCCGCAGTCAGTGTGAAAGGTGTTCTTGCGGGAATGTTGTAATCGATGCCCGCTTCCACTGCGGGTGCGCTGTTCCCGGTAGGAGTCTTGACGGCACAACTATCGGCACTCCCCGTGATGTGGTCAAGAATCTCGTCATAACTGGCGCCGTGGAAATACGGGTCGCTATTAGGTTGAAGATTTTGCGGAGCACAGATACCGGCGTAAGCCTGGATCGTAGAACCGCTGCCTACTTCGTAAGCCGTGCCCGGATTTTGGTTACCGCCCGCGCAGTTGCTGACGCTGCCATTGAACGTATGGTTGCCACCAAACTGATGGCCCATCTCATGCGCTACATAGTCAACGTAATAAGGATCGCCGGTAGGTTGCGGCAGACCGGTTACGCCCCCCGCCTTTTGCACGCTACACACCACGCCGAGGAATGCGACTCCGCCGCCGCCGGTAGAAGCTACGTGCCCTATGTCGTAATTAAGTGTTCCAATCACGGCGTCGACTGTTGCCTGGTTGGTTGCCAGCATGGTGATGCCCTGATCGTTGACATATGGATCCGCAGGTGTGTTGAAGATGATGAGATCGTTGTTGGCGACTAACGTCAGGTGGACCGCGACTTCGCGTTCGTAGATTCCAGTCACCCGATTCACAGCCGGAATAATTCCCTGGGCCATCACGTCGGCTTTATCCGGAAGCGGTGCCGCATCACTGTGAAAATCCGAATATTCAAAAGTCGAAGCCAGCGCTAGCCGATAAGTGCGTAGCACGTCTCCGTGCGGTCTGGTGGCCGACGCACTTTCGACGCTCAACGTCTGCGTGCCTTTCGAGTCGGGTAAGTGGACCAGACATTCGAAGGCGTGCATCTCGGTGCGCGCGTAGTCAGTCTTGAAATAGCTGATGTGATTTACGGAATCACCACGACGGTATGGATCAATGTAGTAAGCGCCGGAAGGCGACAGTACAATAGCGTGAAAGCCGTAAGGCGTAATTCCAAAACGTGCGGTCGCTGCGGGATCATCGACGCCCTGGGCGCGATAAGTCTTGATGGACGGAAACTTTGCGGCCAGCCCTGGCTCCATGATCGGAGACTCTTCAGCCTTGAAGCGCGCCAGGCTGCCGTCAGGTTTAGGCAAGCTAATCTCAACGCGGCCACCGTTTTTTGCGGCCAGAGAGAATTCCATCGGCGCCTTCGAAAGCAAAGCGCGCACAGCAACCGGATCGAGGGCCACGGTGCGGAAGCGACGCGGCTTGATGATGCGTGTCCCGCCGGGCAGCAAATTGGAAGGATTAACGTCCCGCCAAAGTGTGGCGGCGGCGCCAATTTGGGCGGCCGATTTTGAAGCGTAAAACACTAATCCGACAGTCAGCGCAACCAGGCAGATGAGGCTGAACAACTTAATTCGAGTCGACATCGGGGTTTTTCCCTCCAAAAAGACTTTCGGCAGCTTGAATCTTATGGAGGGAGGTTGAGGAATTCTTGAGGTGGTGGAAAGGGCGGAAAATTAGCGGAAATGGCAGCGATCCACGAAACACACGAAATCACACGAATCATTGGAAACTTCGTGTCATTCGTGTAATTCGTGGATTGTTTGCAGGTTTTTAAGTGGCTGGCTGCACCGTCAAGTTGTTTTTCACACTCGCGACGCCTTCCACCGATTTTGCCACCTTTTCAGCGCTGGATTTTTGCGCCGCCGTCGCCACCGTACCTGACAAGGTAACGACCGCGTTATCAACATCGACATTGATGGTGGAGTCTCGTAAATCATCCGCCGCCGCTAACAGCGCACGGGTCTTGGTCCAAAGCCAGCCATCGTTCGCGCCGGCGCCGATTGTTCGCCCAAGTTGGCGCGCATCACTCGCATACGAGTCTCTGTCGCGGTCATACTCTTCGCGGGTAATGTTCGCGTTAGCAGCCCGGCCGCTCCTGTTGGCATTCAGATTAGCGTTGACGTTAGCGTTGGTATTCGCATTCGCGTTCGTATTTAAGTTTGTATTCGTGTTTGTGTTGGTGTTAGTTGCTGTGCAACCGGCGAGCAGCAGGCCGAATACTGAAATCAACGTTGCTAGTTTGAAATTCCTCACGGTTTCCCTCCTGCGTTTAAAACAACTACAAATTCACCGCGTTAAACGGTTCGCGGAGAATCGGAAGCTGAAAATGTAATGGGGAATTTAAGGGTTTCGTGGGCCAGATCAGAATAGAACAACAAACTATGACAAAAGCATGTCGGCGACTCTTATTTCGTGTGTTTCGCGTATTTCGTGTTTTTCGTGGATCGTCATTTCGCCCCATCAATGCGATCCACGAATTACACGAAATGCACGAAACTAAACCTTACTTTGCGAGGGCGTCATATGCTGCTCGTGCAACGTCCGCGATCACTCTCTCCTGCTCCACATCGGGTAACTTCGAGCCGTTTATTAAGACCGCAATCACCAGGTGATTGCCGTCAGGAAGTGTAATTATTCCGACGTCGTTGGTTGAATTCGGAGCGGCCGTGGTCTTATTGATCTCACCTGATCCAGTCTTGTCTCCAACAATTGTACCGGCCGGCAGATTACCTCGGATTCGGCGCATCCCGGTCTTCGCACCGCGCATATATCCAAGCAGCAATTCCGTCTGAGCCGGCTGTAAGAGCTCGCCCTTCTGCAGACGGACCAAGAGCTTTGCGAGGTCGTCGGAGGAGCCGGTGTTGTGATTCAGAAGAGTTCTGGCGAAATCGCGGATGGTGGTTTGTATCAGGATTTCGTTAAAACCCATCGCCCGCAGACGGCTGGTTACCGCTTGTGGACCACCGGCCAGCTGCAACAGTTTATCTGTGGACGTGTTGTCACTAAGCGCAATCGATACGTCGATTAGCTGTGCAATGGTGCGATTGACCGGCCGTTGCCACATGGCAGTGTTGTCAGGTGCGCCAGGAACAATGTCAGACGGTGTGACATGAACTTGTTGATCGATTTGCAGGCGCTTGTCCTCGAGGTCTTTGAGGACGACGACTGCGAGCGGGAGTTTGAAGACGCTGTAAAGCGGCAGCTTTGCAGAACCATTAATCGAACTGGTGCGACCCGTCTCGACGTGAATTACGGTTACCGCGGAGTTACCACCCGCACGATCAATGATTGTCTTGAGACTTGTTGAGATCTGATCACCTGGTGAAGATGATGATTGTGGCTCATTCGGAGAAGATGAGGTTGAGGCGGATGTACCCGGTTGGTTAGTGGTCTGACATCCCAACGCGAATAGCGCCGTTAGCAGGAGAAGATATTTTCGCACACTGCTCCTTTGCGATAGCGGAGGTTCGTGTTTCGTGGATCGTTTCTGGTGCAAGCTAAAAAACGATCCACGAATTACACGAAATACCACTAAGCGGCCGCAGATTGACTACGCGTCGCCCGCTGGCACATTCAGCTCCTGGCCCACCTGAATCTTGTCGGGATCTTTCAGTGTGTCCTTGTTCGCATAAAAGATGCGCATGTACTCATTTGCATCTCCATAGAACTGTTTACTGATCTTGGAAAGTGTGTCGCCCGGCTTCACCGTGTATCGTTGGCCACCTTCACCTGCACCACCACCCGCCGCAGCGGCTGC
>DATEPF010000021.1:0-6737 GCA_035273325.1 Pyrinomonadaceae bacterium | reverse complement strand
CCGGTTTCGTCGCCGGCAAATGCCTCGAGCGCTTTCAACGTCGCGTCAACGCTCGTGGCTTTTGAATCGTTGTAAAACCTCACGCCGCCAATTTCCTCGACGAACTCGAGGCGGTGTTCGACCGGCTGAAACTGTTTAACTGTTGCCCGCATCGATTCAGGAGCAGCGCCACAAGCGAGTCCCATCGCGAGCGCGGCCAACACGTTTTCAACGTTATGCAATCCGCGCAGCCTCATTTCGTCGCGCGTCATCAAAATTTTTTCGCGGCTGCCAGACGCCGAAACGATGTCGCGTCCGCGCAGAAACAACCCTTCCTCCAGTTCTCGTTTGACACTGAACATCGTCACGTGTGCGCGCAATCCAGACGCCCATCCCGAAACAATTTCGTCGTCCGCGTTCAGGACCGCTACATCGCCTGCCTGCTGATTCATAAAAATGCGATGTTTGGCCGCAGCGTAATAAGTAAACGACTCATAGCGATCCATATGGTTTGGAGTCACATTCAGAACCGTGGCCACGTTTGGCCGAAACTCTTTAATCGTCTCCAATTGAAAACTCGAAACCTCAGCCACAGTCCACGTATCGTCCGTCGAATTTTCAACCATTGAAATCAACGCGGTACCAATGTTTCCCCCAACCTGAGTCTTGAGTCCTGAGTCCTTCAATATTTCCCCGACTAAACTGGTGGTCGTCGTTTTGCCGTTTGATCCGGTAATCGCCACCAGCCGTCCATTTAAGAAGCGTGCTGCTAACTCCACTTCGCCAATCACCTCGGCGCCCGCCCGTTCCGCATATCGAATCGGGATCGAATTTGTTGGTACGCCCGGACTGACAACCACCAACTCAAGCTGATCCAACAGCCAACCCGGTGGGTCTCCGGCAAAACATCCGACGCCTTCAGTTTTTAAAGCGACTGCATCCGGATGCCACTGATCCATCGGTTTGGCATCATTCAGCGCGACTATCGCGCCGCGTTGGGCCAGGAACGTCGCGCTGGCAATCCCACTACGCGCAGCGCCGATCACCAGAACTTTCTTCCCTTCAAGTTTCAAAGAGCTCACCGTAGCTTCAGGGTCGATAAACTTAACAACGCAAACAGAATCGCGAGGATCAAAAATCGAAAGACAATCTTCGATTCTTTCCAGTCCTGCATTTCAAAATGGTGGTGCAGGGGCGTCATCTTGAACATGCGCCGGCCAATCCCGGTGGTGCGTTTGGTCATCTTAAAAACGCCGACCTGCAGCATCACCGACAAGGCTTCGATAACAAATACACCGCCCACCATCAGCAGCATGAATTCCTGCTTGGTCAGTACGGCGACGGTCCCAATGGCGCCGCCAATCGCCAAACTACCAACGTCGCCCATGAAAACTTCCGCGGGCGGGGCGTTGTACCAGAGGAACCCAAGACTCGCTCCGGCCATGGCGCCGCAAAATACCGTCAGCTCCGCAGCCTGTGGGCGATGCGTCAATTCAAGGTAATCGGCCCACCTCGCATCGCTGCTCAAATATGTCAGGGCCGTCAACGCTGCCATCGCGATAAAAGTTACGCTGATTGCCAAACCATCCAGACCATCCGTCAGATTCACCGCGTTCGAAAATCCCAATAGCACGATGATGATGAACAACAGATACAGGAACGGTCCGATGAAACTAATGCCGGTGGGATTCGACGTCGCTTTGACGAACGGAATACTCACGTTCCATGAATACTCACTGCCGAAATACTTGGTTAACACATAAAGGACCGCCCAAACGCCGATCGCTATTAACAGTTGCCCGAACAGCTTTTGTTTTCCGGTCAATCCGAGACTGCGTCGTTTCGCCAGTTTGTAGTAATCATCCGCGAAACCAATCGCGGCAAACCCGAGCGTGGCCAGCACAGCGGTCCATACATAAAGGCTGGTCAACTTTGCCCACAGCAAAGTTGAGATAACTACCGAACCAACAATCAATACGCCGCCCATCGTCGGCGTCCCGCGTTTGGCCATGTGCCCCTGCGGGCCTTCTTCGCGAATCTGCTGACCAATATTCCACTTGCGTAACGCTTCAATCAGCCGTCCGCCGAATACCAGTGATAACAACAGTGCTGTGACCGTGGCGTAAGCTGTGCGGAAGGTGACGTACTGAAAAACGTTGAGCGCCTTGACGAGGTACCATTCCTTGTCCTGGAAGTGTCTGTAGATCAGCTCGTATAAAAGGTAATAAATCATTCGCTGCTCTGTTCACTCACCAACGTCGGGCGGCAGGGCAGTAGCCCGATCGTTAGGGAGGGCTGTTCCGAAACCTTCCCTCACGGTCCGGTTACCGCCGGCCAGTGGAAACCGCTCTTTCATCGCCTTAACGATCTTGTCGGTGGCAACACCACGCGAACCCTTGACCAGGATCAGATCGCCCGCTCTCACTTCGCTGATCAATGCTTCCGCCGCTTGTTCTGAATTCTCGAAATACCGCGCGACGGGTAAACCGGCTTCGTCGGCGCCGTCGACAAGTTGCTGCGCTAACCCGCGCACGCCCCATAAAACGTCGACGCCCACCGCCGCAATTTCGCGGCCCGCATCACGATGCAGTAACCCAGCTTCCGGCCCGAGCTCTAACATCTCCCCCGCAATCACAATTCTTCTGCTCGCTTCATTTCCGCTTTCGGCGATGGTGCGAACCATGTTGAGTAGTGAACGCGGATTCGAGTTGTAGGAATCATCGACAACTCGAAAACCTGCGGCAAAATCTAATACTTCACCACGCATGGTCGGCGGCGTCGCGGTCGCCAGTGCTTCTGCAATCTCGGCCGGCGCCATCTCAAAACAAAAAGCGACTGACGCGGCTGCTAACGCGTTCATTAAATTGTGACGACCGCTCATCGGGAGTCTTGCCGAAGCTTCCCCTAGCGGCGTTACCAACTTAAAACTGATCTCGCCCAGGTGACTGGTGTCGACGTTTTTGGCAGTTACGTCTGCACTGCGTTCCAAACCAAAAGTCATGGTTGGCCCGGAATGCTTGCTGCGCATTCCCATGACCCAATCGTCGTCAGCATTCAAGATCGCTGTGCCCTCTGGCTTCAGTCCTTCGATTAACTCGGCCTTCGCTGCTGCGATGTTTTCCATCGAACCCAGGTACTCGAGATGAACCGGCGCAACCATTAACTCGACTGCAATATCCGGCGGCGTGATTTGGCAGAGACGTTGAATCTCATGTGTCGGCGACGACATCCCCATCTCAAGGACTGCCACATCAAACTGTGACGGGGAACGACCCTCACTGACCATTCGCAAGACTGAAAGCGGCAAACCCAGACCGTTGTTGTAGTTACGTTCGCTCTTAAGGACACGTCGGCCGCTTGCGCTTATCAAGTGAGCCGTCAACTCCTTGGCCGTAGTCTTACCGGCGCTGCCGGTGATTCCGACTACCGTCTTGCCCCAACCCGCATACACCTTATGCGCCAATGTCTGCAAAGCCGCGATGGCGTCCTCAACAAAAAGAAGTCGGTCGCTCAACGAAACGAGATCCGGGTCATCCTTCACTCTGTCAGCCCGCGCGACAGCGGCTATCGCTCCCCTGGCGAATGCATCACGAATGTACTCATGTCCATCCGCGAAAGTCCCGTTGAAACCGGCGCGGGCGTAGTCTTCCTGCGATAAAGCAAAGAAGAGCTCGCCCGCTTCTACCGATCGCGAGTCGATTGAAAAATCTTTGATTTCATTGTCAAACAGCCAGGCGCTGATGCCATTGGCGTTAGCGCCCATCAAAACCATTGCGTCTCGTACGTTCACGTTATCCCGACCTCTTGCGTCACCGATTCTGCCGGCTCGTCGTCGGCAAGTACGGGCGACAATTTCAGACTGACTAATTGTCGCACCTCAAGCGAGTCTGCCGGAAATTGGGCCATCATCGCGGTTTGTACGCCTGGTGACACAGGGTCGTGCCGGCGTCCACGGTGACTGCGGAGGCGTTTGCGGCAAGCACTTACGCGGTTTTTTATCGGGTTTTCAAGGAACTGCCGGCGCCCTGGGTCGCACGAGCAATCATCGGGTTTTGCTCCCTTGGTTATGTTCGACATGCTTTAGCTTGTCGACCTCATTGATTCCCTCCGACTTGAGTTGTGCCGAATCTATCGACAAGCTGAAGCATGTCGAACACTCAGCGAAGCATGTCGGACATCAATTCGCCCTGCCGAACTCAACGTAGATGGTTTGTCCGGCCTTCAATTCGGTTCCCGCTGCGGGTAACTGTTTCACTACACGACCTTCACCGTGTGCCTCCAGTTGCATTCCCAATTGCGCACACGTGCGCGCGACATCACGAACACTGCGTCCGCTTATATCCGGCATCAGGATCGCTTTGTTCGTAGCCACGGCGTAAACAACCTCGCCGCCGCGAGAGTCGCGCGACGCACGCGGCAGGGTCGCTGCGCGGGTTTGTTCGTTGCGGCTGACTTCTTCCTGCCGCTTCGCAATCTGTTCAGGTGAACTGGTCGTCTGTGCAATTAGCTCTGTTGGAGTTTTGAAATCCGTGTCCGGCATTACACCGAGCTCAGGCAATACCGCTTCAGCAATTTGACGAAACACCGGTGCGGCAACGTCGCCGCCGTGATACGCACCAACCGGTTCGTCAATCACCACCACAATAACGACGGCTGGATTGTTGACGGGTGCGAAGCCGACGAACGACGCCACGTGTTTCGTCATTGAATACGTGCGCGTCTTCGGATCGATCTTTTGCGCGGTCCCTGTTTTGCCGGCCGCCGTGTAGCCATCAAGTTGTGCTGCTTTGGCAGTGCCGTTGAGAGTTACATCTTCAAGCATGCCACGCAGTGCGCGCGCGGTCTGCTGATTGATAACCTGACGGTGTTCAGGGTTCGGTTTATAGATGGACGTTCCGGCAGAGTTGCGAATCTCACGAATCAAGTGTGGCGCTACACGCACGCCATCATTGGCGAGCGCGCCGAACGCGGCCGCCATCTGCAACGGCGTCACACCTATTTCCTGTCCGATAGCGACTGAACCAATCGACGAAGGCTGCCAGCGTTTGAGCGGATGAAGAATCCCGGCTGTCTCTCCCGGGAGCTCGATGCCCGTGCGCGATCCAAAACCAAACCGCGTGATGTATTCATGCATCCCCGGATCGCCGACTTTCAATCCGAGCTTGATCGCCGCCACGTTGCTGGATTTCGCCAGCGCTTCAGTAATGGTCAGACTTCCAAACGCCGTGTGATCGTGGATCACGCGCTTGGCAACGGTGATCGAACCCATTTGGCAGTCGATGCGATCGGTAGGCTTTACCAGACCCTTCTCGATGGCGGCGGAGAAAGCAACGATCTTAAACGTCGACCCGGGTTCATAGATGTGTTGCAGCGCCCAGTTGGCGCGAGTATCAGGGGACGCGGCGCCAACGTTGTTTGGGTCGAATGTAGGCGCGTTAGCCAGCGCGAGAATTTCACCGGTGCGCGGATCAAGAACGATGGCCGTGCCCGACTTCGCTTTCGATTGCGTGATGGCTGTCGTCAACGCAGCTTCGGCGTGATATTGGATTGTTTGATCAACCGTTAGCACTACCGTGTGACCGGGGCGTCCCGGTACTTCCGTGCTTTCGTACGCGCGACCGCGAGAGTCGCGTTGGATAAACAGCTTGCCCGGCTCGCCGCTGATTCGTTCGTTGTACACCTGCTCGACGCCAGCCAGTCCATTCCCATCCAACCCAACAAAACCAAGAATGCTGGCCGCCAGTGGTCCATTAGGATAAAAGCGCTTCGGCTCTTTCCGCATGTGAACGCCGGTGAGATCCATCGACTCGATCTGCGTTGCCTGGTCAGGTGGCAAGCGCCGGGCTAGCCAGATAAAGCGGCTACCACTCTTTCGCGCTTCAGTGATTTTCGTAAACAACTGATTCGCGTCCTGTCCTAGTACGCTGGCCAGCGCGCTTGAAGTACATGCGATCTCACTGGTTGTTTGCTCTTGAGTTTTCTTGTCGAATTCTTCCGGGGCGATGAAGACTGAAAGGGTATCTATACTTCGTGCTAATTCTCGTCCTTGCCGATCTAGTACCGGACCGCGTTGAGGCGTTGTCGGCACTGCCTCCTGCTGTTGCTGCTGCGCTCGCGCCACCAATTTTTCGTGTTTTGAAACCTGCAGATAGACGAGGCGGGCGCTGATACCAAGCATCCAGAAAACGACGAAAGCCGCAACAAAAAGCGTGCGGCGAATCGAAACGTCTGATTGTGATTGTGCCCTGGCAGGCCTGCGCGCCAACATTCCCTGGTGTCCCTTCTTCTACTAAGAGAAGGTGCGCTCGCCCAATCGACGAGACGCAAACTACAACTAACGCCGAAAACTTGCGGAAGGATTGAGCAGCCCCGGAGAACGAGGAACGTGGGTCTGCTTGTTGGCCTTCTGGGTGCCGAGTTGGTTTGCCAGCAGCGGACGCAAACCTAATCCGCGGGCTTCTGACTCCAGACGCGCGGGAGCAAATGCCTGCTCCCTTTCCAACATGAGATGTTGTTGTTCCTGAAGCAGCTTCTCTCGTTCGCGACGCAAACTTTCGCTCTGATAACCGTATTGGACCGCAGCGAAATGTTGCCGGGCGGCAAAGACAAAGCCGCCAGCCAGGGCCAGGCCGCAACAGAGCAACATCGTAAGGCGACGGATAGCGCGCGCATCACGTTCATGGCGGACTTTGGTATTTAGTTGCTTCGAGGGAACTCGTTTCATGTTGGAGGCCTCTTCCGATTGCGGATTTCAGATT
>DATEPF010000020.1:0-12290 GCA_035273325.1 Pyrinomonadaceae bacterium | reverse complement strand
CCGATCTGAGCCCTGCGGACACACCGTTAACCAGAATAGTATTCAAGTACTCGCAAAACTCGGGACGATTCTTACCAGCAAATCCACAGTTTTCTGATTACGTGCTGGCGAGAGCCAAACACTTAAAGAGCCAAATTCGATCAACCGGTGACCCAATAGAGAATCGTAATCATCTCAGCGATCTTTTGAACGTAGTACTCGATTACGTTTTCGCGGGGCGCGAAAAGGAAGCGTGGACTTTTTTTGATCAGGCTTATAAGCTGCCGGATAAGAACAAAGTCAGAACCGCCGTGCAGTCTGAGTTGAACTCAAGTCCGGTCTATCGTTTCATTTATCGCAGGAGGGCCAAGATCTTAAGAGTCTGATATGTCCATACTGATCGCCGAAGACAACGTGGCCCAGCGCCACTACCTGCGCGAGATTCTGGAGAAAGAGTTTCCTGCCCACGCCCCCGTCGTCGAAGCTGCGGATGGCGAAGAAACTGTGAAACTGGCGCTCGAGGGGAAACCTGAAGTCTGCATCCTCGATATCCAGATGCCGAAGCTCTCCGGTGTGAAAGCTGCGCGCGCGATCTGGCGCGACTTCCCTTCTGCTCGAATCATCTTCTGGACGCAGTTTCCGCACGAAATCTATATCAACGAAATACGCAAGATCGTTAAATCAGTCGATCCGCCGCCGGCTTACGGTTTCATCCACAAGAACAATCCGGAATCGCGTTTCCTGCGTTTTGTCGCAGCCGTGCTTGAAGACGGCGCCGACATGATCGATCCGGCGTTTAAAGATTCCTTCAAACGTCCACTGCTCACTGAGTTTGAATCCGAGGCGCTTTACTATCTCGCGCTTGGTCTGTCTAACTGGGCCATCGCGCGTAAATGCAGCCTGTCACTGCGCGGTGTGGAAAGCCGTCTGGCCACGCTCTATGAAAAACTCTTCATTTCAGTCTCTGAAGGAACTGAGGACGAGGCCTACGAGAAGCTTGCCTACAACGTGCGCACGCGTGCTTTCTTCGAAGCTTTGCGTCGCGGGCTGTTAAATAACGACGAGCTCGAGAAAGCGTCTGAGGATCTGGAAGCCTGGATTGCGCGCGACCAGAAGAGGTTTGCAGACGAGCAAAAGTCGCAACTTAAGAAGCGATGAGGTCAGTACCACCTGCGGTAGCGGGTGGGTTCTGCCTGAGAGTGGAAGAACTAAGAACCCACCCGCTACCGCAGGTGGTACTGACCTCATTGCCGAGGATGCTTCACTAATGACTCAGGGCGAGTTTAAGGAGCTAAGTCTAATAAGGCTCATGCTCGCTCTCTGCCTACTGCTTACTGCCTTCTGTCTTCTTGTTCCCCGCCCGGCAAATACCCAGGAGCCGCAACCCAGCCCATCTCCCAGTCCATCTCCGTCGCCGTCACCATCCCCCTCCCCGTCACCGTCGCCAACACCCATAACCAATTTGCACCAATGGGGCGCAGTCACGCTGTTTCACGGTTTGCCGTCAGACCGAATACGCGCTATCGCACAAGGCGCTGACGGCATGATGTGGTTTGGGACAGAAGCGGGCCTTGCAAAATTCGATGGGCGCAGGACCCAAACCCTCGTGGACGCGCAGTTGCCGCAAGGTCGCGTCTTATCTCTTCACACTGATCACAACGGCTGGCTCTGGGTCGGAACTGACACCGGCGCGGCACGAATTGTCGGCAGCCGCGTGGAAGCAATTCCTAATCTGAAAGACCAAACAGTAAACGCAATGATTGAACCTGAAAAAGGTCGCCTCATCATGGCCACCGAACAAGGCATGGTTTATGAGTGCCGCATCAAGTCGGATGGTGGTTATGAAGTCAAACCACTTTTGACCCATCCGCTGGAAAGTGCCGACGAAGATAATCCGGGCCTTTTGCCCCTCACGAGTTTAACGGTCGCGCATGACAAGCTGTTGGCTGGCTCACTCAGCCGTGGATTACTCGCAATTGAGGACGGCGCAGCAAAAGAGATGCAGGGACGCCGTAATGCATTCTTTATTCGTTCGCTCAATACCGATGGTCGCGGGCAACTGTGGATTGGGATGCGCGCACGCAAGAATGAACGTGCGCTGCGATCCGAAGGCGCGGACGATATCGATGAGGAAGAGCTGGTCACCGGCACCGTCATGGTTCTTGAACCAGGCAATTCCGACGACATGTGGGTGGGGACCGAAGGCAACGGCGCTTTTTATTTTCCTGCCTCGCGGAAAGTCAGACGCTTCACCTTCGACGGCACTGCCGGAGGACTGCGCTCGAATACGATCTTTACAGTATTCGTCGATCGTGAAGACGTTGTTTGGTTTGGCACGGATCGTGGCGTTTCGCGCTACGACCCAAACGCGCCGCGAGTTGAAACCGTCGGAGACGTCGCGGACAGCAACTTCGTCCGCACTCTGTATCAGACGTCACAGGGCCAGGTACTCGCGGGTACCAACCGCGGGCTGTTTGTTTACGATGCGAAGGCCCCAGCCTGGATCTCGGTTTCTGAACTGTCGCGCAACATCATTTATTGCATCAGCGAAGACAAAAACGGACGGTTGTTAGTCGGGTCTGCCAGCGGCTTTTTTGTTGGCCCAAAGCTGACCGCCGGCAGCGCCATCGAATCGTTCACGTTCTCTCGTCTGGAAGCGGGCTCCGGCAGCGCGGACGCCATTGGCAGCATTCGCCAGATCGTCACCTTTCGAGGTGTGACTTACATTGCGAGCTACGGCCGCGGCGTCGAACGTTTGGATGAGAATCGTGTTATCGGTGTTTGGCCCACTGGAGGCTCCGGTCCCCGAGAGGTAATTAGTTTGCACGCTGATGGAAACGACCGACTGCTTGTTGGAACCGGGGCGGATGGTGTCTACAGTTTTGATGGCGCAAACGCGTCCCGAAACGATCAATTCAAACCTCTGGATGGCGCGACGGTCCGCTCCTTTGAAACTACTGAAGACAAGACCCTATGGGTAGCAACAAACAAGGGCGTCTACTTATGTATCGCTGACAAGGAATGTGTACCGGCGGCGCCAGGCTACGAGGCGCGCAGTTTGTCTAATGCCATGGCAAAGAATGGCAACGAAGTTTGGTGTGCGACGACGGGCAGCGGTCTTCTCAAGATTACACGCGATGAACAGCTCGGCCCGATAGTCTCACAGATTGACGCCGAACAGGGCCTGCCATCTCAAAACGTTTTCGCATCCCTCCCGTTAAAATCCGGCGATGGCAATCTGCTGATTGGAACCAGCCGCGGAGTTGCTCGTTATACACCGGCGAGCATGCCGCCGACGCTGTACGCTTCGCGCGTGATCAGTAAACGAGTGCACTCGCCGAACGAATTGACGGGCGGACTGTATCTGGAATACCCGCAGAACAGTTTGCTTTTGGACGTGGCTGCGGTTAGCAGTCGCACTTTTCCGGAGAAGTTCCAATATGCGTTCACGCTGACGGATGGCAACGGTCGCGTGATCAAACAAAAAGTGTCTCGCGAGTCACAATTTCCGATGGAGGGTTTGTCCGCGGGAAATTACCGGGTCACGGCGCGCGCGTTTAGTAAAGATTTGGTCGCATCGGAACCGATGACGTTCGGGTTGAGTATCGGACGGGCGCCGTTTCCATGGACGGCCACCACATTGGCAATCCTGCTCGCCCTGGCATTGTTGGCATTGTTATGGGCCATTCTCGAGCGCCGGCGAATCGTACTAACCAGCGCTGCCCTCGTCGCCGCCAACCACGAGCTAGCGAGTGCGCGATTGGATCTCGCCAATGAGGCGGAGCGCGAGCGGCGTCGCATTTCTCGTGATCTGCACGATCAAACGTTGGCAGACCTGCGACATCTTTTGCTGATCAGCGATCAACTTCCTTCCAACGGCGACGCCAATGAAAAAGGTCAACTCGATCCGGCGGTGTTGCGCAAAGAAATCGAATCTATCTCGCAGGAAGTACGCCGGATTTGCGAAGACCTAAGTCCTTCCGTCCTGCAGAACGTTGGCTTCGCCGCCGCGCTCGAATTTGCACTTGCGCATGCGATGCAGGACGCGCCGCCGGACAAAAGATTTTCCTACGAGTTTGTGTGTGATGACGCCCTTGAGGACCGTGTGAAGTTTCCCGCCAACGTGCAAATGCAGATTTACCGGATCGTGCAGGAGGCGTTAAATAACATCTGCCGCCATGCTGCAGCCAGCCATGTGAAGATGGACGTTGTCGCCACTCCTGACGGTGACTTCCTGTTGGAGATCCGGGACGACGGCCGCCAGTTTGATCATAATGTACTCTCCGGCGGACGTGGACTCGCGAACATGCGCGCGCGTGCCAGTCTGATCGGCGCGGAGATATCGTGGAACAAGATACCGGCGGGCGGCACGTTGTTTAGTTTAAGTTTGAAGGGCGCGCCTGAGACTTCAATTTCCTGATCGTCTTATTTCGTGTAATTCGTGTTATTCGTGGATCGCTTTTATATGCGCGGCAAAGACGATCCACGAAATCACACGAAAAGATCCTGGTAATTAATGACCGATAACCCATTATTCAAAATCACTTCGGAAGTCCTGTCGGCGCTCCATTCGAATCAACCAATTGTCGCGCTTGAATCGACGGTCACGGCGCATGGTCTGCCGCGTCCTCAGAACCTTCAGACGGCGCGACGATTGGAACAAATTGTTCGTGACGGCAGGGCCACACCCGCTACCACAGCGATACTTGGCGGCCGGTTGTGCGTTGGACTTAAGGAAGAGCAGCTTAAACAGATCGCTGAAGCCGACGGTATTAGGAAGGTCAGCATCCGTGATCTCGCGATCGCAGTGGCTGAAAAATGGGACGGCGCCACCACGGTCGCCTCAACCAGCTGGATTGCCGCACGTGCGGGCGTCAAAGTCTTTGCCACGGGCGGAATCGGCGGCGTCCATCGTGGCCCCTTGCCTGACGTTTCCGCTGATTTGCCTGCCCTGGCCTCGACCTCCATCATCGTTGTTTGCTCAGGCGCAAAAATAGTTCTCGATTTACCTGCGACCCGGGAATGGCTGGAAACGTATGGCATCACAGTTGTCGGTTTTGGATGTGATGAGTTGCCGGCCTTTTATTCACGGCGCAGCGGGTTGCCCGTCGACGCGCGTTGCGACACGGCAGGTGACGTTGCCGCCATATTTCGCACACAGCAGGCGCTGGGGATTGAACGAGCACTGCTGGTAACGGTTCCGGTGCCTGAAGAATTTGAAGTACCCGCTGAACATCTGAACACCACACTTAACGAAGCTTTGGACCAGGCAGAAAAGCAAAACATTGGTGGGCGAGAACTGACGCCGTTCCTACTCTCGCGCATGGCCCAGGCTAGTGGGGGAGCGACATTGAGAGCCAATATTGCTTTGTTGGAAAACAATGCGCGGGTAGCCACGGAGATTGCACTCGTGTTGTCTCGGTAGTCGGGCCTTTAATCCATTTCGTGTGGTTTCGTGTAATTCGTGGATCGATCTCTTGCTTACGAAAACAACTGATCCACGAAACACAAGAACAGATCGGTAATCGAGTTTTCGAATTAGTCTCCGAAAATACTAGCAACTCTTTACCACTGACTGCGCATCTCAGCGACGAATACGAACGGGCTCCTCCCCAGGTCAACATCTTCTCGCAAACAGTACGGATTTCTTTGAGTGCGGAACATTTGTTCCGACTGATGGTCTAACTATGCACGAATAACGCGAGCTCTCTCCCCAGGCTCTCCAATCAACAACGGTTTGAAAGGAGTTGGCCGATGTCTGCCATAGATCCGCTTCGGCGCCTCGCTGTAACTTCCCGCTGCACCCAGGATTGGGATTCGATGATCGGAAACGACCGCGTCCGGTTCTGCGAACATTGCAGTCTGCACGTTCATAACATTTCCCGGATGAAGCCCGCGCAGGCGTTGTTGCTGGCGAACCGTTCTCGCGGACGCCTCTGCGTTAGATATGACTCCACTGCACGGAACGAAATTGTTACGCGCACGCCAGAACCGCGGGGCCTCCACCGGATTGGCCGCCGCGTTTCGCGAATCGCGAGCGGGGCATTTAGCGCAGCTCTCAGCGTCTCGGCGGTGTTTGCCGAACCTGTTTCTACCGTTCGCGCAGACGATGCCGTTGTCAGGGAGCAGCTGGACCGGACAAACATTGCGCCGAATGGCGGATCTATAAACGGGATGGTGATGGATCCGAACCAGGCGCTGGTGGCTGGTGCGACCGTTGTAGTCAAGAATTTACAAACACAACTGGAGACGTCAGGAACAACCAACGACAGCGGCGAATTTCGTTTTGATGGTCTCGCTTCGGGGTATTACAGCTTACGGATAACTGCCCCGGGATTTGCCGCCCACGAACGGTCCGCTGTCCACGTGGACGATTCCCAGGCCGTGGATATGAAGGTGACGCTCACATTGGACGGCCAGACACTGGTTATGGGGGCAGTAGCGATTGCTTCGCCAAGTCACCCATTTGTAAAAGCGGCTTACGAGGACGACCTGGCGGCGCTGCAGGCGCTCATCGCTGACACTGACGTAAACCTCCGGGATCCGGATTCCGGCACTACTGCACTGGACCACGCGGTCCGCAACGGAAATCGAGACATGGTCCAGCTATTGATTGGGAGCGGCGCAAAGGTGAAAGACTCAAAGGACGACGGCTCGGCGCTGATGCAGTTTAACGAAGACTCCACCCCCGATTTGCTGTGGGACCTGGTTAACGCCGGCGCGAACATCAATTACAAAACCGACTATGGCGCGACTCCGCTAATGTCAGTGGCGGGTCAGAACAACTCAGAAATTTTAGAAGAAATGTTGACAGCCGGAGCCGATGTAAACGCGGCCGATGACGATGGGATGACAGCGTTAATTCTCGCAGCGTCAGAAGGCCGGGTGCTCAACGTCCGGCTGTTAGTCTTGGGTGGGGCGAGCATCGAGGCCCGTGATAGTGACGGCAAGACTGCCTTAATGCATGCGATTGAAAACGAACACAAGGCGGTCATCAGATTCCTGCGGTCGAAAGGCGCAGTGGTTCCGTTGCAGGACAACAAAGACAAGGAGGGCGAGGAAAACTGACCCCGTTAAGTGGTTGTGATACTCTAGGCGCCGCAATCACGACCCTTCAGGAGGAACTATGGCAGACGAACCCGAGACGTGTAAAAACCCGCCTTGCGGGTGCCCCCGACCAGACGACAGCAAATATTGCAGCACAGCCTGCGAAGGAACCGGCGACACCATCCAGCTTGACTGCGACTGTGGTCACCCGAATTGCTCTGGCGATTTCTAGAGTAACAACCTGTTTCGTGTGTTTCGTGGATCGCTTTAAAGTGTTAGAAGCACAATCGATCCACGAATAACACGAATAATTCAGCGTCCCGCCAGCTTTAGAAACTGCGCTGCCAGCTTCGGTCCCGTTCCCTCGTCTTCATGTTTGAAAAAGACAAACGTGTCGGACCATTCCTGTTTGTTTATCCGCTCAACCCACTCCTTCAAATTCTCTTCCAAATAGTTAACGCGACGCAGCCGCAAATAACCCCAGTCTGCCGTCTTGTGGATGAACGTCGTCGGCATGTCGTCGGTATCGGAAACCACCAGCGCCATATTTCGATTTTTCAAAACTGCCAGGACGTCGTCGTCAAACCAGGTCGGATGCCGAAACTCGAACGCGGCTCGGGGTGAGAGCGGCAGTTGCTGAAGAAAAGTTTCCAGGCGCGGTAGGTCCTTTTTCATGTTTGGTGGAAGTTGGAACAACACGACGCCAAGCTGGTCATTAAGCGTCCCCGCGGTTTCGAGAAAGTATTTTGTTTCTTCTTCCGTTTCTTTCAACCGCTTGAAGTGGGTCACGCGCTGCGGAGCCTTAAGAGAAAACCGAAACGTTGCGGGCACCTGTTGTTTCCAGTTCTCCAACATGCTCGGCTGCGGCATGCGATAGAACGTGGCATTGATCTCCACGGTGCTCAGCCGGCCCGCATAGAACGACAGCATTTCTTTGGCCGGAATCTTCTCCGGATAAAAGCTGCCTTTCCATTCTTTGTAGCTGTAGCCACTCGTGCCTACGTAGAGATTCATAGCCGGTATCAAGGCGCTTGTTTGATGAGGATATTAGTCTTGTTGTCTTCTGTTGCCAGCGTGATTGCTACTTTGGCGTTCTTCATTACCACGCTGCTCGACGTGAGCCGCAATGTCTTGTCGAGATCCAAACTGTTCTGATACCACCTCTCAACTCGATCGAGCGGGTCGGGCGTTTGCAGATGAATTGTGTGACCACCATCCGAATGATCCAGGTCTATCACCGTGGTCGCGCCAGGATAAAGCAAAGCCTCTTTCGGTACCGCGCCATCAAAAGTCTTGTCACTTAAAACTGCTACCGCCGCAATTCCACCGAGCAGCAACACAATCACCGAAACCAGGAGAAAGATCTTAGGACGCAAGGCAGAAGGCTTTGTACCCGTTTGTTCCCGTCTGGTGGGGCGGGCCTGGAGTCGCTGCGTAGTCGCGGAGTCGTGAGGCGGAAAGATCGCGGTCGGCGATTCTGAAGTTCCACCCGCACCGGTCGCAGAAATTGCGGCGCCACACTGGCGACAAAAACCGGTTCCCGGTAGTAACTCCGCCGCGCAAATTTCACATTTCAGTTCAGTCATGTCGGTACGAAAACTCAAACGTCACAGGGCCGTCATAGTTGCCTGCATCGCGTTGTGGCGTCAAGTGCTTCTGTGATACACAAGCTGCCAATCTTCTTTCATTTTCCAGCCACGGAGACAGCGCGCAAACTATGTCACGGGTGACTACGAATATCGAATCGCTACAGCACGAGGACCGAACTTTTTCACCGCCACCGGATTTCGCGGCCAGGGCACACATCCAGGCAGAAGAGCTGGACCGGATGCGCGCCGAAGCGAGCGCCGACCCGGAAGCTTACTGGGCCCGCATGGCTGACGAGCTGCACTGGTTTAAAAAGTGGGACACAGTTTTGAAGTGGGACCCGCCGCACGCCGAATGGTTTGGCGGCGGCAAGCTCAACATTTCTTACAACTGTCTCGACCGTCATACTGCCACGACGCGGCGCGACAAAGTTGCGCTGCTTTGGGAAGGTGAGCCAGGGGACCAACGAACACTTACCTATCAACAACTTCACGCCGAAGTTTGTAAGTTTGCCAACGTGCTGAAGCGACAGGGCGTGCAAAAAGGCGATCGAGTTGCTCTTTACATGCCGTTGATTCCAGAGCTGGCGATCTCGATGCTGGCGTGCGCCAGAATCGGCGCTACACATTCCGTAATCTTTGGTGGTTTCTCAAGTTCCGCATTAATCGATCGAATTAACGACGCCCAGTGCACTCTGGTTGTAACAGCGGATGGCGGCTGGCGCCGCGGGAAGGAGGTAAAGCTCAAACCTGCCGTAGATGAGGCTCTGAAAGAAACTCCTTCGGTGAAGTCATGCATCGTCGTCCGACGCACCAACACACAAATTCAAATGGAAGCGGGCAGGGACCATTGGTGGGACGATTTGATGGCGCAGGAATCAACGGATTCCCCGGCAGTTGAGCTCGACAGTGAACATCCTCTTTTTATTCTTTACACTTCAGGCACCACCGGTAAGCCAAAAGGAATTCTGCATACGACCGCCGGTTACCTGCTCCAGGTACATCTGACCTCCAAATGGATCTTCGATCTCAAAGATGAAGACATTTACTGGTGCACAGCTGATATCGGATGGGTGACCGGCCATAGCTACGTAGTCTATGGACCACTCTCGAATGGCGCTACGGTTTTGATGTACGAGGGTGCTCCTAATCATCCTGAGCCGGACAGGTTTTGGGACATCATCGAACGTCATCGCGTCAATATTCTGTACACCGCGCCCACGGCGATCCGGGCGTTCATCAGGTGGGGCGATCAGTGGCCGCTCAAACATGATTTGTCGAGCTTGCGTTTGCTGGGGACGGTAGGTGAGCCGATCAATCCCGAAGTTTGGATGTGGTATCACCGCGTAATCGGCAAGGAACGTTGTCCGGTCGTCGACACGTGGTGGCAGACGGAAACCGGCGGGATCATGATTTCACCCTTGCCGGGCGCGACCTCAACAAAGCCGGGATCGGCGACCAAACCGTTGCCGGGCATCGAAGCGGACGTGGTGACGCGTGAAGGTGTAGCCGTTGGGCCAAACGAAGGCGGATATCTGGTGTTGAAAAAGCCATGGCCAGGCATGCTGCGTACGATCTACCGCGACGACGAACGTTATCGTCAGCAATATTGGTCACAAATCGAGAACATCTATTTTGCCGGTGACGGAGCGCGGCGAGACGAAGACGGATACTTCTGGATTATGGGCCGCATTGACGACGTGATTAACGTCAGCGGTCACCGGCTCGGCACGGCCGAGGTCGAAAGTGCGTTAGTGTCGCATGAAGCGGTGGCCGAGGCGGCGGTGGTCGGGCGACCGGACGAATTGAAAGGTTCCGCTATAGTAGCCTTCGTCACGTTGGAGATGTCGTTTGATCCATCCGAGGAACTGAACGTTGACTTGCGTGCACACGTAACCAGGGAAATCGGTGCGCTCGCACGTCCGGATGAAATAAGGTTCACCGAAGCTCTGCCGAAAACTCGTTCCGGAAAAATCATGCGCCGGCTGTTACGTGAAATTGCTACCAGCGGCACTGTCGCCGGCGACGTCACTACCCTCGAAGACTTCTCAGTACTCGACAAACTCCGCACCGAAGAGGAGTAGCGAAGTTTTTTGTGTGTTTCGTGTGTTTCGTGGAGCGCTTTTTATCCCAGCCTCAAAAACGATCCGCGAAACACACGAACTAACACGAATCCGGAAAGCTACTAAACCTAAAAAATCATTGCGACTTTGATCGCAAAAGTTATAAAGTGCCGCGTCGTTTGCCCAACAAGGAGTCGGAAACAAAATGGACCGTCAAACCGATACAGACACCCGCTCTGGTCCTCGTTACCTCGCTGCGTTTGAAGTGCGCGCGGAGTGGGACGAGCCGGGCGGCTCTCACATTGTGGCGCAAGGCATGACCGAGAATGTCGGGCCCGAAGGCACACTCGTGCACATGCCGCACAAATTGCCACAAGTCGGCAGTCGCGTCCGGCTTGAAGTTCAAAGTGAAGACGGAAAAAAACTGCAAGTGGTCGCGGAGGTCTTGCGTATTGAACGCAATCCCGGGCATCCATTGGCGGCATTACAGCTGCTGGGCGAAACGGACGAATGGCGAGGCTTAATTTGGGAAGCAGCCGCTCCGCGAGTGGCCCCACCCCCGCCGCCTGCCGCTGACGAGGAGGAAGAGGAGGAGGAAGACGAGTTCGCGAACTGAGAGGAGCGCCATGAGCACAGCCGGTATGTTACCCGATCACGAACGACGGAAGTTTCCTCGTTACTACGTGAACACCCGCCTCACGCTGGCGATTGAAGATGAAAGTCTCAGAGAGTCGATCGGCATTGGCGAACCGGGAGACATCAGTCTCGGCGGCATCCGTGTCTGCAATCTCCCCGCTTGTCCCAACGTCAGAATCGGGGACCAACTGGGTTTATTGCTGATGGACCACGAAGAAGCGCTGTCCCTCCATGGCGAAGTCGTTCACCACGGAACACCCGACACTTTTGGCGTGGAGTTTCGTCATCTCTCTCCCACCGATCAACGTGCAGTAGGAGGAATAATCGCGAGACTGTATCGTTGATTCATATTCCAAGTGCAGAAGCGGGAAACCAAAGAAGTCGCTCACACTGCCGCCCATGCCGCGGCTGCCGCATCGTGGCCGCAAACGCGGGCCATTCTCCGGATAATCCTGATCGTACTCAGTGTCGCCATAGTCCTTTGGCTCCTGGTAAAGCTGACCGGCGTCATCCTTCTCCTGATACTTTCGATCTTCTTCGCTTATTTCGTTTACCCGTTGGTTGAATTCCTGCGCCGCCCGATCAAGCTGGGTAAACGACAGTTCACACTTCCCCGCACCACCGCGATTGCGCTTGCCTACCTGTTTATCATTGCCGTGATCATTGTCGGCGTTTATTTTCTGGCGCCCCATCTGGCAAATCAGTTTCCGGAATTTACGGAACAGGCGCGTAGTTACTGGGTAACAGTCGGCGAGCGAACGCAGGGTTGGATTGAATATTTCCGCGCCCGACGAATGCCGGGGCCGTTGCTGGAAGCAATCAACCGCGCTATTCCCACCTTCATTGAAAAAGTTAGTCTGACGGCCAGCGAAGTAGTAGGCAGCATGGCCGGGTGGCTGATTTATATCCCGTGGCTAATTCTGATCCCGGTCCTGAGTTTCTTCCTGTTGAAGGATGCGGATACTTTTCGCGCCTCCGC
>DATEPF010000019.1:0-3043 GCA_035273325.1 Pyrinomonadaceae bacterium | reverse complement strand
GCCGCGTAAGACCGTCTTCTGATCGCCGAATACTTTGCCTAAAAAGCCATTCTGGAAAGAAGGATTCCAGGCGACAGAGAAGCGCGGCGAAAAATTCTTTCGATCCGTGTCAAAAGCGCCCTTGCGGCCACTCTCTGCGATGGGTATGTACGCCAGCCTTGGGTTAAATACTATGCCTTGCGATGCTGCCTCGAATTTCGCCTGCAGGTAATTTTTCGGATTCACCAATTGCTCATTGTCTGCGAAAACCAGCAGCGTCTGCTTATTATCTTCTTCCTTGGGAGGAACCTGCCACGAATACAAAAGTCCATAGCTGAGCGTCAGCGATGGTTTTACGCGCCAGGTGTCGGCTGTGTAGATTTCATAAGCGTTCAACTTCGAGTTGGTGAAAAGCCCCGTGCCGGGCGGATTCGGCTCGAATTGCCCGTTGCGAGTCGCAAGGAACGTTATGTTTTCAACCTCGCCCAGAAGCCCTGCGTATAGCTGATTGTAGCGACTGGCATCGGCGGGCTGAATAAAGCTCGGGCGTTGAGCAGCCGGTATCGAGTTGAAAGAGACGGCGCCGAGTTGCGCAACCGGCGTGGTTATCGAGCCGATCACCTTATCATCGCGGAAATCGAAAGAGGTGATGTGACGAACATTGAACCCGCTCTGAATAGTGTGAGTGTTCTTCGTCCAGGTCAGATTGTCTATGAACTGGTAGGTGTTTATTGTGCGAGCCTGATGACGCGCCCTCTGCGTGTCAACGTCAACCGGTTCGTCAAGAATAGCGCCCGCAAGGTCAGCCGCTATGTTCAATCCCGACACCTGCGGGAACGGAGAGGTGACGCCGAAATCCAGCCCGTCTCTGGTCCACCCGTAGCGGAATTCGTTCGTCATATGAGAATTCAAGATGCCCGTAACTCCAAGAGAGAGCGTTCGGGGCCGCGAAGGCTGAATGGCTGTCCCTTGGACGTTGACGATGTCAACCTGAGTAGCAACTACGCCCAGCTCATAATATGTGCTGAACTTTCCATCGAAAGTCCACTTATCGTTGAAGTTATGATCTACCCTAAAGGTTCCAAGGTCGCCACGAACCGATGTCGGAAAGTTCGCGGTGAACCCTGCCGTGTTTAACGTATCGCCCTGAGTGAAATCATTCGGCTGCGGGTAGAGCGCAAGCAGCGCCAGGACAGTCGGATTTGCCCCGATGTTGCGAGGATCAAGAGACTTGGGATTGATCGTTTGGACTGCGCCTGTGACATCGCGGAATCTCAGCAGCCCTTGCCTCAAAGTGCTTGTCGGCACAGCGCGCGTGGCTGTAGTTGCGCCAGCATTGCGGCGACCCTGATAGTTGAAAAAGAAGAAGGTCTTTTCTTTCCAGATGGGGCCGCCTATCGTGCCGCCGAAAAGGTTGTCTATCAATTTAGCTTTTGGCAGCCCAAGCCTGTTGTTGGTCCAGGTATTGGCATTGAACACGTCATTCTGGTGATATTCGTAAAGCGAGCCGTGAAATTGATTGCCGCCTCGTTTGGTCACGAACACGACCTGCGCGCCCGCCGAGCGACCGAACGTCGCATTAGGATTTGCCACCGTAACGCGGAACTCTTCTATGGCTTCGGTGGGTGTCGGTATGACGGTGCGAAATACCTGCCCGATGACGTTATCTGAAACGTCGATGCCGTCGAGCGAAAAAGTGGACTGGTCGTTTCGCGCGCCGCTCACCTCGCCCGTTATCGTAGTGCCCGGTTGCAGTTGCAAAAGCCTTGTGGCCTCGCGGCTGATGTTGGGCAGCAGAGATACTTTCTTGTTCTCAAACGTGTTGCCGAGCTGCGCATCCTGTTTTTGCAGTTGCGCCTCCGCGCCAGCGTTCACTGTAACGATTTCGCTTACTGCGCCCGGCTCAAGTCTGAAATCCTGAGAGACAGGCCTCGTCACGTCAGCTTTTATTTCGGCA
Organism: Pyrinomonadaceae bacterium; assembly: GCA_035273325.1. GTDB lineage: Bacteria > Acidobacteriota > Blastocatellia > Pyrinomonadales > Pyrinomonadaceae > PSRF01. The sequence continues at coordinate 1,107 of DATEPF010000019.1, read as the reverse complement.
ATGTTTGCCTTCTTGAATCCGTTAGCGCTGACGGTCAGCTCGTAGATGCCTGCGTCAATGTTGGCGAATACATATCTGCCTTCATCGTTGGTTGTAGCAGTCCTTTCCAGTTGGGTGGTTTTATCTTTAAGCGTAACAGTCGCATTCGGGATGACGCCACCTTCCGGGTCGGTCACCAGCCCTGAAATGGATGATGTTGTCGCTGTCTGCGCAAACGCCTGAAACGAAAGCAGCAGTGACAGAAGAACTGAGACGAATGGTCGGTTAATGATCCTTCTCATTTTCCCTCCTACAGATTTGGAATTCACCATGAACGGGCGAACGCTTCACCGGGGTGATCGCAGTGCCCTGTTGTGCGTTACTTAAAAGATAAGAGCCAATATTATTTCACTGCCGGAAAAAGTCCCAAGCGCTTCAGAGTCCCAAATGCTTCAGAGTGAATTGTTACTTCTAGGGTACTTAAAAGGCGACAACGCCACCCCTATGAATTATCAGAGAATTTCAGAGAATGCAATATTAGTGCTTTGATGGATGTGAGCCAACCCCTTATTGCAAGGTATGTGCCAGCCCGCGCTCCTCTTCTAAGGGTATTAGTATTGGAATTAAACTTTGAGTGATCATTGCTCCACTTGAAAAATTTTCCAAAGATTTGGTCATTATTACGAAAAATTGGAAATTTAGCCGGATAATTTCAAACTTCGGGCGCGAATTTTCAGGAATGTACTGCGCGAAATGTCACCTGCTCGATTGTTGACATGGCAGGCGAGCCTAGTGTTAAATGATTTCTGTACAAGAGCGTCATGATTTGAAAATGCGCGGCGAGCTGACAACGAAGAGCTATAAAAGATCACGAGCATATTCGCTCGTGCTCCTTTGCCTTATGGCTCACGCGCTGTTCGTCTGCTTCACGCATCATCATAACGTCCAACCCTCTCTGGCCATTGCAAGCATCAATGCAACAGGCGATGGCGATTCGGATAATTCAACCGATTCCAACAGCGATGCCCACTGTCTTTCGTGTCGCTTGCAGCGCAATTTAACTTCTGATCGTCCTGCCGCTTCGCTCGTCATCGCGCTGATTCCCGAAGCGTTGAGCCGCGAAGCAGG
>DATEPF010000018.1:0-2550 GCA_035273325.1 Pyrinomonadaceae bacterium | reverse complement strand
TTACAACTACTTCCGTCAGGGTTGGCTCGCGGGGCGCCTCCAAAAAGGGTTGGACGAAGCGTTTGGCGCCGGCAATTCATTGGCGCTGACTTTGCCCTACCGACAACTGATTGAGCCGGAGAAAGCGACGTTCGGCGACTTCACAATCTTCTTCGCCGGTGACACCAGCGAATTAAGAAATAGCTTTGCTCGCCAGCCTGTCTATTGGTTGCGTCTCGATCAACCACCGGGGCCGTCAACTCCCAACGGCTTCGAGGTCGGACCGGAAATGGGGTCGCCCGTTGAACCGGCACAGGCGAACGATCAGGCGCCAACATCTCAGTGGCAGCGGTTTGGGTTAGCGACGGTGTTGCCTCCCCAGGGTGAACTGCGAAGCGCAACTGACGACTGGCCCTTCTTGTATTTGCGCGAGCCAATGATCCCGACATTGAGCTTGCGTGGAATGCTGATTATGGGCGGGTTGGGACTGCTACTGATTTTTCTGTTTATACCTCGAGAGAAAAAACGCGCAGCGGCCGTATCCGGTGGCCGCCGCACGAATTTCATGACTCCACTCAACGTTCAGCTTTTCTTTCTGGGCGCAGGATTCATGTTGGTTGAAACGAAGGCCGTTGTGACCATGGCGTTGTTGTTCGGCAGCACCTGGGTAGTGAACTCAGTAGTTTTCCTGGCCGTCCTCATGATGATACTGGTGGCGAATCTTTGGACAATTCGCGCCAGGCCTGAGCGCTTATGGCCATACTATTTGGGTCTGTTATTAACACTTGCTCTGAACGTTTTTGTCCCGCTGGATTTCTTTCTGGGAATGAATCGAACTATTCAAGTACTCGGTTCATGTCTGTTGGTCTTTACACCGATTTTGTTTGCCGGTGTGATCTTTGCTGCGTCCTTCAGACGGACCACGCAACCAGACCGCGCCTTTGGCAGCAACATTGCCGGCGCCATGCTGGGAGGGTTGGCCGAATACAGCTCAATGCTTCTCGGGTTTCAATATGTGGTGCTGGTAGCGATTCTGTTTTATGCGGTTTCTGCAGTCGGGTTGCGCAGATTAGAAGACCGCAACCTGGACGTGGCGCCTGACGACGATTTGGTTGTCGAGACGTGAGTCGAGTCAAACATGTTTCGTGTTATTCGTGTGTTTCGTGGAAAGTTTGTTAGGCAGCAAAGAAAGCGATCCACGAATTCACGAAACACACGAAGTAACACTAAAAATGAGCTCACGAAAATCGCGTCGTAATCTTCAAACACACCGGTGATGGAACGTCGGCAACGTGACCTGTTGCTGCCAGCCGGCCCGTTCTCTTGTCTCGCCTAAAAGTGACGATGTTGTCTGATCTTTGATTCGCAACCAACAGAAAAGATCCGGTGGGATCGATCGCAAAGTTTCGCGGAGTCTTGCCTCCGGTTGGCTCGTGAGCGATGAGGGTTAAGGTGCCGTTACGCTGATTAATTTTGAAGGCCGTAATACTGTCGTGACCGCGGTTTGAACAGTAAAGAAACTTCCCGTCAGGAGAAACGTGAATATCAGCGCCCGAGTCTGCAGCCGTCGGCTCACGTAACAATGCCGGCACCGTTTGCACCTCTTTTAGGTTCCCATCTGCGCTTGAGTGGGCATAAGCGGACACCGTCACATGCATTTCGTTCATGACGTACGCATATTTACCGCTGGGATGAAAAGTTAGATGTCGTGGTCCCGCACCCGGTTTGGTCTGCACCCAGGGCGTTTTGGCCGGTAAAAGTTTTCCTTGTCGCCGGTCAAAGCGGAAAATCATGATCTTATCCGTACCCAGATCGCATATGTAAGCGAACCGACTTTTTGGCCCCAACTCAATACAATGTGCGTGGGGACCCTGCTGCCGCTCACTATTGATGCTGGATCCCTGGTTCTGCTGCATATCCGTCGCGGCACCTAAACTTCCGTCTGCAAGCACCCGCAGGACTCCAACATTTCCCCCCGAATAATTGGCTACTAAAACAAATTTTCCGTTCGGGTCGACAGTAACGTAACAAGGTGAGCCACCCAATGACGGTTGTTGATTTAGCAGCCTCAGCTCGCCCGATCGTTGGTCAACGGCGAAGGCGCTGACGGCGCCACTTTTTTTACCGGCAAACTCTTCGACTTCGTTAACGGCGTAAAGGTAGCGACGGCTTGGAGACAGGACCAAATAAGAAGGGTCCTTTACTCCCTTTGTAGTGGCAACGTGATTCAATTCACCGGAGGACAGATTCAACCGGTACAGGTATATTCCTTCGCTGGTGCCCGAAGTATAAGTTCCAACGTAAACAAGAAGTTCGCTGGGTCGCCTGGAATAAAATTCTCTTCCAAATGCCAGATCCGGAAGCGCGAGGCCCATCGTGCCCACCGCCGCTACTTTCAAAAACTCACGTCGCGCAAGTTCATGACTCAATGATTTTGGGTCCACGGTTGGATTGTTTCTCCTATTTAGCCAGGGAGTGTAGCGATACCTGACGCATCACGCAGATGTTTAAGATCCCAGCCCGGAGGGCTTTAAGAAAGTAGCCGGGGGTCGAAGCGAAGCGCAGACCCCC
>DATEPF010000017.1:0-2406 GCA_035273325.1 Pyrinomonadaceae bacterium | reverse complement strand
ATGGGAATGGCTCGCGTACGCGAAATTGCGAGCGGTCGCAGGCGACCTCGAACTCGGGCGGATGATCGAGACTCACGCGCGCCATGCTGTGCATGAGAGGGCGCAACAGACCGTTCTGGAAGAACTGCGCGCTGAAACGCGACGCGTGAGAGAGCTGTTGGAAAAAGAGAAGGGAGGCCGTGCGCGTCGAGGCCAGATAAATATCAAGTACGCCGCTGGAAGTATGCTGGATGTTTATTTCGCGGTGCGGTATCTGCAGCTTCGCGATGATGTTTCGGATGAAGGCGCTGATCGTTCAACCAGCGCCACGCTGGACCAGCTGCAAAGAAACAACTCCCTTACCAGGGAAGACTACGAGGCCTTAACCACTGGATACAGCTTATTGCGGCGGGTCGATCACCAACTGCGTTTGATTATAGGCAAGGTGACGGCGCTGCCGTCCACCACGCATCCTGCATTTGAAGAAATCGCGGTCAGACTGGGCTTCGCCTCCGGCCCGCAGTTAAATGAAACACTGACTGAACGAATGAGAGCCGTTCGTGATGCGTATGAACGTATTACCAGTTAGCCTTTTTCGTGGTGGTTCGTGTAATTCGTGGATCGCTTTTATGTCGGCTAAAAAACGATCCACGAATTACACGAAACTCACGAAACAAACGGACTAACCACCTCATACCAGCATCGCGTGCACCAGCGATGGCTCGCATGTCGCTCTTCAGTTTCGTAATCAACAGCCTCAGGCAGTCGTCTTACTACTTCCTGTTCTTCATCGTTCAATTCCTGCCAGGGCTTCAATTCGCCGTGGCAACGCGGGCAACGGTTCTCGCTGTTCATTTGGTTTGAGTGTAACTTTCGCGAAAGTGAAGCCGTGCTTCGGGCCGTGAGACTGTCACTTTGATCTTACGTTTTCTGGAAGCAGAAGAGCGGCTCGCCGGATAGTAACTCACGTTGTATTGCTGGCGTAACTCTTCCGCAATCTTCGCAAACGACCGCTCCAGCTCACTCAAACTTTTCGCAAACTGAAACCGTCCACCCGAGAGTGTGGCCAGCCCCTGGAGATACCGTGTTCCGCGTTCAAATGCCTTCCGCAATGGTTCTCCACTTGGTGTTGTATAGACCGGGTTATTCAATGCGTCTGTCAGCGACGGATTAGAATTGTAGTCTTCAGGTGTGTTCCACTGAATTGGATAGATCAGTGCGTACTGTTCATTCGCTAATCCGATCGTGGTTTCAAAATTTGTGCGAACGCTTGCTGTGTCAATACCATCAGTCAGGAGAACGATCGCTTTGCGCCCGGGGACTGCCGGCAGGCAAGAATTTATTACCCAATCGATTCCGTCATAGAGCGCTGTTCCGCGGCCGGTGTTGATGCCTCGGATTGCCTGCGACAACACTTTCCGCTCGCCAGTGACCTCAGTCAATCTCATGACCTGGCTATCAAACGACACGATCACCGCACGATCGTGAGGCTTCAGTTGGTCCAAAAAAGCGACGGCGGCGTTCTGAATGTCTACCAATTTGACGCGCGTCGAATCACTCATGTCCAACATCAGGGTGACAGTGAACGGCTGATCGACATCTTCAAAATGCGAAATGTTTTGCTCGACGCCATCTTCGTATACCCGAAAGTCGCTCTTCGTTAGTTGCGGAATGTATGCACCCTCCTTCGTCTTAACCATCACCGGAACTGTTACCAGCTTGGTCGAGACGCGGATCACTTCTTCCGTGTCGGTCGTTTGAGTTTGCGCCGCGATTGTTAAGGGAAGAACTAGACAATAAAGCAGGATGAGTAGTTTCATGGTTTAGATTACGGGACCTGGTGGTTTCTCATCGTAGGTTTGGCTCGTTGGACAGTCAACCGATTAACCTGCTTACCTTGGCAAAGCCGTTTACCTTCATATCATCATCGTGTAAGTTATCTTAGACGCCGTGTTGCAACCGCTTGTTCCCTCGCGGCATCCACATTATTGGAGGATCAACTAACGAAGAATGTTTCGAATTAAAGCTTCATATACGGGCCAAATGGAATTAAAAACGACGCTGGAGCGGGCCCGCGAGTTCTTCGGCGACTTCCGCAACTTCGCGGATTTGATGCCGGGCATCGAGGGCATCCGCAAAGAAAGCGGCGGCATCGCCCGCTGGCTGGTGCGTGCGGAAGTGCCGGTTATCGGATCAGTCAAAGCTAGCTTTGCAGTGCGCAAAACTGAAGACCGTCCTGAGCGTTTGGAGTGGTCACCAACCGGCACTGAAATGAAGAACTACCTGCGCTACGCAGCACAGTTTGAGGTGCGTGGTCACAATGTGCTTATTAAGATTTCCCAGCACGTCGAATTGCGCCGGTCACATGCGCGAGACTTACATCGCCTGGCTGCGCTGGTGGGCGAAGGCCCGATCAGTTCGGAAATG
>DATEPF010000016.1:0-5656 GCA_035273325.1 Pyrinomonadaceae bacterium | reverse complement strand
GGTTGGAGAGGCTTTTAAACTGTCGTTGGTTTTAAAACTCCAAACCAGACTGCCGGTTTCGCGGTCAAGGCAATAAAGGTAACTGTCGGCGGAACCAAAATAGACGCGATTGCCGCGAACTGTCGGCTGACCCGGCCAACTTGATCCGCCCCAGCCGTCTTTGTGCAAACGTCCGGACGTTAACCTGGTTTCAAACGACCACTTCACTTCCAATGGCCGATCGGCCCATGGTCCAGTCCCGTAGAAGGTACGAGACGTGTTACCCAACCACATGGGCAAGCTGGGCGGCGGAGGCGCCGGCCGAGCGACTACGGGTTCGGCCACAGTTTCGGTGACCAGAGTTCCCCCACAACTGGTGAATGCCAGCACGAGAGATGATCCGGCAAGCAAACAGAGAATTACTGGGAGGGCGAGATTGGTGCTGGGAGGAGAGTGCATTGGGGCTACCTGCCTTCCTTCCTGGAGGAGGCATGGACGCATTCTACTCGAAGTGAGTGAACGCTAACTAATCAACCATTGGCCCGCATAAATTACTTCAGCCGCGCCTGTAATTACAACCTCACCGTCGGGCCGCCATTGAATTTTTGCCTCGCCGCCAGGCATCAGGACCTTTACCGTGCGCGCGGTTTCGCTCTTGACCATGGCCGCGACCGCTGCTGCACATGAACACGAGCCGGAGGCGTTAGTCTCGCCGACGCCGCGTTCCCAGATGCGCAGTGAAATGATTTCAGTACTGTCGACCCGCACAAAAACCACATTGGTGCGCTCAGGAAACTGCTGGTGGTTTTCCAGGGCCTTACCGATGCTTCGCCAATCCAGTGCTTCAAAGTCTTTTACAAAGATGCAGCAGTTTGGATTGCCCATCTGCAAGGCGGTTACCTGAAAGTCGTCGCCATTAACCTTCAAGTCGTAATCGACTACCTCTTCCAGAGGCGGCTCGGTCAACATTGGGATCGAAGCTGAATCGAATTTCGGTTGGCCCAGTTCGGAATCAAAAACGTACCGGCCACGGCCGTCCTGCTCTCGCAGCACGTATCGCTTAACACCTGATCGCATGCTCAGACGCAACTCAGGTGTGGACCAGAGTTTCTGGTAATACAGATATGACGCAGCACACCTGGTGCCGTTGCCTGACAGGTTTGCTTCGCTCCCATCCGGGTTAAAGATGCGCACATTAAAATCGGCGTCACCGGTTTCGGAAGGACTGACAACTGCGATACCGTCACCGCCGGCGCCGTAATGCCGATCGCAAATGCGCCTCGCGAAGTCACCGAGCGGCCCCACGTCCGTAAGCTGTTTAGCTTCAATCACGATGTAATCGTTACCGAAGCCGTGAAATTTGATGAATTTAGGATTCATTTGGTGAACTTTTATTTCGTGTTGTTTCGTGGATCGCTTTGGAGGGCCGTTAAAGGCGATCCACGAAACAACACGAAACCGTTTGGGTTACTAAGACTTAACGGCAAACGAAGCAAGCAGCAGGGCAATCGGATCAATACATTCTGCTACCGGACTGGTACCGTCCGGATAATTGTTAACGATGATTGAAAATATTAACTCTTCACCCGCCGCCGTTGTTACATAGCCTGACAAACTCGAAGCAGTACTGAGCGTTCCGGTTTTCGCGCGCAAGTTGTTTTCTGCGACCGTTCCTTTGAAGCGGTTCCGCAGCGTCCCATCAACGCCTCCCACCGGCAATGCCTCGCGGAACGCCACCGCATAACGATGGCGGCGCATGTACGCCAGGAGTTGGACCGTCGCGTCCGCGGTGATCATATCGCTCCGAGACAGCCCGGAGCCGTCGGCTAAAACCACTGAAGATGGATTTACTCCTGCATCCCGCAGAAATGCCTTGACCACTTCCAGCCCCGCGGCTTCGCTGGTACGAGTCGTCGCGGCGGATGCGGTCAGCGGGCCCGCCACTCTACCCAGCGCTCGCAACAGCATTTCCGTGTACAGGTTTTGACTGGGCTTAAGTGTGTGGGCTGAAATTAAACTGAGCGGGTGTGACTGAAAATTGGCAACTTCAACCACTCCAGTGGCCGCCGGTTCGGCCACCGGGGTCGTTGCCGCTGGAGGCGCAGGGACCACCCGAGTCTTACCCGTAATAGTCACGCCTTGCTGGGCCAGAGCCGATCGCAGCAAATACGCCATTAACAATGCCGGTCGTGACATTGCGATGCGACCTGTGTACGTGTCGCCCGCAGGTATCGTCCCACTCAATTCAATCGTGTCCGAGTTGAGCGGCCGGTACACGTTCAAGTCGCGACGTGTGCCTTTGACTGACGTGATTACACGATTGTTAATCGCAAGCAAGGGCGCAGCGGGCCGAATCGTCACCACCGCTGGCGCACCAGGTTGCGTGCCGGAAGCTACCGTCAGTTCCAGATAATTATCGTTAACCGTAAGCGCGCTGACTTCCGCGCCGTACCACCATTGCAAGTCTTCCCATTCCCAACCGCCGCCGTACGGTGGTCCAACAAAATACGTTTCATCTCCCACCAGGTCGCCTTCAACTCGTTTAACTCCAGCCGCAACTATTCGCGCTGCGAGATCATTAAGAGCTTTGAAGTAGTCGTTGTTGTTGAAACGGAACGACAGACTCGGATCGCCACGGCCATACAGGGTTAAATCGCCGCGGATCACACCGGCGGCGTCCGGTTTCGTGCGAGCATAGACGGAAGTTACAAAACGATAATCCGGGGACAAACGATCGAGCGCCGTAGCCACGGTGTAGAGTTTCATGCCCGAAGCGGGCCGTAATAGTTTGTTTGAGTTCTCCTCGAAAAGTATTTTGCCGGTTTCGGCCGACGTGACCTTAACGCCGACAAAAGCCTGCGCCAGTGACGGCCGTTGCAATACGCCTCGTATGCGCGTTTGTAATTCGCCCAGGCTTCGAGTCGTGTGCGCTGTCGTGCTACCAATCGCTGGAGTGGGTGAAACGAATGGTGCCGGTGATGCAAACGGTGTCGCAGCGGGTGTCGGAGTAGGGGATGTTTCAACGCGCCGTTCGCGTTGGGGCTGTTGTTGGGCGCTGGAAAAAGGAATTGCAAACTGAGCGAATGGACCGGCCAGCAGTATTAGGACACAAGTAGACAGTCGAACGTGTTTAAGCATGATTGCTGATTAGGGTGCCTGATTAGTTGGTTGGAGCCGCCTTGAAACCCCGCGCCTCGTGCTCGGCACGAACTTTAGACATTAGCTCGATGAATTTTGGATCGGTTCGCAACGAAGACCAATTTGGATCGTGTTCGAAGCATGGACTATTGGCGTTGCCGAGGTCGATTGCGCGGTCTAACCATTTAAATGCTTCGTCACGCATTCCCTCGAGTGCATAAACAGATCCGACCGAATAAGCAATGTCCGGGTCAACCTTAGCATTCCGCATCACGTCGTCTGTAAGTTGCGCTAGCGCTTCCTCGTGTTTTCCCTGCGCACTGAGAAACATCGCCATGAACGGCCGTATACCGTGCATATCCTGGTGGCCCGCCACGACTTTGCGCATAGCGTTCACCGCTTCATCTGTATGGCCGGTGTAATAAAGAGCCAACGCGCGAAATGTTTGGACCAACGGGTTGTCAGGATCACCGGCGTGATCGAGTTCCTTTGACATTTCTTCAAACCGGCCCATGTACATGAAAACCAGCGCCCGGTTGAAACTGGCGACCACATGTGCTGCCGGATCGATCCGCAACAGCCGCTCGTAACTGCGCAGTGCGCGCCCGTATTCGCCATCCAGCCGGTGAAGCGTAGCTTTTACAAAATGGACCACCGGCTCATCGGGGTTTTCGCGCCGCGCCCTGGCAACCTCTTCACGCGCCTTTTGTTTCTGACCGCGCCAAAGGTAAACGAACACCATCAGCATGCGCGCTTCAATCAACTTTGGATCAATTGCGAGTGCTTTGCCAAACGCCACTTCCGCGCGTTCATAATCTTCTGCGCCGCCGAACCCCTTAAACACACGATTGACATAAGCCGCCCCGAGACCGTCATGGGCCAGCGCAAAGTTTGCATCCAGTTCGATCGCGCGTTGAAAATGTTTGATGGCCGCGTCGCAATCTTCCGGCGCGATAGTACGGAAGATAAACCTCGCAAACAGATCGCGCCCGCGCAGGTATTGTTCGTAAGCCGCAGCATTTTGTGTGGACGGTTTAGCGATATCTTCCTGTTCAGCCGGACTCAGCTCCAACCGCAAGCCTTCGACGATGCGTTGGGCTATCGTGTCCTGAACTGCGATTACATCAGCCGCAGAAGTGTCGATACGATCGCTCCATAAGATGTCTCCGGAAGCGACGTCAAGTAGTTGGGCCGTCACGCGGAAACGCTCTCCGGCATGGATAAAACCTGCGGTCAGCACTGCGTTGACGTTCAACTCCTGACCGATTTCTCTCGGGTCCTGAGTTGTACCCTGGTACTTAGCAATGACCGAGGAAGGACGCACAACGAGTGAGCGGACCCGGGCCAGTTCCGTAATCGCAGCGTCTGCCAGTGAGAACTCGTAGAAACTCGACGCCGGATCGTTGCTCAAATTCCGAAAACACAGAATTGCCAGGCTCTTCTTGTCCTGATCGGCGATGGTGGTAAACGGTGTTTCGTGAATCGTCGGCCGCGTCGGAGTAACCATGCCCGGCGCCGAAGTTGATTCACCTTTGCCTCTCTTGGTGAGCCATCGCATCGCCCGCGAGACGGTGCTGGAACCCGACAGATGCCGCGCTGGTTCATGCGAGACACTGCTGTATTGCCCGGTTGCATCGGCGGAAGATACGTCCTGCAAAACGCGGCGTAAGTCGTCACGAAGTTCTTCGATCTTCTGATAACGGTCGCGCGGCTCCTTCTTCAAACATCGGTCGAGAATTTGTTCCAGGCGCGGCGGCAATGGTTCTTTGCGAAGTTCGCTTACTGGTCGCGGCGCGTTATGCAACACGGCATGACGCACGTCGATCGTAGTCTTACCGCGGAACGGCCAGGTGCCCGTTAACATCTCGTACAGCAGAACCCCGGTGGAAAAAATATCGGCGCGTTTGTCTACTCGATCGCCGCGGGCTTGCTCCGGCGCCGCGTAAGTGGCCGTGCCATAAGGAACGCCCAATTCAGTCAGGTCGGTGCGATGGAGCGCGGACTTGCGACTCTCCTCTTCATCTTCCAGCAATTTGGCAAGACCAAAGTCGAGAATCTTCACTTGCCCGGAGGGCGTCACCATCACATTGCCTGACTTGATGTCGCGATGAATTACGCCCCGGGCATGGGCAGCCGCAAGCGCATCAGCGACCTGAATGCCAATCAGTAGCGCACTTTTTAATTCGAGTGGATGACCGCCAACCAATTGTCTGACGTTGCGGCCTTCGACGTATTGCATGGCGATGAAGTGCACGCCCTCCGCTTCGTCGAGATCGAAGATGGTGCAAATGTTTGGATGGTCCAGTGACGAGGCGAGACGTGCTTCGCGTTCAAACCGTTTTAGATTGGCTTGTTTGGCGGTAAGTTCAGCCGGTAAAACTTTGACAACAACCGTGCGGCCGAGTTTTGCGTCAGTGGCTTTATAAACAGTGCCCTGCCCGCCGACGCCGAGCTTTTCCAGGATCTTATAACTGCCGAGGGACTTGCCGATCATTGGTGGCGCCTGTTCTTCCCATTTTTTTTTTTTTTTTTATTTCTT
>DATEPF010000015.1:0-3091 GCA_035273325.1 Pyrinomonadaceae bacterium | reverse complement strand
GTCCCTCGCCGCCGAAAAACGACTTGGCGCCGCCCCACTTCGTATCGACGGTCAGGCCGGCGTCGCCCGCGAGATACGAACTGGACTGGACGTAGAACGATTGGTTGGACAATTCAATCGCGGCAATGTCTCCCGGCGCGCCAGGCGCGAAAGTTACCTCACCCGGTCCCCCGCGCGCGGTAAACGTCGAGACAAAAGCAGACTCGCCACCGGCAGCACGTTTGATGGCGCCAAACAGTCCGCCTTTCATCTGCGATTGCAGTTCGATGTTCGCCGACATCGACACCATCGCCCCAGCTTCAGCCTGTATCGATTGTTCAGCCTGCAGTTGAATAGCTGCTAACGAGAACGACGGCTGGTGGAGGACTTCATACTTGTAACCGACGCCCTGTCCGCGGGAATCTTCATCGATATGAATACCGTGACCCTGGGCCTGGGGGAAACCAGCAGTTCCGGCGCTGGGTGGAGCCGTCTGGGAGGCGGCATCAAGGCGACTACCGCAGCTTCCACAAAATGCGGCATTGGGGAGCAACTGTGCTCCACATTTAGGACAAGTCATAAAACCACTCCCTGAGATTTTTCATTAATGATTGCTACAGCTTCTTCCGGTGTGCCGGCAAAGTCCAGCGCCTCGATGTCGCGATCACTAACGGCGAGATATTTCTTCCACTCGCGAACAATTGGTGGCCAGCAGTCGCCAAGCAACACCAGCGGCCGTGGGCCAATGACCCCCGTCTGTATCTTGTTCCAAACCAGCGACAGCTCGGTGACGGTTCCCATGCCGCCGCGAATCGCGACAAAACCAATAGATCTTGTGATCAATCGTTGCAGCCGTTCGTAAAAATGTTCGGTGGCAACTTTGTCGGTCAGGTAACGATTAGGTTCACCCTTGAACTGGTTCATTGTGATGCCAAGTACGCGTCCTCCACGTTCGTGCGCTCCACGGCTGGCGCCTTCCATCACCCCCAGATAACCCCCAGTACAGATTGTATAACCGGCATCAGCGAGCAATTCGCCCACACGTCTAGCTTGCATATACTCGACGTCCTGCTCACCACATTTGGCGCCGCCAAAGATCGTAACGATTCGCTCTTGAGTGTCAGTCATCGGTGTAACTTTGGTGACGCTGATTCGTGTTATTTCGTGGATCGCTTCCACCAAGAAAGCTCTCAACGACATTTACAAAAATCGGTTCCGGCTCTGCCGTCTGATGTGCGGTGGCGGCTCCGCCCCACCGAAAGTTATCCAACTTTTCTGGGGCTGCGCCCCTAACGGGCGTAGCCCGAAACGACACGGACGCCTTACGGAAGGGCATAGCCCTTCCGCACATCAGGTGGCAAGCCACGCGCAGGTGATTCAGACAGCCCAACCACTAATCATCAACGACCCGTTTTGGCGATACTTCACCAGCTCATCGCGCGTCTTGAATGAGCCGCTGGTGTAGTCGTCCGGCACCGGTGTTGGATCGTATAAACGGCGGTCTTCGATGTTTACAAAACCAGCCTCTTCAAACAAAGATCGATACTCAGCAATACTCAAAAGTTGAACCGGAACTTTCAAATCGACGACCCATTGATGGGAGGGCTCGTTTTCCTGGTATAAATCAACGACTGTTACAAACAATCCGCCCGGCGCTAACACACGCCTAACTTCTTCCAACGCTGCCGGCATGTTTGCGTAGTAATAGAGCGATTCCATTGAGAAGGCGTGCGTGAATTCTCCATCGGCAAATGGAAGAGCCTCGGCAGACGCAACGCGAAACTCAACGTTCGGATACTGCGCCGAAGTCTCCGCGGAAAGAGTTACCATCTCGTCTGATATGTCTATACCTACAACACGGCCGTCCCGTGCCTTAGTCGCGATAGCACGAGAAGCCCAACCCGATCCACAGCCCACGTCAAGCACTCGCGCATCCGATGGTATGTTCATCAACTCGATCGCCTGGTAGCCGACTGGCCCATGTCCTTTTTCCATGCCGTCGCCGCGGCCGGCTTTGGCCCATTCGTTAAACTCCCGTCGAAGTTGTTCGTCGCGATCAATTTGTTCGTGTACCGAAGGTGGAATAGTCATGTCGTTATGGTCTAAGGCGGTACATCATTCGTGGAAATGGGATCGTCTCACGGATGTGTTCAATGCCACACATCCACGCCGTGCAGCGCTCGATGCCCATCCCGAAACCCGCGTGTGGAACGCTGCCATACCGCCGCAGATCCAGGTACCACTCGAAGGCTTCCTTTGGTAATTGGTGTTCGGCAATCTGCTGTTCGAGAAATTCCAGTGAAGTCGCGCGCTCGCCGCCGCCAATCACTTCGCCATAACCTTCCGGCGCCAACACATCAACGCCCAGCGCCAGTTCACTTCGCTCCTCATCGCGCGCCATGTAGAAAGCTTTTATCGCCGCCGGATAGTGGTGGACCATCAATGGCTTTTCGAAGTTAGACGACAGATAGGTTTCGTCCGGAGCGCCGAAGTCTCCGCCCCACTCAAACCGCGATTCGAGTTTGCCTTCAGCATGACCTTGCTGCAGAAGTTTTACCGCATCATCGTAATGCATACGCGGGAACGGCGGCACAATCGCCTCGAGTCTTGACGTGTCACGCTCGAGCACCTTCAGTTCTTCTGTACGATCAGCCAGCACCCGTTCTGCAATGTATCCGAGCATGCGCTCCGACAACTTCATCACATCTTCGAGCTTTGCATAAGCCATCTCCGGCTCAACCATCCAGAACTCGGTCAGGTGCCGGCGCGTTTTTGACTTTTCCGCCCGAAAGGTTGGGCCAAAACAATATGCTTTACCGAACGCCGCAGCCGTCGCTTCGTTATAAAGCTGACCGGACTGTGTCAGGTATGCCTTCTGTCCTTCGAAGTAATCCACTTCAAACAGCGTCGTCGTCCCTTCGCACGCCGCCGGTGTGAAAATGGGAGAGTCCGCCAGGGTAAAGCCGTCGTTGTCCAGAAAATCGCGGACTGCTTGAGCACCGGCACTTTCCCGATCTGACGAGCAAATGCCAGCGCACGGTCCCTCATCTCATCAGAGGTTCGCTTGCTCACGACCACCTCGATCAGCTTCATGCGACTCACCGGATTGAAG
>DATEPF010000014.1:0-20605 GCA_035273325.1 Pyrinomonadaceae bacterium | reverse complement strand
GCAGCTTGCAGAGCCACACGCGCGGGTTGTGCTTTCGGTCCCATGCTTCCCAACGCGCCTGCTGCGCAGATCCGCACAAAAAGAAATTCATCTTTCAGCGCTTCAATTAACTGCGGTATAGCTGACTGCGCCGCCGGGCCGATACTCCCGAGGGCCTCGGCAGCCGCCCATCGAACTCCGGGAATCGGATCGTCTAAGGCACGGGCAAGATGTCGGGTCGCCGCGCTTGCTTTTGAACCGATGGAAGCCAAAGCCTCCGCTGCGTAGATGCGGACGTATGGATCCTCGTGTGAAAGAGTCCTGACCAGTGCAGGTACCGAAGGACTGGCACGCGTGCCTAAAGCGCCGAGTGAACGTGCGGCATCGCCCGCAACCACCGGGTCCTTGTCTCTCAGTGCGCGTCTTAGCGCGGGTTGAATTCGTTCTATATCGGGAACCAGATCAATCAATTCATTGACAGCGTTTCGCCGGATGTAGTCCCGCTTATCCCGGAGCAGGTCCACCAGTAGCGGAATGGCTGGTGGACCAATCCGCTGGATGATTTTAAAGGTAGCAAGATGCAAGGCTTCATCGTCACGAGTGAGGAATCGTTTTAGCAAAGGAAGCGATCGAGCGCCGGGTTGGACCAGGGCGGCTTCGGCTTTTGCCCGGACCGCAGCGTGTTTGGACAACACTCGATTTGTCCAGGCATGGACCGAGGCGGAGTTCACGGACAGATCAGAACGCGTGGCCTGGTGCGGTTGAGTGAGTGAACGCGTGGGTTGAGCGAGTGCCGGTATCGGCAGAATACAAAGCACTGTGGCGATAAACAACCGTCGCATGGGCGCACCAGGATTGGTTGAAGGATAAGCCGCCTGACGATTGGTGGTTGCATCCACACCCACTACGCCAGCCACGAACCGGGGCTTTACCGAACAGAACTAGTTACCGGACGGCGTGGCTAGTGAATACTGGTAGAACATACAGGTAGCCTCGTCGGTGAAGACGTGGTGAGGACAGTTGAGACGAGGCTTTGTCAACACGTTTCGTGTAATTCGTGTTATTCGTGGATCCGTTTTTTAGGCTGCAAAAGTACGATCCACGAAATCCACGAAATCCACGAAACACACGAAACACACGAACTACTTAACTGCGTAAACCTTTACGCTCGCAGCGTAGTCGTTCACGTTGTAGCGACCGAGCAACTCCGATAAACCGTCCTTAACTTCTGCAGGTGAGCAACAACTCGAAGCTGACTCGACGGCCGGCTCGGAACCACAGCAACTCACGCCAGTCGCCGCTCCCGCCGTCGCCGCTGAGGCCGTTTCTGGCGGAGGTGAACAACAACCTGATTGGTTTTCCAATTTGGTATATGCGTTCAGGTCTGACGCTGAATCAACGATCTCTACCTGAGAGAATCCTGCCTCCAACAAGCCTCGTTTGTAATCGGCGATGGGAATGGCCCCGGCGATACAGCCAGTGTATGCCTCGATATCGTTAGCAACTTCACCCGGCAATTCTCTCTTCAGCGCGATATCACTTAGCGCGACCCGGCCACCCGGCTTCAGCACTCTGGCAATCTCTCTGAAGACTGCCCCTTTGTCAGGAGCAAGATTGATAACGCAGTTACTGATTACGCAATCGACTGAATTATCAGTGAGCGGCAGCTCATCAATCTTCGCAAGATGAAATTCCACATTGGTGAAAGGTCCACCGTTGTTTCCATGTGCGGCGTTTCTCCGGGCGCGTTCCACCATTTCCGGCGTCATATCGATCCCGATCGCTCGGCCGGTTGGGCCCACTTTTGTGGCCGCCAGGAACACATCCAGACCACCTCCTGATCCTAAATCGACTACGGTCTCGCCTTCCCGCAGATTTGCCATGGCGGTGGGGTTACCACATGACAATCCCATGTTCGCCTCGGCTGGAATGGACGCCAGCTCTTCCCGTGTGTACCCAAAGGCTTCCGCCACAGCGTGAACGCCTTCGTGCCTGGATGACAAATCGCTTAACGCAACCGACCCATATCTTGACCGCACTTCCTGTTCAATATTCTCGGACATTTCGACCTCCTAATGGCTTTGCTCTACTCCGGGCTTGCTGCCCGCCGACATACGCTTAGGCGTATGTGAGCAGTATCCGCCCAAAACCGGATATCTGTCAAGGCGTATATGTGTTAAACTATTATTGCCATGAAAACGCGAGAGAAAAAGTTAGATAAAGACTTGTTTTTCCGGGCCCTGGCCGACCGCACCCGTCTGCGGCTGCTCAATCTAATGAGAGGCGGCGAAGTGTGCGTGTGCTTCTTCGTTGAGATTCTGGAAACACATCAACCCAAAATCAGCAGGCATCTTGCCTACCTGCGCAAGGCGGGGATAGTGGGGTTCCGTCGGGATGGGCCATGGATCCATTACCGGATTTTGGAGCCGCCAGATCCAAATGCAGCTCTTGTCCTAAGAGAAACGTTGGAATGGTTGGCCAGTGATCGTGAGATGCAACGGGATCATGAACGACTGGTGAAAGTATGTTGTGCTGCGCAGCCTCCGGTCGGCATTCAGCGCGCGCCCAGGCCCGCGGGATTTACTGCCGCCAACACTTAGAGTTTCCATTCGTGTAATTCGTGGATCGCTTTTATCCATCGCGACTAACGGTCCGCTTTGCCCGAAAAATCGCTCGCTCACTGCATCGGACGTTTAAAAACGCGGAGCGCTCTCATTAACACCGCGGCTTCAGCCCGGTGTCTCGCAGCGATCTCAGTAGTCCTAACCGTTTTAACGGTTTCATTCTCATTTAGCTGAAAACCGTTGAAACGGTTGAATGTGCAACACCGCGCCTTGGGTCACCGGGCTGAAGCCACGGTGTTAATGAAATCGCGATCGCGTACACATAAACAGAGTTTGAGGCAAAGCCAAAACGGTCCAAGAATCACGCGACGTACACAATGTCACTTCGCGAGAGAACTATTGTCGATCACGAAGCGGTATTTGACGTCGCTCTTCTGCATGCGGTCGTACGCATGATCAATTTGCTGGATAGGTATCATCTCTATGTCGGAGACGATCCTTTTCTCGGCACAGAAGTCGAGCATCTCCTGGGTCTCCGCAATACCGCCTATTAATGAACCGGCGATTGACCGGCGCTTGAAGATCAGCGGGCTAACATCCGGTGAAGGATGTGGATGCTCGGGCACCCCAACCAGCACCAATGTTCCGTCAAGCTTCAGCAGATTCGTGTAAGCGTCGAGATTGTGACTGGCGGCGACTGTGTCGAGGATAAAGTCGAAAGTATTTAGGTGCGCCTCCATCTCTGCCGGGTTAGTCGAGATAATCACTTCATCGGCCCCCAGAGTGTTCGCATCCTTGCGTTTGCTCTCCGACGTGGTGAACGCCACCGTATGAGCACCCATGGCGTGGGCTAGTTTAATGCCCATGTGGCCCAACCCACCGATTCCGACGATGCCTACCTTCTTGCCTGGTCCCACTTTCCAATGCCGCAGCGGTGAATACGTGGTTATGCCTGCACACATCAATGGAGCAACAGCCGCGAGCTGTTCCGGCGGGTGACTAATCGTGAGCACAAACTTTTCATTCACGACTATTTTCTGAGAATACCCGCCCAGCGTATGACGCGAAGGTTCATCAATCTCTGAGTTGTAGGTGGCAACTAAGCCGTTCTCACAATACTGCTCTAACCCGTCGGCGCAGGCAGCGCAGTTTTGACAACTATCGACCATGCATCCCACGCCCACCGTGTCGCCAACTTTGAACCTCGTCACTTTGTCCCCGACGGCGGTGACGTGACCGGCGATTTCGTGTCCAGGTACGCACGGATATAGCGTGCCCTCCCACTCCGACCGCACGGTATGAAGATCAGAATGACAGACGCCGCAATAGGCGATATCGATCTGAACGTCGTATGCATCCGGTTGACGCCGCTCAATGTTTATCGGCTCAAGCGGTTTGTCGGCCCCGTGCGCACCATAAGCTCTAACAATCATTTAACGTTTCCTCGCTCCTCATCTGATCTGGACGCGGTTAAGTCTAAAGTCAATACTGGCATTTTTTTTGACCTTAGCGTTAATTCATGTGTTTCGTGTGTTTCGTGGATCGCTTTTGATTCAATTGCTGAACCGCTGGGCGGTAGCCAGCGGATGCCAGCACTCAGCAAGGCGTTGCACAAAAACTGTTTGCGCACCGATGCAGGTCAAGGAATGCATAACCGGGAGCGGAGCGGAGCGACCGGGTCCGCTTTGAATGCCACAAACAAGCCGAACCAGCCTGCACGGCCGTTGAGTGTTATTCAAGGCGGATCCGGGGGCTGCGCTTTCCTCCCGTTCCTCCATTTGTAGATCGGCATGGTGGTAAAAATACTTTTTGTGCAAAGCAACTCAGCGGTGATTTCCATAAATTTGTTTGGGTCTTCTGCCGGTTGACCGCAGCATCCGCTGGCTACCGCCCAGCGGTTCTGCAGTGGAGTGCAAGGTCACAGAATCCCCTGTCACTTCAATCACGTTGATGCCGCGATCCTCGGCCAACCAAACTCCTTCGCCACCAAGATCAATTCTGATAAGATCGCACTCTAATTTTAAATGCTACTTACGCGATCAGAACTAAATCGTTTCCAACCACGCGTCCTTGCGATCGTTTCCGCCGCGCTGTTCTCGCTTTGTGTCTCTAATAATGTTGGAACGTGTTTTCTTCCGCTGCCTGTGAAAACCACGGGTTGCGTAGTTGAAAACGGTCAGCTGCCGGACTCCGCGTTTCGCTCATCATCACGAAATATAAGCGACAGTTTTCGTGTGCCGATAATGGGCCAAACGCAAAAGCGTGCCGACAAAGACACCTCCACGCAAGTTATTGCCGGAATACCGCGAACTCAGTTGGTTTTGCCGGGCCGCTCGAGAATTCTTCATACTGCACACTCCCCACTTCCAAGGCCTTCAATACCGCATTTAACGCAGCCACCCGGCCGCGGCCCGCCTCTCCCAGCCTAAACCACGAACGCTGAATGAAATGTGAGTTCGACGCGGCCGTCGTGTGCGGATGCGCGTCCATCTGTGGATTATGCGTGCCTGACTTGTCAGGCAGATGAGGAGAGACGATCATGAGTAACACTGCTATCTTCATATTAGTTGCCATCATTATTGTGGGAGGTATCTTCTGGCTGGTTATGTATTCAGGCCAGCGCGGGGAAAAGCACCGGCAAAGTACCAGCATCAAGACACCTGATTCCGGCAACCAGGGAGAGGCCGGTTAGGCCAATTGAGAATTTTTCTTCGCACTCCGCCATACCCGCTGCAGGCCTAAACCCTGCGGCGGGGGTATGGTCGTCAAATTCGAAAGACGAGACAACATAAGTCAACTTTTATGAATGTTTTCTTGTTTGCGGCGAGTCATGATACGCGGATCCTGCTGACGCTCTTCATAATGATCGTCGCGGCTAAAGTCATGGCCGAATTGTTTGAGAGGCTGCGACAGCCCGCAGTTGCCGGCGAGATATTGGCAGGGGTTATTATTGGACCAAGTCTCCTGGCTTGGGCCGAGCCTTCCGAAATAACCAGCATCCTCGCTGAGATAGGCGTCATCTTCCTGCTCTTTACTGTCGGTCTTGAAACAAAACCTTCATCGATCTTCCGGGTAGGTAAACATGCGGCAATCGTAGCTGTGCTGGGTGTGATCGCGCCGTTGGTGGGTGGTTGGCTGCTGATGCGACTCTGGGGTAGCAGCAGTATCGAGGCGCTCTTTGTTGGAACGGCAATGGTGGCCACTTCCGTCGGCATTACAGCGCGCGTGTTATCGGCAATGGGTCTTCTCGACGCGCCCACTGCTCGCATCATCCTGGGCGCGGCAGTCATCGACGACATTCTTGGGTTATTAGTGCTGGCAATCGTGGCAAGTATGGCGGCGGGTACGGTCAACTACCTGGAGATACTTACGACCGCAGGACTAGCGATAGCGTTCACGGCTTTCGTCGCGCTGATCGGGGCCCCGGTAGTTACCCGCGTTGCGCCCAGCGTCGAGAAAATGCGAAGCGGGCACGGTATTTTTATCCTGGGCCTGGTGTTGTGTCTGGGGCTTTCAGTGGCAGCATCGTTCATCGGCGTCGCGGCGATCATCGGAGCGTTCCTGGCAGGCATGGCCCTGGCCGAAGCTGCGGAAGACCACCCGCAGATGCACCGCCAAATGAGTGGAGTGACCGAGTTTCTAGTTCCCTTCTTCCTGGTGAACATTGGTATGCAACTCAGTCTTTCTGTATTTCGATCGTCATCAGTGATCTTGCTTTGCGCAATTGTCACTTTGGTCGCAATCGTAACTAAGTTGCTGGCGTGCGGCCTGGGCGCGTACAACCTGGGTCTCCGGCGCGCGGCGCAAGTGGGCATGGGCATGGTGCCACGCGGCGAAGTCGGAATAATTGTTGCGCAGATAGGTTTGAGTCTGGGCGTAATCGGAGGAGAGCTTTACGGGGTAGTTTTGTTCATGGCAGTGGCCACGACATTGGTTGCGCCACCGTTTCTGAAATTACTTTATGCGAACGAAGCTGCTGCGCGAGGCGAGATCGGCCCACCAGACGCCGGTGGCATCGTGGCTTCCAGGGATCTATTCAAGATTGGGTGAAATTAATCTCTCAGAGGTGGCACGCTACAACAATCTCATTGGCTTTGCCTCAACAGTCGAACAATCAGGACGTTTCGCGTTATTTCGTGTGGTTTCGTGCATTTCGTGGATTGTACTTTGCGGCCTAAGAACGGATCCACGAATAACACGAAACGTGTTGAATTCGACTTTTGGGGCAAAGCTATTCCAATAATTCAGTCAGCTGTTCAACAGGCACGCCAATGATAAAAGCGAGTTCACAGCTCTTACATTCATAGGTGTCGCCGTCCTGCAGACCCGGAGCCAACCAAACCATTTGACAGTTTGGACACGTGGTGGTCGGCAACTGGTGCAGCCTGCTGGCATTCAAATGTTCCTGCGATTCCAAGCTCTCTCCTTCAAACTCACTAAATCTTTTGCATGGTGACGGTAATCACCGGGTTATCTCCCGCAGTACGACTGTAGGCTATCCAGTAACCCGCCTCCGGATATCGCTTCCGTTGGTAAATGGACCCATCTGGTTTGGCCTGCGCAGGTTCTCCCAGTACTGATTCCGGCGAAGGCGCATTGCCGTCCTTGCTTAAGTAATCAACGGAAATAATAGTTGCATGCCCCTTCTCGTCGTAAACAATCTGCGCGGTCTGTGTTTCGGAGAACACGAAAAAGTCCTGCCGATCGCTTTTGTTCTTTAGGTGGCCCAGCTTGGATCGAATGTCATCCGCGGCCATTCCCAGCGTTACACCCATAAAGTCTTTATAGACCGGCGCGACGACTGCCGCCGCGGGCTGCACGGGCTGTTTCGTTTCGGCCGGCGTGTTCTTGCTGATGACATTGTCCGTGGCCGGTGTGGCCGCCGGCTGCTGGCCGGCTGCCGGTGCAGACGCCAGAACAAAGAGACTTATTAACAAAAGCACCAGTAGACCGCTTTCAATAAATTTCCTTTGTATTCCCCGCATAATTACCGCCTCCATAAGTTCGTTTCGAGCCAAATCTTATAGACTTCAAGCTGCAGTTAAAACCGAGCAAATACTTATCGAAATAGGTAATTGCACTCATGTGACAAACCACTTAGTGTTATTTCGTGGATCGTATTTTATGCGACCGAACGATCCACGAATTCACGAAGAGACTGCACAAGTTGAGGCGCCTTTCGGCGCCTCAACCTCGGGCTATGCGACTGACTCCATGGGCGTTGCGATCACATGCGCGGCTCCTCGAGCCGGCCGCAACTTCGTCACATCGCTAATTAACCAAAATCTTAGCCATCAGTGCATGTCCAGGGCATCAGTCTTATTACTTAGCAACATAAGTGTTTCCACTCACTCGTCTGGGATCGCAATGTTATCCGCAAGAAATGATGAGACTTTGACTGCCTAACGAATGCGTAACTATCGGGAGACAAATATGGAAAACAATGAGGCGCATACAAAACTGGAAGTGGACAAGGAACGGCGTGAAATTCTTGACCGGCTGGAGAGTTGGCTGGAAACGCCCATGATAGTGTTGGGATTCCTCTGGCTGGCGTTGCTAATTGTGGAGTTGCGTTGGGGTTTGAATCCGTTTCTCGAAGCCATCGGCACAGCAATCTGGGCCATCTTCATTCTTGATTTTGTGGTACGTCTGGTGATTGCGCCCGAGAAACTCTCTTATCTCAAAAGTAACTGGCTCACGCTCATCGCTCTTATCGTTCCTGCATTCAGAATTCTGCGAATAGCTCGAGTACTGCGCGTACTCCGGTTGGCGCGTGCGGCACGCGGCCTCAGGTTGTTACGCGTGGTTACGTCGCTTAACCGCGGCATGAAGGCCATCAGTGCCAGCTTCGGCCGTCGTGGCTTCGGCTACATTCTCGCGCTCACTCTGATTGTGAACCTTGCTGGAGCTGCCGGGATGTATGCGTTTGAGAATGAAATGCCGCGCGGGTTTCAGTCATACGGGGCTGCGCTTTGGTGGACCGCGATGTTGCTCACGACGATGGGCACGGAATACTGGCCACAAACGGCTGAAGGTCGCGTGCTCTGCTTTTTGCTTTCGCTTTACGGCTTCGCGGTATTTGGTTATGTAACGGCTGCACTTGCCAGTTACTTCATTGGACGCGACGCGGATAGCGATGAAGCTGAGCTGGTGAGCGCCAAACCGATTAAGGAACTACGCGGTGAGATTGCTGCGCTGCACGATGAGTTACGGGCGCTAAGAAAGAATTTCGCAGTAGAAAATTAAACTGCTTTCGAAGGGGGAGAAGAATATTTCGTGTATTTCGTGTTATTTCGTGGATCGCTTTTTATAAAGCCAAAAAACGATCCACGAATTACACGAAACTAAACGTTATTCAACTACCGCGGCGCGCTGGCCTGAATCGTGATCTCGCTTCCTCTTATCAGCTCGAGATCGTCACGACCCTGGACGTAAACAGAACCAGCGCCTGCTCCGGCGCCGACCACCGCGCCCACCGCGGCCCCCTGTCCGCCTCCGGTAATCGCGCCAATCAAAGCTCCGATAGCGGTACCGATCGCTGTGCGCTGAATGGTTGTGTTCGTCCGGTTATCTTCCTGGACCGAACCTTCACTGGCGACGCGAACATCGTCGTTGTTTGTTGATCTGACTGCCTGCACGACACCGGCAAAGTTGTAGCTCCGTCCGTTAGGCATGCGAATGCGGTCGAAGTTCAATGTCATCTCAGACCGTCCGCTAACGCGTCCGCCCCGGTCGACATGAGTAACGTGGCCTTCGATGATCGCATTCCGGTACTGAAACGGTTCACGCACTGTCATCGTGAAACGATCATTGACACGCGTGTTGTCCGTCGACAGATCCTCATTCAACACCGCGACGACTTGTGTTCCATCCGCTATCAGAAAGTCACCGGTGACTGTACCCGTAGTCGGATAACCGACCGTGCCGGTATTCGGGTAACGCTGACCTGGCAGGTTCCACTGTGCCACCGGCGATACGCGATCGTAATAGCTTTGGACGATCACCGGACGGTCCAAACGTTCTGCATAAAGTTGACGCGTAACGAGTAAGCGTTGACCGTTGTTCGCCGGCGCGAAGGTGACCGTGAAGTCATTGGCGCGGTCGCCATTAGTAACAACGACTAATCGATCTCCATCAAAAGTCGTGCGCACCCGCGCAGTTCGACCGTTCGGATACGTTTCTACGCGCTCAACACCATCCACATCCAGCACCACTCTTGGTGCTGTAGTTGAAGCCAAAGTCACCGAGTTACCGCGGCGCTCAATGGCAATCATGTCGGGCGGAGTCAACCTGTTTACCAGATTATTGTACGTGCGTTGCCGGCGGTCATTTGGAAGACTGCGTACTGCATTATCAACAACGGTGCGTGGGTTGTTGCTGAGTGCAGCGTTAAGTCGGTACGTACCCGTAAGAGAAGCGTCGTATGAAACGACCGGAACAGTCGTATTCGGCCAACTCATCGTCGCCCAGTTTCCGGCCACGTTATAGGCCGTGGCGAGACGATTCAGTTCGGTTCTCACCTGCGTCCACGCACGCTCGGTGCGGTTGTCAAGACGCCGGTTATTCATGAATGTGTTGATGAGCGCGCCTCGTTGTAACACCAACTGCGCATCGGCTAACGTTGACTGGTTGTTCTGGAAGCGTTCCTTCAGCTGATCGGTCGCAAACTCAAAGTCTGTAACCAATTGATTAAGATTGTCTTCGCGCCGGGTGCCATCGATTCGACTGTTGTCCAAAGCGTTGGGCACCAGATTGCTGAACCGATCAGTTCGGGTTTCGAGCCGGTTGAATAGTTGCCGCATGTAGTTATCGTTATAGCGGTAAGCGCGCTGTGCCTGTACGTTCTGAGCGAACGCCAGGCTGATCAGCGCCGCCGATATAATCGTTGCCAGTACTTTTTGTTGAATGTGCATCGTCTACTTCTCCTCCTGAAATGTGTTTGCGCCCACATACTTACTGCAGGCATATGGTCCGCAGACCATTCGGGGAAAGTTTTAAAAGGGGGCGTCCAGAGAAACGCCAAATTCTAAGGGCGTCTTCCGTTTAGGGGTATTTAAGGGTCGGGCGGGACCTAACTAGCTACTCGCCGGAACAATAGGGATTTCATGTTAGCAAATTAGGAGAGGTCGGAGAACCGCGCTATTACCTATAGATGAGTGGTTTCACCTAGTAGTTGTGTTGTTTCATATCTTTCATGTATTGACTTAATTTTGACACTGAAAAGCAAGAAAACACCAAGAATTTAATTCGTGTTGTTCGTGGATTCGTTTTTTAGGTTGCAAAAGTACAATCCACGAAACAACGAAATACTCAACGTGAATGCTCCAACACATATCTCGCAATCTCAACCCGATTGCTAAAATTTTTCTTTTCCAGGATATGGCTGATGTGGTTCTCAACTGTGCGCACGCTGATGCCGAGTTCTGCCGCGATCTCTTTATTTGACAGGCCTCGAGAAACAGCGGCGGCGACCCGATCCTCAGCCTCCGTGAGATCTTCATCCTGAAAACTGGCAGCCGTGTTATCGGTTTCTGTTGAACCCACTAGCCGGGCTATTTGCGAGTGCGTCCGTTCTACGCGGTTTAAGATTCCATTCACAACCGCGATGAGTTCTTCAGGTTCGAATGGCTTAGTCAGGTATGCATCAACGCCGGCGCGAAAACCTTCGATGCGATCCGTTGTTTCATCTTTAGCAGTCAGAAAAACGATGGGCACCAGGGCCGTTCGCGGTGAACCTCGCAGTTGACGAGCAAGTTGGTATCCATCCATGCCCGGCATGCGGATGTCGCTCACCAACAGGTCAGGGATCGCCTCTGCGAGTTGTACCAACGCCTCGCGCGCACTACGTGCAGTGCTAACTTCATAACCGGCCGCCTTGAGACAGGCTGCAACCGCCCGGAGGAGGTTTGGCTCGTCATCGACTACCAACAATCGCTTCGCCATCCGCTTTCTCCTCCACTTTTGCTTCGGCCTCTACGGCCCACTGGGCGAACACCACAGTAAAGATCGTACCGCGGCCTTGTTTACTTTCGACCGTGATGTCCCCATCGAATTGACTGACGATGTGGCGTGCCAGATAGAGACCAAGACCAACTCCGGGCGCCGCTGTTCCCGGAACGCTCTCGTCAGCTTCAAGATTCTCCGGACGTGCGCGATAAAACTTTTCGAAGACGTGTGGCATGTCCGCCGCGGAAATTCCCAGCCCATTGTCTTCTATTGAGATTGCCACCTTGTCCCCAGACTGTCGTGCTGAGATCAAGATCTGTCCGCCGCCCGGCGTGTATTTGCTCGCGTTATCAATCAAGCCGCGCAGCACTCTGCGCAAAGCTTCGACATCACCTTGCACCGGTGGTAAACCAAACGGGACATCAGTGGATAGTTTGAGCCCCACTGCTTCGACGCGGTGATGTTCCACCTCTACACACGAGGTAATCAACTCAGCGACGTTCACGGGCGCCCTGCGAAGTTTGTAACCACCTGATTCAATTCGCGAAAGGTCGAGCAAATTACCGACGAAGTCGATTTGTCGATCACATTCCATGGCGATCGTTTTTAGGTAGTCCGCTTTTTCTGCTTCGCTTAATTCACTCTGCTGCAGCAGGTGCGAAAGTATTTTTATGGTCGTAAGCGGCGTTTTCAGCTCATGAGAAACGCTGCTCACAAACTCTGACTTCAACTGGTCCAGCTCAGTCAAACGCTCTTCCCGCTCTTCTATTCTCTCGGCCATCGAATTAAAAGCTGTAGCCAGGTCGCCGATCTCTCCGCCGGCAGTCACCGGCGCGCGTGCAGATAAATCCCCGGCGCCAAGTTGCTGCGTGGTAGCACGTAGCCTGCGCACGGGAAATACAATGCTGCGTTCGATTACCAGCGCGGCGCCCACCGCGATCAATAAGGCCACCAGGCCCACTAATGCATACCGGTTAAGACGCCTGCGGGCAGGTTCGTAGAGAGTTGAACTCGGTATCCCGATCATCGCAATCAGGCCCGTGTCTCTGACGCGCGCCACTCCGTAAACGCGTTTAATCCCGTCGATTGGACTTATTAACTCAACCACACTGGTCCGCTCCTGGCGCAGGGCAGTCGAGAGAGGCGACCAATTGATGTCACCTTCCATGGGCGCTTCTGATCCACGTCGTCGATAAAGGACGTGGCCGTCAGAATCTCGAACAGTGATCACTACTTGCGGGGACAGCTCTATTCGATCAAACAATTCATTGAGCGCAGCTCCGTCAATACGCACAATAACGGCGCCACTCTGCTCAACGGGTACTGCAATCAGAACGATCGGCCGTTCCTCGTTCACGGTGCGGTCTGTGACTACGGCCCAGGAATTCCTCTCTCGCATTTGCGACACCAGATGGTCAGTCAGCGCTGTGGGAAGAACCTCTTTACGCGCTGGTTGGGAGACGGTGGTGGTGCCGTTGGCGTTGGTAATCCGCAGATCAAGCCAAAAGCGTCGCGTTTCAAGCACGCTTTCAAGGTTCTCCCGAATAACCGGGGAGCGAGGGTCATTCTCACCGGCCAGGGCGGCGGTCGCATCCAGCGCGTTCTTCTGATCCTCCAACCAGCGTTCCAGTACTACTGATGCAAATTCAACTTGCTGTTTGATGGAGTCGTCGAGTTGCGCGCGGCTTAGCTGCCACATGTTTCTAAGATCAAGCGCACCGAAGACGACGAGAGGCACCGCGATTCCCAGCGCCAGCAATAACAATTTGCCGCGAATGCCCATGTATCGCCTCTGTTTACTCCCGGAAGAACCGTGTTGTGTGAAGAAGTATAGCAACCATGATCATTTGGGGAGTAAGGGTAAACACTCACAAGATGCTGTGATTTCACTGATTCGCGTTAACTGGTGCGCAGATATCATGCTGGCGTGATGAAAGCCGTTGGACAACACGGCCCCGGCGAGAGCGGCGCAAGCCCCGCGAACTCCGCGGACATAGCAAGCGCCGCTCTACGGGAGCGACTATTTGAACTCAACATTCCCTGGAAGCAGATCGCGATCTACCTGTCTTTGTCTATGGGGTTTTTCCTGCTCGGGTTTGTTCCGATGTGGATGAAGGCTGGCAACGCGATGGAACAGCGCGACGCCGCGCAGCGTGAGGTGCGCCTGGGCCAACTCGAGAGATCGCTGACATCGGCAGTGATTAAAGTTGGCCGTGGGGAGTACGAACCGTCGAGACAGCTTACGAGCGAGTTTTACACTGCTCTTCGTAATCAGCTGGACGCCGGCGAAACTTCAATTTTCACGGCCAACCAGCGTGAACAATTACGACCTTTGCTCGCTGAACGCGACGAGGTGATCACGTTGCTTGCGCGAAGCGATCCTGCCGGCGCCGACCGTCTTTTTTCGGTTTATCTGTCTTACAACAAGCTCGCCGGCAACGGTGGTTAAAACGTTCGACAGACTTTAGGACGGTCTGATCAAGTTGATTGCCAGTTTGATTTGCCTTAGCCCGCGGACCGCGGCGATGGCATAACAGCCGGGGGTGGAGTCCCGATGAAATCGGGACGGAACCCCAGGGTGCCTTCCAGTATTGAATATAGAGCGGGCGAAGCGTGCGATAGGACAGACCGCGCAGTCACCGTGATGAATCAGCTATCGCCCACTTCGCGGGCTGCAACCCTGATATCCCACTGATCCTGGGGTTCCGTCCCGATTTCATCGCGACTCCACCCCAGGCTTTATGCTATCGCCTCGCTCCGCGGGCTAACACTACCATAGCGAACTTGATCAGAGCCTCCCTCTAGTTTGTCGGTGAGCCAGCACTAAATGAAGTTTCAAACCATAACGCTTATCGGTGACCTTTAAGGAATCAGGACATCAAAGCAACCTTGCCCGCCCTCCGCGTAGTCTATAAACTGCGCCAACATTTCCAACCGCGATGTCTACACACTTCAATCCGACTTACCGTTTCCTGTGGGTTCTGTTTCTGTGCTGTCTCTCCGCGCCCGCGTTGGCGCAGGACGCCACGCCGGCGAATGACGACGTACTCCGCACCAACATCGAACTTGTGCAAACCGACATCTCGGTGTTCGACAAAAACGGCAAGTTTGTAGACTCGCTCAAACCCGAACAGTTTCTTCTCAGCGTCGACGGCCGTAAACGTCCGCTGTCTTTGATTAGCCGGGTGACGTCAGGCAGCAGCGTCGAAGCGGAACAACTACGAGCAGCCCGCGGTGGGCCAACGCTTTCAAATACACCTGGCAGTAAACCACCCACGCCGGTCGCCAGTCACGGTCGTGTGATCTTCTTCTTTGTTGATGATGTTCATCTCAGCCTGGACGGTCTTACGCGCGGTCGTAAAGCGTTACTGCAATTTGTAAACAACCAGATGAGGCATGACGATCAGGTTGCTATTGTATCTACGACCGGACAGATAGGCTTCCTGCAGCAGTTAACAGATAACCGCGTAGTGCTTCGTGCCGCGATTGATCGACTTGATTACAAACGGCGGCCTGACGACTATGTCGGAAGAACAAAAATTTCCGAACATACAGCCAGCCAGGTCCAGGACGCCCACAATGGAACCTTGTTCGCCTACTTGATGGATTCGGTGAAAGTTGAATATGGGATGGGCTTGGGAGCATTGCGCGGAGATCACGGCAACGACAGCGCAGGTCAGGCCCGCCGACTGCTACAAAATCGCATCCGGAGCATAGGACAACAGAACAGGGCCGATACAACTGCCACGCTGAAAGCATTGCGATTCCTGTTGCAGTCGTCCACAAGTCTACCCGGACGCAAACTCATTTTCTTTTTGTCCGATGGTTTTGTCGTAGATCCGCGTGGTTCCAATGCGCTCGAAGTGCTGAAACAGTTATCAGCAATCGCTGCTCGGTCTGGGGCCGTTATTTACTCGATGGATACGCGCGGCACCAACATAGACTCGAGGGTTGATGCGAGCCGCAATGAGTTCGCTGACATGAGCAGCCGGCAAACCGGAATGGCCTTAGGCGAAGCATTCGCGCCTCGCGAGCCGCTGAGCCTGCTGGCGGAAGATACGGGTGGTCGCGCAATCTTCAATTCCAATTCGATTGAGGACACTGTCGCTCAGGCCGTCAAAGAAACTTCGGAATACTACGTTTTGGCGTGGCGGCCTGAAACTGAAGAAGAGCGGAAAGGCAAAGCCCGCATCGACGTGTCCATCGAGGGACGGCCAGATCTGCGGCTGCGTTTGCGCCGCCAGTACTTTGCGGGAGCGACAACGACAACGACCGATAAAATCGCGACCGCAACCAGGAGCGCCCCCGAGGTTCAACTCCTGGTGGCGCTTGGTTCCACTTATCCCAGGCGCGATTTACCCACTTCCCTTTCGGTAGGTTATCTAAAGAACTCGCAATCCGAGTTCACGCTGCAAGCCTCAATGCAAATTGAGCGTGCCGCCTTCAACCTGGCTGCGCTTGATGGACAAAAAGCGGAGGTCGATGTAATTGGAGCTGCGATCGACGATCGCGGTTTTATCTATTCATTCAAACAGGTTCTGACTGTTACTCCGGCCGCAGGTGAAGTAGACGCGACCAGCGTGGTCTGGGGCCAGCAACTAAAGGTCCAGCCAGGCCTGTACCAGGTGCGCGTGGCGGTGCGCGAAAGGCAGACGGGCCGTAGTGGGAGTGCGATCCAGTGGATTGAGATTCCGCAACCCGATCAACATCGTTTGAGCATGAGCAGCTTGTTTCTGGGTGAACGTGCTGGCGAAGTTGAATCTGAGAAGTCTCGCGGTCCGAAGCCAATTCGAGTTGACGTCGATCATCGGTTTGAGCGTAAGTCAGTGTTGCGTTTTCAAACCTATGTTTACAACCCCGCCCACGTGCCCGGAGGACCGGACGTTTGGATAGATGCGCAGATAATGCGCGGAACGGAAAAGGTGTTGGTTCTCGCCCCTAGTAAGATTCCTCCCGACGTTTCAAAAGATCGAGCGCTACTTCCGTATTGGACCGAGATCTCGCTAAACGAATTGCCGTCGGGGCATTACACACTGCAGGTTTCGGCGACAGATCGCATTACCAACCACCACACTTCGCAGACAATTAGGTTCTCCGTCGAATAGTAAAGTTCACGTTCGTGTTATTTCGTGTAATTTGTGGATCGTTTTTTGGGTGGAATAAGAATGATCCACGAAACACACAAAATATGAAGCCCATTGAGCCGGTTGTCTCTTATTGTCTGCTGCATCTTTTTTTGTACAATCCGTACGCATCGCCGAAAATTCCCCGACCACGCTGCTCATCTATAACTCTGCTTTCCTTTTGAAGGAGGATAAACATGAAGACTAGTCTCCTCTTCGCTACAGTGATGGTGACTCTTCTGTTCGCGAACTTTTCGGTTAGAGCGCAGGAGATGCATACGCACCAACATGAGCATTCGGCTCGATTGGGTCGGGTTAATTTCCCGATTTCCTGCTCCAGGGCAGCTCAACAGAAATTCAATCGTGCTGTCGCCTGGCTTCATTCGTTCGAGTATGAAGAAGCTGAAAAAGCGTTTGCGGGCGTCGCCGACACGGACCCTCGATGTGGCATGGCTTACTGGGGCAGCGCCATGAGCAACTATCATCCGTTGTGGGCGCCGCCGCTGACGGCAGAGTTGCAAAAAGGAAAGGCCGCCGCAGAAAACGCACAGCGTGTCGGGGCGCGCACTAAACGCGAGCAGGATTACATCGCCGCTATTTCGCTGTTCTACAAAGACTCCGAAAAGTTGGACCATCAGGCCCGCGTGCTGGCGTATGTGGATGCGATGTCCGGTCTTCACAACCGTTATCCTGCAGACCGCGAAGCCGGTGTTTTTTACTCGCTCGCTTTGATCGCGAAGGGTGCGTTATTGACTGATAAGACTTATGCAAATGAAAAGAAGGCCGCGCGGATCTTGAACGCGGTTTTGCGTAGTCAACCGCAACATCCCGGCGTGGCTCATTACCTGATTCACAGTTACGACTATCCCGCGTTGGCCCATCTGGCGCTGCCCGCGGCACGCCGCTACGCCAAACTCGCGCCCGCCTCCGCGCACGCGCAACACATGCCGTCGCACATCTTCACGCGCATGGGACTTTGGCACGAGGCTGCCCGTTCGAACATTGATGCGCATTCTTCGGCGCGCGCCCACGCAGTCAGGAACAAACTGCCGGACGCGTGGGATGAACAACTTCACGCGATGGACTATCTTGCGTACGCCTATCTGCAAAGCGCGCAAGATGGACAGGCGTTACGAGTACTTGATGAGCTGAACCGGATTAGCAGAGTCGATCCGGCGAACTTCAAAGTGGCCTACGCGTTTTCGGCAATCCCCGCACGTTATGCTTTGGAAAGAAGGCAATGGAGCGAAGCCGCGAAATTGCCGTTGCATCCGGGAAACATGACGGAGTTTCCCTGGGAACGTTTTCGGTGGGCCGAAGCTCACATACATCTTGCGCGTGCGGTGGGAAGTGCGCGACTGGGAGATGCAGCGGCCGCGCGCCGGGAAGTTGAGCAGTTGAGCGAAATTCAACAAGTACTCGGTAAAGTTAAAGAAGGATACGACTGGGCCAAACAGGTTGAGATCCAGCGACAAATGGCGTCCGCGTGGTTGGCTTACGCCGAAGGCAAACATGAGGAGTCTCTTAGACTAATGCGTGCGGCGGCAGATTTGGATGACGCAACCGACAAACATCCTGTCACTCCCGGCGCCATTCTGCCGGCACGCGAACAAGTAGGTGAGCTGCTGCTCGAGTTGAAGCAACCGTCAGCGGCGTTGCGGGAGTTTGAGAATTCACTGCGCACGGCGCCAAATAGATTCAACGGCTTGTACGGCGCAGCTCGCGCCGCCCGCCTCGCGTCAGACCAAACCAAAGCGAGATCGTATTACGGAAAGCTGTTGGCGTTAACAAGACAGAGTGATCACTCGAGACCTGAAATACAAGAAGCCAGAGCGTATCTCGGCGACAAGGCCACCCAACCGCGAACGATCGGACGCCGCCAGGAAGGGCGATATTAATCTGCCGCGAAATTGTTGGTGTCTAGTTTCAAAAGTCGAATACCACCAACGGCAGTTGGTGGATACTTAAGGCCCGACCTACACGCACCGGTCGAGGGAAAATAGGGAAATCCCACCAACGGCAGTTGGTGGATTATTCACATCCTGCCTATCTCAAGGCGTAGGTAGGTTGGATCTGAATTATCCACCAACTCCCGTTGGTGGGATTATTTTTGAGGCTCGAGAAAGTTCCTGTAGGCCGGATCTGAAGTATCCACCAACTCCCGTTGGTGGGATTCGACTTCTTCGTAGAGGCACACTTTCCGCTAACGCGCTGCCGGCGTCGCTAACCGGTTGTACTTCTGCATGATTTCTTTCAGTCGATCGTGTGGCAGCGCGTAGGCGCGCACGTCGTCCGCACCAGTCATCGTTTCCGCCGCCAGCATTGCATTGGTTACTGCCTCTTCTGTTGCCTGCACAGTGGCAAGAAAAAGCGGATCAATGCGATCGTTGGGAAGCATCGTTAAAGAAACAGTTCCTTTGTCGTCGGCTGCGCCTGCGTTGGCAGTTGAGAATGCGACAAAGATGTCGCCCGAAGAGTTGCTGGCAATGCTTCCCTGACGGCCGAGACCAAGCGCCGCCCGTTTGACCAAGCGATCGAGTTGATGCGGTAGGAGCGGTGCGTCTGTGGCAACGACGATAATGATTGAACCCAATTCCGGGTTTGGCCTATCCAGAAAAGCGCCCGCCTGTTCGCAGCGCGGCATTCCCCGAAATGCTTCCTGAGAAGGAGACT
Source organism: Pyrinomonadaceae bacterium (assembly GCA_035273325.1). Classification (GTDB taxonomy): domain Bacteria; phylum Acidobacteriota; class Blastocatellia; order Pyrinomonadales; family Pyrinomonadaceae; genus PSRF01. Next base: position 1,320 of record DATEPF010000014.1, on the reverse strand, counting down.
CACCCGCCGCGCAAATCGTCGGTTTTGAAAACTCCGCACCTACCGGGACGCCGGCAATATGCAGCCCACGACGCGCGCCGTAATTGCATTGGACCAGCACGCCAACTGTATAGCCACCCAACTCTTTAGTTAGCACACGTGAAGAGGTTCCAATCCCTCCTTTGAAACCGTTGCAAAGCATTCCGGTGCCGCCGCCAACATTTCCTTCCGCAACACGTCCGGTTTGCGCACTGTCGAGCGCCGCAAAAACATGTTGAGGTTTAACGTGAAAGCCGTTGATGTCATTCATCACGCCGTCATAAGTTTCGGCAACAATCGGATACGTGAAAAGAAACTTTCGCCCGTTCTTAATTTCCCAATCGATGGTCGCGTCGCGCACCACACCGACGCTGTGAGTGTTTGTTATCAGGATCGGTCCCTCGAGAAATCCCGACTCCCTGATCCACGTTGTGCCGGTCATTTCTCCATTTCCATTTAAGGGAAACCAGGCCGCGAATACCGGATCAAAGGACTTCTTGCCGCGCGGGATTATTGCTGTGACTCCGGTGCGCACCGGGCCTTTACCAACCACTAACCGTCCATTTCCCGAAATCAAAGTCGTGTGGCCAACCTCGACGCCTGCAACGTCGGTGATCGCGTTATGCGTTCCCGGTGTGCCGGCGAAGGGAATGCCGAGGTCCCGTGAGCGCGGCTTGGTCTGTGCAACAGATGTCGTGTTAGCAACCACCAGCAGGCATAAGGCCGTCATCAACCATGTACAGGTGACCGTTAAACTTCGCAAATAGTAATGTCGGATAGTCATCAACTTTTCTCCTAAAATTCCCTCCCTTTTTTCTCCTAAAATTCCCTCCCTTTGGGAGGGTTAGGGAGGGTTTACGGGTGAACAAACAACTTGTAATTGAAGGTAGCGTCAGCACCGATTCTATCCGGCCGTCATACTGTAGAAATCTTCAAAAACAAAAAAGTTACAGTGCGTCACAATCCCTCCCCTAACCCCTTCCCAAAGGGCGGGGAAATTATCATTACACGAATTGTTGGTCAATTTTGGATCGCGCTCACCTGGCTCCGTTCGTGAGGTTTGCTATTGCCACCACTAACTCAGCAGGCTCAACCGGTTTGGACATATGTAACTGAAAACCTGCCGACAATGCTTGCAGACGATCTGTGGCGCGCGCGTGCGCGGTCAGCGCAATCGCCGGAATGCTGCGTCCCTCGCCTTTTTCCAACTCTCGCACTCTTCGTATCAACGAATACCCGTCCTCGCCGGGCATCTCAATATCACTCAGTAACAAGTCGGGTCGGCTTTGCTGCAAACTTTCG
>DATEPF010000013.1:0-3644 GCA_035273325.1 Pyrinomonadaceae bacterium | reverse complement strand
TACGCGGTCGCAACTTGATAGAGGTCGCGCGCCCACACCAGATGGTAACCGCCAACGTAAGGCTCGTTGGCTGCGGTTCCAGTAATCCAGGGCGCTGACAAGGAAGCCACGTTGGCGCCGCGAAATGTTTTATCTTCGTGCGCTTTCAACACCATCGCCGCCAGGTTGAATTGCGCCTGATATTTGGGTTCGACTTTCGGAAACCCGCGAACCGTCTTGCGCCAACCGTCTTCGTACTTCCTTCGACAAGTGTGGAATCCCTCCTTCAAGGAGTTTCGCGCAGCAGTCAGAGCGTTCTGAACAGTTGTGCCAAAGCCGAGTGCCACGGTGAATCCTGCCGGTCGATTGATACGAGCTAGTTGCGTGACATTTCCGGCTTCCGCGCGCGTATAGGCAGTAACGATCCGTCCACTCTGTTTCAGTTGGTCCAGACCGTCACTGACTTGATGGAAGCCGCTGATGGCTTCTGTGAAGCCTCCGGAAACAACCACAGCCGAAAACGTGTCGGCTTCATTCGCCAGTAGAGCGTCGCCCTGAGTCCAGGCGGTATCGTGCATTCCGCTGTTGTTCAGGGATGGATCAAAGTAGAGGTATAACGCCAAAGGATCGCCGTTAGTCTCGAAATTCACGTCGATGAGTACTGTGTTGCGTTCCGGATCGGTTGTGTAAGTCTTAATGATTTTCCAGGCGCCGTGTTTCGCCGTGTTAATTTGCCGAAACGAAAGGGAATGATGATTCAGAAGCTGGACTTTATGCGTCGCATGTATTCGCTCGGTTTCGACTTTATGGTTCACGGGGTTGACTACCACAAACTCCAGCGTCTGCACATTTGGGATATCGGCTGTAGGGTAGAACACCTCGGTGAGCACGCCACCCTGCAGGGTAAACCAAACTTTTGACTGTAATGTGTTTGAGCTGCCAACGGCCTGCTTGCCCGCGCTGGGCCAACGCGCATCTTTGCCTGGTGCGCCCGGAGCCAAGCCGATTGTGTTCTGTGCGGAAACAGGAATGCTGCAGGTTTGCAGCAAGAGGAAGACCAGGGCGGCGTGCAAAACTGAGACTCTAACCGGCATGACTCGACTCATTGGCGTTGTGTCCTTGCGGTTTCTTCGAGTCCCACAGTTTATCCATTCTTAACACGTGTCCGTTCGCGGCTCATGTAAAACGCCGCGGCAGAGATCAAGAAAATGGCGGCGGCAGCAAACTGCATTGCAATATCGAGCGAGCCCTTCACCTGCGGGCTCATGTTCATAAAACCGGGTGCGAAAGTGTCCCGGAAGCCCCCGATTGCCAATAGCAGTCCGGCAACTAACAAAAGCACGATCACAGTTTTTATTTTCATTGCCATCCTTAACTGACTTTGAATGTAGCTTGTATGAGCTCTTCTGAGTTTGGTCCAACCATCACCCTAAACTCTCCCGGCTCTACCGCAAATCTCATCATGCGGTCGTAAAAGCCCAGTTGATCCGGACCGAGAGTAAACTCAACTCTTTTCGTTTCGCCTGGTTGTAGTGTGATTCGTTGAAAACCTTTTAACTCTTTCACCGGACGCGTCACGCTCGCCGCCATGTCTCGAATGTAAAGTTGGACCACTTCATCGCCGGCGCGCTTTCCAACATTCCGCACTTCGGCAGTAACCGTTAACTTACCGGTCCGTCCAATTTGAAGAGCACTGAGCCTCAGGTTCGTAATCCTGAACCTGGTATAGCTAAGCCCATGTCCAAAAGGGAACTGAGCCGTCCACGATACGTCGAGATATTTTGAAGTGTATTTGTTATTTGGATCCGGCGGCCGGCCGGTATTTTTGTGATTGTAGTAAATAGGAACCTGACCCACAGAGCGCGGGAACGTTACAGGCAATTTGCCTCCTGGATTAACATCGCCAAAGAGAACGTCCGCGATGGCATGTCCTCCCTGCGTGCCTGCGAACCATGTTTCAAGGATCGCCGGCGAATTCTCCGCCGTCCAGTTGAGCGTAAGTGGGCGACCGTTCATTAACACGACTACATAAGGCTTTCCGGTGGCGTGAATCGCTTGGATTAACTGCATTTGCTGGCCAGGTAAATCAAGCGAACTCCGGGACGCTGCTTCACCGCTCATCTCGGCGGATTCGCCCACAGCCAATATTACGGCGTCGGATTCGCGTGCGATGCGTACAGCCTCATCAAATCCGGCAGTAGAATCGTCGTTCAACTCGCAACCTTTGGTATAGCGGATGGTCGTTTGTGGCGATACCTTTGATTTAACTCCGGCTAGCAGCGTAACTGCATCCTCCGGTTTACCGTCGCCTGTCCACGAGCCAATCATATCTTTCTGGCTGTCCCCTAATGGGCCGATAATCGCAATCGTCTTGATAGTCCTGGCCAGCGGCAGCAGATCGCCTTCGTTTTTCAGAAGGACAAGAGAACGAGCCGCAGCTTCGCGGGCGGCTGAGAGATGCTCAGGCGTAAGTATCGACTGCGTCTCTCGCGCTTCATCGGCGTAAGGCTTCTCAAACAGTCCAAGCCGAAATTTGATTCTCAACACTCGCCTCACGGCTTCGTTTAATGTCGCCGTCGAAAGTTTGCCTTCTCGAATCAAGGCGGCTCCATGCTTGTTGTACAGGCGACTGACCATTTCCATGTCAGTTCCGGCGTTGAGTGCGTATCCTGCAGCCTCTGCTTCATCACGCGCCAGACCGTGGTGCATCAACTCCATAACGGCCGTGTAATCGCTTACCACTAACCCGTCAAACTTCCACTCGTCACGCAAGACTTGTTTCAACACATATGGATTTGCAGTTACTGGAACGCCATTGAGGTCATTGAAGGCAGTCATGAACGTCCCCACTCCGGCATCGACGGCTGCCTTAAAAGGAGGAAAATAGACTTCGCGTAAAGTGCGTTTTGAGAGATCCGTACTGTTGTAGTCGCGGCCTGCTTCCGCGGCGCCATAAGCGACCCAGTGCTTAGCGGTGGCCACGACCTTGTCCGGCGCGCTGTAGTCAGAGCCTTGAAACCCGCGCACCCGCGCGGTAGCCATGACCGAACCCAGAAAAGGATCCTCTCCGGAGCCTTCAGCGATCCTTCCCCAGCGAGCATCGCGGGCGATGTCGACCATGGGAGCGAAAGTCCAGTGTACGCCTGCCGCCCGGGCTTCTCTGGCAGCGATTGAGGCGCTCCTTTCCACCGCTGCAGGATCCCAGGTTGCTGCCTCGCCGAGCGGAATTGGAAAGACAGTGCGATAACCATGAATTACATCGAAACCAAACAAGACTGGTATTTTCAGGCGAGACTCGTTCATCGCCACTCGCTGTAACTGATTGGTGCGTACTGCGCCGCGAACGTTCAGCGTAGATCCCAGCAGCCCTTTCCGGACCATCTCAACGTGCTCCGGACGAAAGTTTCCGTTCGCTTCGCCGTCGAGTTGCTGTAGTTGGCCCAGCTTCTCTTCCAGCGTCATGCGTGCGAGCAATGAATTGATACGCTGCTCGATACGATCCGCCGGAGTACTCTCGCCTGTTATTGTTGAGAGCGAGGCAAGGATCGCCAGGACCACGAGCAGACAGCTCAACTTCACCGACTTCATCTAGATTTCCTCCGGCGTTACAGTAAGTGGAATAGGGAGACCAGGGTCACGTTTAGGACATGCGCTCCAGCGCAGCG
>DATEPF010000012.1:0-7862 GCA_035273325.1 Pyrinomonadaceae bacterium | reverse complement strand
GCGAATCTGCATCCTTGCGCGCAAGTAAGTCACTTGCGACGGCGGTGGCTGCGGCCGTGCGAATGGCAGTGATCGCAGAAGCATTCATTACCGCTTGTAACTCACCGGTGTCGCCGCTGAAAAGCAGCACGGCGCCCTGGTGCGCATCCTTGCCGATCGCAGGATTCCCCGGGAAGACGCAGACAGCTTTCAACCCATACGCCGGACGTTCGCCTGATACGTAAGACGGCATCAATCCCAAAACGCCTTTAGCTTGCGGCGGGCGAATGATCGATCTCAGGGGCAGATGAACCTTACCCGATGCCAGCGTGATGAACGCCTCGCGCATGACCGGGATGCACTCATCGATCGGCAGGAGCTCAGAAACTTCTTCGTGGCTCAGGACCAGGATCACATTCGACTTCATAACTCATTTCATGGAGTGAGTAAAAGTTATTTCGTGTAATTCGTGGATCGATTTGTTGTACACCGATAAAATGATCCACGAAATAACACGAACCAGAAGGAAATCACACAAACGATTGGAAATCGACCCCATGAAAGCAATTAGAGTTCAATCTTACGGCGGCCCTGAGCAGCTGGTTTACCAGGAGGTAGAGAAGCCGGAGCCTCAGCCTTCTGAGGCGCTCGTCAAAATACATGCCATCGGCGTTAACTTCATCGATGTCTATCACCGCACGGGGCTCTACCCATTGCCGCTGCCTTTTACGCCCGGCTCGGAAGCGGCGGGGACGGTCGAATCGATCGGCTCTGATGTAATCGACATATCGGTTGGTGATCGTGTGGCATACGCGATGGCGGTCGGCTCTTACGCGGAGTATGCCGCCGTGCCGGCCGCGCGATTAGTGAAGATGCCGGAAGGGATCGACGCGCAAACGGGCGCGGCCGCAATGCTCCAGGGCATGACGGCGCATTACCTGTCGACGTCGACTTATCCTCTAAAGAGCGGTGACACAGCCCTGGTCCACGCTGCCGCCGGAGGCGTTGGATTACTACTTATCCAGATGGCCAAACGTGCGGGCGCGCGCGTCTTCGGCACAGTGTCCACCGAAGAGAAAGCACGGCTTGCTCGCGACGCGGGCGCGGATGAGGTAATCCTCTACACCCAGCAGGATTTTCAGCAGGAAGTGAGACGGCTAACTGGTGGCAAAGGCGTTCAAGTTGTGTACGACTCGGTAGGTAAAACTACTTTTATGAAAAGCCTGGATTCACTTGCACCGCGCGGGCTGCTCGCATCTTTTGGCCAGTCGAGCGGCAGCGTTCCACCTTTCGACGCGGCCCTGCTGTCGCAAAAAGGATCTCTTTATTTAACGCGGCCATCGCTGGCGAACTACGTTTTGACGCGTGAGGAATTACTATGGCGCGCCGGGGACGTGCTTGATTGGATCAAGACCGGTGAACTGAAACTGCGAATCGGAGGAACGTCTCCTCTGAGTGAAGCGGCCGAGGCCCACAGGCAACTCGAAGGGCGTGCGACGACAGGAAAGATTCTGCTTTTGCCCTGATTCGTGTTATTCGTGGATCGCTTTTTAGATCAATAAAACGATCCACGAAATAACACGAAAAATCCTGGTTCAAATCTGGTCGGGAATTTCTGCTTCGACGAGTGCCGCTAATAGTGTCAACGACTCCTGCCAGCCCTGGTAACACGCCTCAGCCGGAATTACTGCTGGAACGCCCTCTTGCACGATGTTTAATTCAGTCCCGACCGAAACCTTCTTCAACGTAACAGTCGTTTGCATTTCTCCAGGGAGATTTGGATCGTCGAATCTATCGGTATACCGAATACGTTCATTTGGCTTCAGCTCAAGAAATTCTCCACCGAAAGAGTGACTACTGCCGGTGCTGAAATTGGTAAAAGACATCTTGTAACTGCCACCAACTTTGGCATCGAGCTGATGTACCTGACCCGTAAACCCGTTTGGCGGTAGCCACTTTGCCATCGCACTTGCGTCAATGAAAGCCCGGTAAACTCTGTCCGGCGTCGCGCGCAGCACTCTGTGAAGCCGGATCGTGTTTGTATTATTGGTTGTCATCGTTTCCCCTCACTAAATTTGAAGTTAAATCATGCTTTGACTGTTAGTCGAACGGTGAACAACAAAATCGACACTTGGCAGGAACAAAAAACTCATGTGCGTTCGTCATGGAACCATTAACGCTGAAAGCGTTCGCCAATTTCAGCCCAGGGTTGCGCTTCGCAAACCCTGGGGACGGCGCGTTGGCGAAATTTGGTCGCAACCCTGAAAGGGTTGCGACACGGGCCTCGATTACCGTTCGACGCAACCCATTCAGGGTTGCTTTCTTTATATAAGAGTTTGTTCCCAGGGTTGCCAAGGCGCAACCTTGGGCTGAAATTAGCGAACGCTTTCAGCGTTAAGGCGAAACTTACCAATTCCTCATACCCTGTTCTCACTAATTACTTAATTTCTTTCATAATCGTGAAACCGATGCTTGCATCTCTGATGAGGGGACTTTGCTTGCTGGTCGATAGAATCAACGCGATCTTCCAAAAACGAACAGGAGGCGGCCTCATGGCTCAATCTCTCGCACGACTCTGGACCCACCTCATCTTCTCAACCAAAAACCGATTTCCCTTTCTTACCGATAAACAGATAAGGACTGATATGCGTGCGTATCTTGCAACGATGCTACGTCAGCAGGATTGCGAAACGCTAATCGTTAATGGCGTGGAAGATCACATTCACGCGCTCTTTGCATTGTCGAGATCACACTCGATTGCGTCCGTAGTCAAAGAGATCAAACGCACGTCCTCTGGTTTCGCAAAGGAGCTATCGCCGTCCTTGACGAAGTTTCACTGGCAAAACGGCTACGGCGCATTCTCGGTGAGCCAATCCAACCTTGACGACGTAATTAGATACATCGAAAACCAGGAAGAACACCACAAGCGCGTCACTTTTCAGGACGAGTGCCGTGCCTTCTTTAAGGCGTATGGCATTGAATACGACGAGCGGTACGTTTGGGATTAGCATTAACGCTGAAAGGATTGAGGTGGTGCCGTTAACGCTAAAAGCATTGAGGCGTTAACGCTGAAAGCGTTCGCTAATTCCAGCCCAGGGTTGCGCTTCGCAACCCTTGGGACGACGCGTTGGCGAAATTGGTCGCAACCCTGAAAGGGTTGCGACACGGGCCTCGCTAGCTTCGACCGCAACCCATTCAGGGTTGCTTCTTTATTAAGAGGCATTTTTGTTCCCAGGGTTGCCAAAGCGCAACCCTGGGCTGAAATTAGCGAACGCTTTCAGCGTACAGAGCCGCGCTCACCAACCTATTTCTTATAGATCGCGATTCCCCAAAAGTTAATGTCCGGCGGCATACTATTCCAGTGATCGAATGCATGGGAATCGTCAGACTTGTATCGCAATTTGTAATTTCCTGCCGGCAGCGTAATCACCTGGTCCACTTTTCGGTTCTTCCCTGCACCGCCCGCGTGTGTAGTCCCGGGCTCCTCCATCCGCCATACGGAAGAACCGTTGTCGGCGTTTTCGATCCAACCGTAGTCAAACATCTCACCCCCTTGCCCTTCCCCGATGGCGAAGACACGCACCTCCTGGCTGGCCGTCAGACTGAATGTGACGGTCTTATCTTCGTTGTCGAGCACTTGTACGATCTGCGCAACGACCGGCAACTTCGCAAGGTCTTCCGGCAGTGGTTTGGAAAATAGTTCCCCATACATCTTCATCAGTTGCGTTGCTTCGATTGCACGTCCCACGCTTTGATGAATTCGGACTTTAGAAACCAAATCCTTGCGGTAGAGATCGGCATACGGTTTCTTCTCAACGGCTTTAAGGTGATTTTTCAATTCAGCCGCCGGCGCATTCCAGCTGATCTCAGGGATAGACTCGCCAAACTTCTCCGGGAAGATAAATGTCTTCAGGAAAGCCATGCCCACTGGAGAACTAAGCGCATCACCTGAACCGAGGTCCGTGGGCCGACTGAGATTGTCAGCGTTGGCCATGATGATAAATGTCATGTTTCGCTCGGGCACTTTCAAGATGAACGATGAGTTGCCGGTCCAATACCCATAATGCCAAAGCAGCTTCGTGCCCTGGTAGTTTGTCGTGAACCATCCCAGGCCGTAAGGAAGCTCTTCCCCGTTGGTTGAGCGGCTGGGTGTAAAAGCCAGTTGCTGAGTTTCCTTCGTAACAAATTTATTTTGATCTATGGCGATGTCGTATTTCGCCATATCAAGTACTGTTGAGATCAATCCGGCTGAGGTGCTGAAACCCTGCGGGTAACTGATCTTCGTTGTCTTAAATTCGCGGTCAAGCGCATACGGTTGGGCCAACGTCTTCACAATCGCATCGAACCTTTGCTGATGCTTTTCCGTGATCATAGGTCGGGTCAGCGCCGACTGGTGTGAATGAACAAGTTTCCAAACCCCGTCCTGTTTGTTCCAGAAGAATGACGCCCTCCATGGGCCATCGTGGCGCGCGGTCGCATTGGGAGGCGTAACTGTTCCGCCATAAAAGAAAGTTGTGACGGCGCTATCGTCATAGACGGCCGCCTCCAAATTTTGAACGTCAAACTTGATCTTGAACCCAGCCTGGAATGCACCTCGTAACTCCGTTGCGTCAACGAAAGACGTTAAGAATCCTCCCTCACCTGGAAACCGGTTGTTCAGAGGAGAGACGCGCCGTTCGATCTGGTCCACGTTGCCGGAATTGAAGCCTCCAATAATTTCCATCACCGCCGCTTTCACTTCTTCCTCGGCTGCACGAGTCGCCGCACTCGGCGATCTGGTGCCGACGATCCGTGGAACGTTCGGCGCGGTCTCATTCATGCCCAGTGGGTCGAGTATGTTCGCGATCAAGAGTTCACTGAACGGCTTTCCTGTAGCGCTCTGAACGACCTTATCCAGTTCCGCAAAACGATTACCGTTATAACGATATTGCTCGCCCGGTTTTCCTTCGGATGTGTGAGAAAACAAGTGCCGTACTGTGATGACGCCATCGCCTGGCAGAGTAATGCCATACTTTGAAGCGGGATCGTCCAACTTGATTTTTCCTTCCTGAACAAGTTGCATCAGAATCGTGGAAGCGAACGTCTTGGTGAGCGAAGCGAGATGGTACGGGGTGTGCTCGGTTGCCGGAATTTTATTCTCCACGTCGGCGTAACCGAATCCTTTGGCCCAAAGTATTTTTTGATCCTTAACGATGGCGGCGGAGTATGCAGGTATCTTGAGCTCCTGCCGCACGTTCTCGAGAAGTGTTTCCAATTGCGCAATCCGTTCGGCGTCGGATCGTGGAAGTCGCTGCGCGATCGTGCGTGCATTCGTGCACTGCATAACAATCGCAATCGTTAGGATGAGGGTTATTGGCCCGCGTTTATTGAACTTCGTCATTATGAATCCTTTTTGAAAGTTACTTTCCTGAGGACAAGGTGAATGGTAAATGGTGAGTGGTGAATGGTGAAAGCGAAATTTAGAAATTAGAGGCCCTTCATCTCCTAAAGACTTAAAAAACCACGGGACCTTCGCTTACTGGGACCGCGGGCGTCTCGCCCGCACTGAGCGAAGCGAACACCGTTTAATCGGCTAATTACTTTGAAGGAACAAGCGTACCTGGGAATGGCGGTCATCACTAAGCCCGAGCACGCTTGAGTGCAAAGGACGTTTTTCGCTTCGCTCAGTGCGGGCGAGACGCCCGCGGTCCCAGTGAGATACCGGGCTCGTTCTCTTGAAGTGATTAGCCGAGATTCAGGCGCGTCGAAATCACCTAGCGCGCGCGGTGAAACTTGGTTAAGATTCGCGCGCTACGTTCATTGCCAAACAATTCGCTCGGGAGTTTCCGCTCGGCTGCGAATGATTGCCCCGAATTCACTCCTCCAAAATCGTTATCGCGTGGTCCGTCTCCTGGGCCAAGGCGGTATGGGCGCTGTTTACGAAGCCATTGACCAGCGCGTCAATTGCCTGGTGGCGCTAAAACAGACGCTAACCGGACACGATGGTGAAGCGCGGCTTGCTTTTGAGCGCGAAGCAGCGTTGCTCGCAAACTTACGCCATCCTGCGCTGCCTAAAGTCATGGACTATTTCAGCGAGGAAGCAGGCGACTTCCTCGTGATGGAGTTCATTCCCGGCCACGACCTCGCCGAATTGTTGAGTCTTCGTGGTCATCCCTTTCCTCACACGCAAGTTCTGCAATGGGCCTACGATCTTCTGCGCGTGCTTGAATACCTGCACTCGCAAGAGCCGCCAATTCTTCATCGGGATATCAAACCGTCGAATCTGAAACTCACCAAGCGGGATGAAATCTTTTTGCTGGACTTTGGTTTAGCGAAAGGCTCCCTCGGACAAATGCCCACGCTGGTCACGAGCCGGAGCGTTCGAGGATACACGCCGGTTTACGCGCCGTTGGAACAGATACTCGGACAAGGAACGGATCGTCGCAGTGACATTTATTCGGTGGGCGCGACTTTGTATCACTTGCTCGCCGGTGTGCCGCCGGTTGACGCCCCGGCCAGATACCAGGCAAGCGAGGAAGACCAGGCCGATCCGCTACCTGCGCTTGAACGTGTTAACCGCGAAGTTCCGGAGCGCGTGGCCGCTGTCATTCACAAGTCAATGTCGGTAGCGCGGAAGAATCGATTCGGCAGCGCCAGTGAAATGCTTGCGGCGCTTCGTGAAGCGGCCAGCGAAGAACTGCATGCTGAAGCTCGCATCGCCCAAGCCCCGCAGGTGGTGGGTGAAGCTGAAACTTGGAAAAGATCAGACAAAGGTAATCTACTGCCACTAACACGTCCTGCCCGCGAACCAGCTATTGACGATGCGAAAGATGAAAGCGCCCCGGCGCATCCGCGCGACACGATTCCCGCACCTCCGCTCGAACTATATAAATTTGAGCCTAAAGAAGTTCCGGCAAAAGTTGAACCAGGGACGCGTTTTAGCAGGCGGGCCAAGACTATATTGGCCGCTACGGCCGCCGTTCTTTTGATTTTGTCCAGCGGATATGTGTTTTGGTTAGTCACCAAAAACCGGAATCAGAATACTTTAACGCAACAAAATCCGGCGCCTACCGCGAATGAACAGCCAAGCCCGATACCATCACCTTCCCCGGCCGCATCTCCGAGCCCAAGCCCTTCGCCGACACCAGTTGTTCCCAGGTCGGTAACGCCATCGCCTGATTTCATTAGATTTGCTCAAACTGAAGCCGGCCCCGCTGCTCGTGGGGAGATTGACGCGCGCGAGGTTGACCTTGATCAAGACGGAGTGCCTGAACTCATCGCGCAAATAGAAAGCTGCGGTAGCGGTGGTTGCACTACAAGAGTTTTCAAACGCAACGGTGCGCGGTTCCAGCAGATCACGGGCGACATGGAACTTTATCTTTTGCGCGATCTAAACGACGCGCGCGTGGAAGCTGGTCCACGAAAGACAAACGGATATCTGGATATCAAATACGACCGGCAGACCTTTACGTTTAATGGGCGACAGTATCTTTGCTCGCGCGGTTGTTAGGAACAGTTTTTGGCGTCGCGACAATAGGCGAGTTTACAATTCGTGTGATTTCGTGTGTTTCGTGGAATTCGTGGAATTTTTTTGCCAAGCAAAGCCGGGAGTTTTCCACAACTAAGAGGAGAAAACGATGACCAGAAAATCACAGGTGTTACTCGCGCTTACATGCGCAGTGCTGTTTTCATCGTGCTCAAAAACTGCCGAGAGCCCGGCTAACGTGGCGTCGACACCGACGCCTGAGGCGAAAATGGAAGGTCAAAGCGCGAACTGGAAACTGACAGTTGTGTCAGTTGACCACGTACCTCAGCAGGATTCTTTTATGCCCGGTAGTCCGGAAGGTCCGGAGAATAGATATGACACGCTGCAGTTAACGGTGGAGGCAACATATACGGGATCC
>DATEPF010000011.1:0-11708 GCA_035273325.1 Pyrinomonadaceae bacterium | reverse complement strand
TTTTCGAAACAGGTGATTCATGAAATCAAGTCGCAGCAAGGCGAGACAAACTACTGAGGAGTTAATTTGATCTTAGCATGCTGAATCTAATGGCGTCCAAATCGATATCGTTCCATAACCTCGACTTAACTCACCTATGATGCTTGTTGCGTTGCTCTTGATGCATGCGATACCATTGCGCGCGTAATCCCAACATTAAAATCAAAAACAGACACAGTGAACGTGTCTCTTTCTGTGGAGTGTGCGGTGGTAAGCGTCTCTTTGGTCGAGGATGGTGAACCAACGACTGGAATAACACCAGCCGTCAGTGATGCCGTTATCACGAGGGAACAAAAGCTGCGACAGATCCTCCGCGAAATGGAATCTGTCATCGTCGCATTTTCAGGCGGAGTGGACAGCAGTTACCTGGCGTACGTGGCCAACGCTGAGTTGGCGAATAACGCGCTCTGCGTGACCGGCCAATCGCCCAGTCTTTCCGTGGTCCAGCGAGAACAGACTTCGCAACTGGCACGCGATTTTGGTTTTAATTTCAAAGTCATTGAAACGAAAGAACTGGAAGATACTAATTACACAGCGAACACTTCACAACGTTGTTATTTCTGCAAGGACGAACTCTTTAGCACACTATCGGAACTGGCGCGACAGCGATCCATCCCGTTTATAGTCGACGGTTCAACCTGCGATGATCTCAATGACTACCGTCCCGGACGTGTAGCAACCGCCGAGCACAACGTGCGCAGTCCTTTGATCGAGGCAGAAATGACAAAAGCGGACGTTCGCCAATTAAGCCGGCGAATTGGATTGCCGACCTGGGACCAGCCCGCCAGCCCGTGTCTGTCGTCGCGCATTGCGTATGGACTTCCGGTGACGATTGAACGTCTATCGAATGTTGACCGCGGCGAAGATATCCTGCGGGATCTGGGCTTTCGTGAATTTCGCGTGCGTCATCATGATCAGTTGGTGAGGCTGGAGATCGCAACGCCTGAGCTATCCCGCGCTTTGAGTCTCGCTGTGTTTGAAGAACTGGGCCGGCGTTTTCGCGAATTAGGTTTTAAATATGTGACGATTGACGTGCACGGTTTCAGAAGCGGATCAATGAATGCTGTATTGGACCAACCTTTAGCGCCCGAAATCTAAAGATTTCGTTAACAGGAGATTGACATGGCAAGCGTGCCGAGCACTGTATACGCGGACGACATCAGGGAAATCAAGGAAGAGAATCCGTTTGAGTCAATGATGTCGCGATTTGATCGGGCGGCGCAGTTGCTTAATTTGGATCCGGATTTGTACGCAGTGATGCGGGTGCCAAACCGCGAATTGAAAGTCTACATACCCACCCGGATGGATTCGGGAAGGATTCAGGTTTTTGAAGGCTATCGTGTGCAGCACAATTTTGCGCGTGGGCCGGCCAAGGGGGGTATTCGTTACTCACCTGACGTAAATCTTGATGAGGTGAGGGCCCTTGCGGCGTGGATGACCTGGAAGTGCGCTGTAGTTAATGTGCCTTTCGGTGGCGCCAAAGGAGGCATCGTTTGCGATCCGCAGCAGATGTCGATCGGCGAGCTGGAGCGCATGACGAGGCGATATGCGTCCGAGTTACTCGACTTCATCGGACCGGAAAAAGATGTCCCGGCCCCTGATATGAATACCAACGAACAGACGATGGCCTGGATTATGGACACCTACTCAATGCACGCCAGGCACACTGTTACTGCGGTAGTTACAGGCAAGCCCATTGACTTGGGGGGATCGTCGGGCCGGCGCGAGGCGACCGGACGGGGTATCTTGTTCGTCATAGAACAAGCGACGAAGAAATTCGATATGCTCCCTGAGAATACACGTGTGGTGGTACAGGGCTCGGGGAACGTCGGAGGCATCGGCGCCCAGTTGTTGCATGAGGCGGGTTACAAGGTAGTAGCGATATCGGACGTTCATGGCGGAATCTACAATCCAAACGGTATTGATATTGCGGCAGCGCTCAAACATTTGCAGGCGACCCGGTCGTTCGAAGACTTTCCCGGTGTCGATAAGGTTACGAACAGCGAGTTATTGGAACTTCCCTGTGATGTTCTGGTTCCGGCCGCTACCGAAAATCAGATCACGTCTCAAAACGCGCATCGCATCCGGTGCAAGGTGTTGGCGGAGGGGGCCAATGGGCCAACCACGGCTGCCGCAGACGAGATTCTGCATGAAAAAGGTGTGTTCGTAATTCCTGACATCCTGGCGAACGCCGGAGGGGTTACTGTCTCCTATTTTGAGTGGGTTCAGGATCGAATGGGCTACTTCTGGCAGGAGAACGTAGTTAATCAAAGACTGCAGGAATCGATGGTCGCCAGCTTTAATGATCTGTGCCGATATGCGAACCAACATTCAGTCGATACCAGGACCGCAGCCTACATGTTGGCGATAGATCGAGTGGCCTATGACACGCGTATGAGAGGTATATATGCGTGACGGAAAAAACATAAACAAATTGGCCCAAACCCGTGAAAAGGTCTTGATTTCGCAGAAAAGGTAGAGTATGGTCTGGCGTGATTTTGTACCTCGGACTAGTGTGAAGAAATTTTGGCCCTGGGCCAAGGTTTAGGTGCTGAATCGTTGACACTAAACTGCACTTTAGCTATATAAAGTCGCGTTTAGTTTTCTCAGGCGGCGGATTGTAAATCTCGGGTAACTACGGTCTAGTCTATTCGTTTTTAGGCCTTGCAACCTGCAGTGTCGGTTGCTGGGCGTTCGATTCGTTAGCTTGTAGTTGGCGCCTCCGCATTGCAAGGACGTATGCCGGTAATGAAACTGGCTACTTGCCGAACGGTGGCATTCATAATCAAACTTCTATACTCATTTCGCAGGAGGAATGCGATGAGACTCGCAACCAGGGCGCTTATTGCCGCTCTCGCTACTTTAGTTTTATGTGCTGTGGTTTCCGGGCAGACCTTGAGGTCGCCTGAGGATCCAAGAAATCTGTCACCGGCAGTAGGCACGGGCGGCCCGCCAGGTGGGCCAACGGGACTTTTCACTATCTACGACGGCCAAACGATCCGCCGGGGCGAATTTACGTTTAGTATCGCCTACAGCAACTTTGATCGTGACCCGGGCGACGTGGATATTGTCGAAGTTCCTTTGAGCTTTAATATTGGCTTAAACGATCACATCGAGCTGTTCTTCAAGACGACAGGCTTTCGAGGGGTCAAGCCAAACAGTCCCGCCAACCTATCCAGCTTCTATCTGCCAAACTCGCAATTGCACTTCGGTCCACCGGTTGGATTGGGCAGTGGGCCGGCGATCGTGCTGGCTCCCACGGGCAACGTCGGAACGCTAGCGGGTACCGCGGTGTTTCGTCCGGCGTTTAATCAGCCCTTCGTGCAGTTTCCGTTCGTCGGCGGTTCGGCGGGCGCGTTTAATACTGGTCCTGGCCACATTGGCGCAGGATTCGGTTTCCCGGGATTCAACGCCGTGTTGGGACCAGCAAACGGCGGCACGAGCACCTTCGGCGCCGCAGCCGCGTATCCTGGCATTGGCTCACCGGTAGGCAGCATCCTTCCGGGTGTGGTGTTGGCAACTCAGCAATTGCCGCCAACTCTACTCGGATGTCCGGCGCCTACGCCCGCGAATCCAAATCCGACGCCGTGCATCGTGCCGGCGACGTTTACGATCGCGCCGGCGTTCCTGCCGGAAGCTCCGTTTATCAATCGCCTCTACGGAGAATCGAGCTTTAACGATTTGGTTTTCGGCGCGAAGATTCGCTTGACCGGTCCGAACAATCCGTTCGGCTTCGGTTTCGTTCCTTTCTATCGCTGGTGGATGGATAAGGGCGACTCCTTCGGCGGCTTCAATCAGATGCAGCGTGGCTCAGGCGGAGGCGGCGACATCGGCGACTTCGGTTTGGTCATGTTCGCAGACGGCCGGCTCAGTGAGCACGTGAATTTGTCGGCAAACATCGGCTACATCCTGAATAGCAATCCGAAGGATCCGAACGGCTTCGTTATGTTGGATCGGCCGGATGAGTTGCTGGCAGGTGTGGGTATTGACTTACCGCTCACTTCCTGGTTCCAGCTGATCGGTGAAGTGAAGTCGGTTCAATACATGGGTGGAACGCCCAACGCGTTCAATAACAATCCTGTCGACGCCCTGGCCGGTTTCAAGCTTTATCCGCGTCGTTGGTTTGGTTTTGGATTCGCATATCGTCGCCACCTGAATCCACAGGATGTCGATCGCTTCGAACCTCGAACGTTCAACGTCACTGTGAATCAGATTACGAACGTCAACCCGGCTGGTCCGCAACCGCTGACCGTAATCCCGGCAACGACCGTTCCGGCAACAGACGGTAGTGGAAGGCCACGTGGCTTCAGGTTCTCTGAGGATCCACATGGCTACATCGTTCAGTTCTTCATCGGCCATCGCAACGCTAGAATTGTGCCGGTAATTAATGTGGCGCCGGTAGTGAGCGTCTCGGCTTCGAGCGCGTCCATTACAACGCCGTGCCCGCCGGGGACAAGTTCAGATACTTGTACTCCAAGCGCGTCACGTTCGGTTGAGTTGACGGCGAACGCTACGGATGCTGACAACGACACGTTGCTTTATACGTGGTCAGTAACGGGTGGAACGCTTTCAGGCGAAGGCCGCACGGTTAACTGGGATCTCTCTGGGGTCAATCCGGGAACCTACACAGCCAGCGTGGAAGTCAACGACGGCAATCAACATTTGGTAAGCGGCACCACGACGGTGACCGTTGCCGAATGCACCAATTGCCGGCCGCCATGTCCGACAGTGTCGGTCAGTTGCCCGTCGGATGTTGAACTGGGTCAACCGATCACGTTCACGTCGTCGGTCTCCACGGATCAAAGCGTAACGTACAACTGGTCAGTCTCGGCGGGAACCATTTCGAGTGGCCAGGGTACTTCGTCAATCACAGTCGACACTACCGGTCTCGGTGGCCAGACAGTGACGGCCACGCTAGAGCTCGGCGGACTCGATCCGGCTTGCTCGAGGACTGCGTCCTGCTCGACGTCAGTCAGTGCGCCGCCGCCTGGTCCGACTAAGTTTGACGAGTACGGCGACATCCGCTTCAACGATGAGAAGGCTCGTCTCGACAACTACGCAATTCAATTGCAGAACTCGCCAGGAGCCCAGGGCTATATCATTGCCTACGGCAACTGCGAGGGTGCGGCACAGGCAAGGGCAGATCGCGCGAAGGATTATCTGGTTAACACGCGCGGTATCGATGCCGGTCGCATCGTGACAATTGATGGTGGATGTCGTGCAGACCTGATGGTCGAGTTGTGGATTGTGCCGACAGGCGCGACTCCGCCGACGGCTGATGCATCTAGTGCGGTCGATCCATGTCCGCAATGCAGAACGCCACGACGTAGAACTCGGCGCGACGAATAAACATAACGCTCGCGTCAGGCATTGAATGACGCGAACCTTCCGGAGCGGGCGATGTTTCTCAATGAGAAGCATCGCCCGCTTCGCTTTTCAGGGGCTGATTTGCAACGGGAACTGTCAGTCCGTGCATCGAAAAGCTTGGCAAGTTGCTCGATACAAATTCATGAAATTGTATTAAACTTGAAACATCGCGCCCCCCAAGCGCTCTACCAACTTGAAAGTAGCTTTACTGGAAATATGAAAAAAAGACTGCCATATCTCGTTCTTCTCGTAACTTTGCTCGTGGCCCTTGCCTCGCCTTTCGCTGCCCACGGGGCCGACGACGCGGCCGAGCCCGCCGATCCGGCAAAATATTCTCAGGACTGGCGCACAAACGGACCTCCGGGAGGCGATGTGCGCAGTCTCGTGGTAGATCCAAACAATCCTGACCGCTTCTATTTCGGGACGCTGGATGGTCAGATTTACACGTCGTTTGACGGTGGCCGTAGTTGGTCACTGCTACACAACTTCAACCGTCCGAAGCTATTTATCGATGGCATCATTGTCGATCCTCGCGATTCGCAAACCATCTATGCCGGCGGTCACAGACACAAGGAGCCGGGTGGTTTCTGGAAGTCGGTCGATGGCGGGCGTACCTGGAGAGAAGCGCGCGAATTAAAGAATGAGGCACTCCACTCGTTAACACAGTCAGTGGCAAATCCGGATGTGCTAATTGCCGGCACCTTCAACGGGATTTTTCGTTCAGATGATTCAGGCGACAGTTGGAGGGCCCTTCCCACTCAGTCAACCCCAGGCCTGCACCACGTAAATTCACTGGCTGTTGACCCTCGTACAACAAACACGATTTACGCCGGGACCTGGTACCTGCCTTACAAGTCAACCGATGGTGGCAAGAGTTGGAGAAGTATTAAGAACGGAATCATTGATGATTCCGACATCTTCGCTATCGACATCGATCCACGCGATCCCAATCACGTGATTGCGTCTGCGTGCAGTGGTATTTACGAAACCAAAAATGGTGGCGACAGTTGGCGGAAGGTACAGGGAATCCCTTCGCAGTCACGAAGGACCCGCGCTATCCTGCAGCACCCGTCGATTCCCGGAATCGTTTTCGCCGGAACCACCGAAGGTTTCTGGAGGTCTGATCGAGGCGGTGCTCCCGACTCCTGGATGGTTACTACATCACGCCAGCTCGAAATCAATTCCATCGCGGTCCACCCGTCCCGACCACAAACTATCTACATCGGCACCAATAACTATGGTGTGATGGTTTCTCATGATGGTGGTAAAAATTTTGCTCCTACTAACGGTGGTTACAGCGGTCGTTTCGCTAATGCCATCGTTTCCGACAGAGAGACGCCTAACCGCATTTACGCGGCCACTATCAATACCACGACCGGCGGCGGCTTCTTTTTCCTGAGCACCGATAACGGCGAAACGTGGCGTCCTTCAATGCGCAGTATGCCGCCACGTTTGATTACCTACTCGATATTGCAGGACAGCCGTGATCCAAACGTTATCTACTTAGGCACAAACCTGGGCGTGTATCGCTCGCTCGATCGAGGCGCAGCATGGGCGCCGGTTTGGACGGCAGCGAAACCGGCTGCCACAAAGAAAAAGGGAGCCACCAAGCGCGCGCCGGTAAAAGTCAACGATACTGTTCGTCGTGCACAGCAAGCACTGAATGCGGCGGGCTATGATGTTGGAGCGCCGGACGGCCGGGGTGGGCCGAAGACATTGGCAGGATTGAAACGGTTTCAGTCGGCGCGTCAGTTGCCGGTCACTGGCAAGTTTGATGACTTAACCCTGGCGGCGCTTGGCGTTAAGGGCGCCGCATCTCCTGATGGGATGGTTGTCCTGTCCGACGCGGTGAACATGTTGGTGGAGACGATCGACGTCGAGAGTCGGCGGCCACTTTTCCTCGCGGCTACGAACACCGGGTTGTTCCGCAGTTTCGACCCGACGCAGGGATGGCAAAGGCTGTCCTATGGTGCAGGTATCGATAATCGCACCATGGCAATCTCAGCGGATGGGAGTGACCCTGAAACTATTTGGGCCGGAACTGCAGCCTCAGGTCTTCTGGTTTCGCGAGACGCCGGAGCCACATGGCGTCGAGTATCGGGTGTTCCCAGCGACGTACCGATCAATGTGATCGCTCGAAGCTCACAACGTTCGGGAGTGGTTTACGTCGGAACTAAGCAGGCCTTCTACATGACACGTGACAACGGCGCGAATTGGAGCCGCCGCGGCGGAAACCTTCCGTTCGGCGATTTCACCAGCATTCTGGTTAACCCCAGAAACGGCGACGAAGTGTTCGTAGGCAATGCTTATCAAACCGGCGAGATTGGCGGCGGCGTTTATCGCACGATCGATGGTGGCACGACATGGGCCCGCATTGACCCGAAAGAGCGTCGCGTGCCAAGCCAGCGGATCTGGGCATTGGCGTTAGACCCGCACGACCAGAACACTCTGTTTGTCGGTTCGCATTCAGCCGGCGTGTACGTTGTGCCGCGTGGGCTTGACGGTGTTGCGGCGACGACTCGTTGAGAATTAATTCCGCCTCCCGATTCATTTAGAATTTCCAAGGCAGATCGCTTGCTCAAAGGGTAGGTCAGCACCTTGACACGTGCTTATTTCGGCGTGTACATTGCGAGCCTACCCGGTGAGCGGCTGGTGATTTGTCGGACCAAGCGGGTGACTACGGGCGCGCGGAAATCGAAACACATTTTAACCTCCTTTTCCAATCTAAACGGCTCGCATTCCTCCCACTTCAATCCCGACATTATCGCCATCGCAAACGACGCAGGTGCGTAAGGCATCGGCCTCTGTCGTTTGATACGCACGAGTCCGATCCAGGGTGGTGAATCTTCCGGGATCCGTTAGAGGAGTTTGCATGGCTAGTGAAGAAAAGAAACTAAACAACCAGGAAACCAACGAAACCAACCGCCTCTCAGGCGAGCAGGAAAATCCGCAGTCAACCCCAACCAATACTTCTCCACAAGACGCCAAAATGCCCAGCGCGCATGAGGACGATGAAGAACAGCGTCCGTCAGGCGACGTCGACTTTGGGCAATTGCTCGATCAGTTTGAGCAGGAACAAGCCGCTTTGCAGGAAGGCGAAGTCGTGCGCGGTACCGTTGTGGGTATTAGCGAGCGTGGAGTCGTAATCGACTTCGGTTACAAATCCGAAGGCATTGTGAACCCCGCGGAGTTCACTGAGAACGGCGTGTTGGCCGTAAAAGCAGGCGATGAAGTTGATGTTCTGGTAAAGAACATGGAAACCTCAGATGGCCTTCCGATCCTCTCTCGCGCCGACGCCGTTCGCATGCGCGCCTGGGACGATTTGGAAAAAGCGTATCGCGATGGCACGAATATCAAGGGCCGGGTTATTGAACGCATTAAGGGTGGTTTGCGCGTGGACATCGACGGCATCGGTGCTTTCCTACCAGGATCCCAGGTAGACGTGCGGCCGGTGCGGAACCTTGACTCGCTGCGCAATCAGGAAATCGAAGCTAAGGTCATTAAGCTCAACCGCAAGCGTTCCAACGTGGTGCTTTCGCGCAAAGCCGTAATCGAGGAAGAGAACGCCGGACGCAAGGGCCAAACTCTGCAACACATCGAGGAAGACATTGTGGTCGAAGGTCAGATCAAGAACCTGACCGACTACGGTGCCTTTGTTGATCTCGGTGGAGTCGATGGACTGTTGCACGTAACTGACATGTCGTGGGGGCGTTTGCAGAACCCCAGTGAACTGTTTCGGGTTGGCGACAACATCCAGGTCAAGGTGTTGAAGTTTGATAAGGAACGCGAACGCGTCTCGCTGGGTTACAAGCAATTGTTGCCGGATCCATGGTCGAGTGTGGACGAACGTTTTCCGGTTGGTGCGCGCGTCCCGGGCCGGGTCGCCAGCGTCGCCGATTATGGTGCCTTCGTTGAACTGGAAAGTGGTGTCGAGGGCCTCGTCCATGTTTCGGAAATGAGTTGGTCGAAACGTGTAAAGCATCCGAGCAAGCTGGTGAACCCGGGAGACAACGTCGAAGTTGAAGTGTTAAGTGTTGATCCCAAAGCCCGGCGCATCAGTCTGGGCATGAAGCAAATTCAGGACAATCCATGGCAGACTCTGCACGAACGCTATCAAGTGGGCACAAGGGTTCATGGCCGTGTCCGCAACCTGACTGACTTCGGCGCTTTTATTGAGATTGAAGACGGTGTGGACGGCCTGGTCCACGTTTCCGATATATCCTGGTCCAGACGTATCAAGCATCCCAGCGAGGTGCTAAAGAAGGGCCAGGAAATCGATGCGATAATTACGAGCATCGATGCAGAAAACCGCCGCCTTTCTCTGTCGATCAAAGACCTCGAGCCGAATGCATGGGATCGCTTTATCACCGAGCACAAACCAGGCGATGTTGTACGCGGCAAGATTGCCCGGTTCGCTAACTTCGGCGCGTTCGTCGAACTCGACGACAACCTGGAGGGGTTGTGTCACATTTCAGAATTATCTGAGGAACGGGTTGAGAAGCCGGAGGACGTGGTCCAACTTGGCCAGGAGATGGAGTTTAAGATTCTGAGAATCGATAGCGAGAGCAAGAAGATCGGATTGTCGCATCGAGCTGTCGGCAAAGACGACGAACCAATCGTCGATACCAAGGTCTACTCTTCTCAAGCCGGCAGCGGAATGGCTTCGCTGGGTGAATTGGCGGACTTCGGACTTGGAAGAATTGAACAGAAGGCATCTGAACCGGAACCCAAACCCGTCAGCGAACCCGAATCCGACGTCAAGCCAATAGAAGAGCCCGAAACAGAGAACAGCATTCCCGTCGAAGAGCCGACGCCTGACGAATCCGAACTACCCGGGCCCGGGGGGCCTGCAGAAGATAAGCGCGAGCCCTGATCTCGTGCGCGGTTAGAGCCCGCTACGGCCGCCTTTAAGGTGCTGCATCTAGACGGCTTATCCTTGCCCGGCCTGGTCGTTTTTGATAGTGTACCGGGTCGAGCACGCCTCGCAGTCAAACTATGTATTCAATCTGATCGGAATTTTTCGAGCGTCGCTATCTTGCCAGCTGAGGTAATGCATGACTAAAGCGGAACTTGTAGAAGACGTCGCGGAAGCGGCAGAACTTACAAAAAAGGACGCCGAAAGGTTAGTCGAAATCGTTTTTGAAAGCATTATCGAGACGCTGAATCAAGGTGAGAAGATCGAGTTACGCGGGTTTGGTAGTTTTCGCGTTCGTGAACGCGGAGCGCGTCGTGGCCGAAATCCGAAGACCGGCGATCCAGTCAGCATTCCCGCCAAACGGGTCCCGTATTTCAAACCCGGCAAGGAACTAAAAGAGCTAATTAACGATAGCTCCCCCGCCGGTGATTCTGAGAAATCCGCCGCGGTCAACTCCGAGGAACTTCGGCAGCCTCCCATCCTCTAAACAGAATCCGAGATAACACATTGCAACGTTTGTGGAGTCCCTGGCGTTCGGAGTACCTCGATGCGGGCGGACCTGACTCCAAAGACATAAGCTGTGTCTTTTGTTATCTGCGCGACCAGCGTAATGAGGATGAGCGGAATTACGTACTTTATCGAGGGACGCACAACTTCGTCGTTCTCAACCTCTACCCGTATATCAGTGGACATTTGATGGTGGTCCCTTACGATCACGTTAGTCAATTGGATGGCGCATCGAAACAGACGACTGATGAAATGATGGATCTTGCGAAACGTTGTCAGACCGCTCTGCGTGCGGCCTACAATCCGGAAGGCTTCAATCTCGGTATGAACTTAGGTAAAGCAGCGGGGGCGGGAATCGCCGATCATATTCACATTCACGTCATGCCTCGCTGGGCCGGCGACACCAACTTCATGACAACCGTTGGTGAGACCCGTGTGTTGCCTGAAGACCTGCCTACGACATATCAGAAACTGCGCGCGAGATTTTGAATTTTTATAACACCTTCGTGTTATTTCGTGTAATTGGTGAATCGCTGTTTATGCTGCATAACGTGGATCCACGTAACGAAGGATAGTTGTCAGCGTTTACCGATGGTTCGACTGATTGCTTCGTCTTCTACTTCACCAGCCTTATTGATCGGCACATCACCCGCGCGACTATAGCTAATCCCACGCTCTTCACTATCAAGTTCACTTGAAGGAAGCGCTGGCAATGGACCGGTCATTTTCGGAGGATTGAATCCCGGGTAATCGATCCGGGCATGATAGATGGCCGTCAATGAGCCGATCACTGCTTCTCGAATGGTCGTCAGTTCCTGCATTGTTAGATCGCATTCGTCGAGCTGACCGTCACTGACAATTGCGTCCACAATTTTTACCA
>DATEPF010000010.1:0-10655 GCA_035273325.1 Pyrinomonadaceae bacterium | reverse complement strand
TCGACTCTTTCGTCGAGGAACGTCCGGCCGTAAGTAACGACCGAAGTCTCGATGGACGATTCCGGTTTCACTACCAATGGAGTTCTCAGATCTACGCTCTTAATTTGATGGTACGCACGATAACCCGCCGTTAAACCTATGGCGAGATAAGCACCGATTAAGGCCAGGCAGAGTTTTTTGAGGACCAGCAGTGGGAGCGCTGTTCTGATTGAGGGGGTTTCGAACATCAAAAAAAATCCACGAATAACACGAAGTAGTTGAGCTACTCCTGCAGTTTGTAAAATTCTCTTGCGGGCTTTAATGGCCGCAGCATCCAGTAAGGGCGTCGCGTTCGATCCGGCGAATATTTATCCGCCGGCCGCGTCATCTCCAGCCAACGCTTGTAAACCTCGCGCGACTTAGCTGTATCAACGTGTATGTCGCCGTACGTGTCGGTCTCTTTAGCTTTGGTAACGCGCACCGCCTGATGCCAGCAATGCATTCCTGAAATCGGATCAGGATGGACCGGAAACGTCAGGTTCTGGTGGACACCCACGTCGTTCCACCAGATACGAAGCGTATCATTGTCGCTTGACTTGTATGGACCAACACCGTTCTTCCGTTCAAGCGCCCACTTCGTCCCGTCATGATTGAGGCTCACCGTGGCCATCAGTTGTCGCTGCCCATTCTCATGAACTTTCCAGCGGCCCATGTGGTGGCTGCAGGCAACGATGCCCGGTCGAATTCCCTCGGTCACCCAAGCGCGCACAACGAAGTAACCTATTTCAGTTTCGACGCGCACCAAGTCGCCGGTAATTACTTTTAACTTCGAGGCATGCGACGGGTGTAACCACAGTGGGTTGGTATGCGCGATCTCGTTCAACCATTTAGCATTCGCGCTACGAGTGTGAATCTGAATTGGCAACCGGAAAGTTGAAATCAAAATTGTCTGGTCAGGTTCCAGGTTGTCCGGGTGTACGTGGCTTTTGACATAAGTGGGAATTGCGTATTCATGCCAACCCCATTGGGCGAGCGTACGTGAATAGAATTCCAACTTGCCAGTGGGCGTCGGAAACCCACGACGTATCTCCCCATCAACTCTAACTCCTGCCAAACGCCGGCCATCGGCATCACCATCGGGGGTTGGCACCGGCACGATGTTTGGCGATGCCGGTTTCGCAGCCCTACTAAACACACGCCCGCTTTCGTCTTCGTTCAAGTCTTCGAGTTCTGAAGCTGGAACGGGTTCGTCATATATCGCCCCGACTTTTTTCCTTATCTCGTAGGCGCCGTAGCGGCGCATGTATTCCAACGGCGTCAGGTTTTCGGACGCAGCTTTTTGCGCCAAACCGGGCACCGAATTTTCAAACAGCCAGCCGTAATACTCGTCCACACTCAAACGCGTGCCCGGTTGCTGTTTGGATTCGACGTACTGGCGGATACCAAGTGCGCCGTCGGGATCGATGCGCCAGGTCAATTCCATCCAGAATTCGTTCTCTTCCCAAACCTCGCCGGGATTCACTTCGCGCGTATCGTTGATCGTTTCCCCGTCCCGTTGTCGCGCCGCCTTCATCACAGGCTGCCGAAAGCCTAACCATTGCGCGTCGTGTGTCTCGTAGGAATGTAGATCGTGACGTTCCGGCCCCAGCCCCATCGGCAGGATGTAGTCGGCAAAATAAGCG
The DNA here is from genome assembly GCA_035273325.1 of Pyrinomonadaceae bacterium. Taxonomy (GTDB): domain Bacteria; phylum Acidobacteriota; class Blastocatellia; order Pyrinomonadales; family Pyrinomonadaceae; genus PSRF01. Next base: position 8,994 of record DATEPF010000010.1, on the reverse strand, counting down.
GTCTCACTCCAAACCGGCGTCAGTGCCACATGACAACCCACAAGCTTTTCGTTCGTTAACGCTTCAATCCAGGAAAAACCGTCCGGGTTGGTCCATACGGGGTTGTAAACGCGTGTGAAGTAAACGTCGAGCGTGCCGCGTCCATCCATTAACAAGTGTGGCAGCAGAAACGACATCTCGTTCATCGAAAGCGGATATTCTCGTGGCCACGTTTTTTCGTTCCACATCTTCGGATGCGGGGGTGTGTAGATAGGACGCGGCACAAACTTGTTCCACGCATTGGGAAACACACCGCCCTCTGTCGCCACCGCTCCGAGTAGTGCATTCAACATGAACAACGCGCGCGCGACGGTCCAGCCGCCGCTAATACCTGAAGCAGCGCTCCGCCAGTTGTGACTGGAGAAGCGTGTGCCCGCGGTGGCTACAACTTTTGCGATCTCTTCGATCGTCTTTGCGTCAACGCCGGATTCCTGTGCGGCGAATTCGAATGTGTACTGGGTGTAAAGTTCTTTCAGGACCCGCTCGAATTCTTCAAACGATGAATCGTTGTCCCGGCTTCCAGCGGACTCGGAACTTAAGTATTCCTGCCAGTTCCACCACCGTCGCACAAACTCGCGGTTGTACAGATTGTTTTGAATCAGGTAGTTCGCGATTGCCAACAGCATCGCAGCTTCAGAACCAGGATACGGCGCCGCCCAGAAATCTGCGTGAGTAGCGGTATGCGAAAGACGAGTATCGAAGACGATCAACTTTGCGCCATTCGCCTTGCCATCGATTACGCGTTGCGCGTGAGGGTTGAAGTAATGCCCGGACTCGAGATGCGCGCTGATGAGTAGGATTACTTTGGCGTTTGAATGATCGGGACTGGGCCGGTCGAGTCCCATCCAGAGTTGATAACCTTCGCGACTGCCTGACGAACAGATGTTGGTGTGCGAGTTGTGGCCGTCGACGCCCCACGCGGCGAGTATGCGTTCAGTGAAACCGTCCTCACCGGGACGGCCGACGTGGTACATGATCTCGTCGCGTCGCTCTTCGACGATGGCTTTGCGAATTCTGCCGGCGATGTCATCTAACGCTTCGTCCCAGCTCACGCGTTCCCATTCACCAGCACCCCGTTTACCGGAACGCTTTAACGGATAAAGAATCCGATCGGGATCGGTGATCTGGTTGAGTGTTGCCGGACCTTTGGCGCAGTTGCGTCCGCGCGATCCCGGATTTTCAGGGTTACCTTCAAATTTCTGAACCTCACCAGTGATTTTGTCGATGTAGGCGAGCAGTCCGCAAGCAGATTCACAGTTAAAGCATGTTGTCGGAACCAGTTGATAGTGGCGCTCTTTGCGTTTGGGCCACGCCTGCGAGTCGAGCTCGGTCCAATCATGCCAGCGCTCTTTTGGTGGAAACGCTGCCAAGTGGCTGCGGGATGGACCAGGATAAAAGGTTTCGTCGCTCATGAGAATTTTTCGTGTGGTTCGTGTATTTGGTGGATCGTTCTTTGGCAGGTCGTCTAAAAACGATCCACGAATCACACGAAATGACACGAACAGAAAATATTACGCCAGTGGCACTGATTGTCCCGCCTGCACATACGCGTGCTCGAAAAGCATCATGCCGATCACCGCCAGAGGTGCACCGGCCTCGGCAACGTCAGTAATCCCCAGAAGAGCAAGAGCAGGAAATACACCTCCGATGATCGAAAGAACTACTCCGACCCAGAAATTCGTTTTATACCTCCCATGAGTCATCTCCCAAATTGCCAGGCGTGCATGTGCGGTCGGGTGCGTTAGCGACACTTCTCCCCAGATCATCAAAATGTGGATCAGGCTGGTGACTGCGAAAATGGAGATCAACGGCGTAATCGCACCTCTTGACGTAAGCAATCCTGCCTCGTCAACTGGGTGTTCGGGCATGGTCAACATCAGCACCGCGAGCAACACTGCTGATCCAAGCAATACCGATTGGACCAGCAGGTGCGGAGGCAGCAGTGGGTTCTGCCACATGTCTCGAGCTTTTGCCTGCGCAAAAAGATAGGCCGTGTAAACGGCTGTAAGCGTCGCCAAAGGAATTCCTGCGACCATTAACCATCGCTGCACATTTATCGACCCAAGCCGGGTCGCGACAAAATGAATCAAGAGCACGAGAGAGTATCCGGCAATAATGAACGCGCCTTTCACCAACCAGCTTCGCCACTGGGGCCTGGTGAAGATCAGATAAAACCTTTCCGGATGCTCAAGATCCCAAATCAACAACGCTCCGGTGATCCCCAGAAACGCCGCTGATATCAAGGGCGCCATAGTCAGCCAAAGAAAATTGTCTGCTCCGACGTATCCGAACAAAACCAGCAACGCCGCAACCAAATAAACGCCACTCGCGATACCCTTCGTCAACGTATAAAGACTGACGCGCCAATCCCAGGGAATCGAATGCGCCACGTCATACGAGAGTAGAGCTGCTGCTGAGGTGTTGCTGTAGTTAGCATTGCCGGACACGACTGTATTGTCATCGAGTTGCTGTTCGCTCCACATGAAAATGCCGCCGTCGGGTCTCCGCGCCGCGAGTGGATCCAGCGTCGCCTGATGAGCACCCTTGTAGAAAAGTTTTGGCAGTGTCTCCTTCTCGGGTCGACGTACTGACACCGGCTCTCGATTAATAATCTGCGCCACGTAGGACTCACTGTCGTTCATATCACCCACGAGTATTGCCTGTGTTGGACACACAACCACACACGCCGGTTCCAGACCAACATCGATACGGTGCGCGCAGAAGTTACATTTTTCCGCTGAATGATCGTCGGGATTGATGAAGATCGCGTCGTAGGGACAGGCGGCCATGCACGCTTTGCAACCAATGCAAATCGACTTGTCGAAATCGACAATGCCATCGGGGCGTTTGAACATGGCGGTCGTGGGGCAGGCGGTGACACAGGGCGCGTGGGCACACTGATTACACCGTGTCACCTGGTGTGCGCGCCGGGCCTGGGGAAACGTTCCCACGTCGACATGTTTGACGTAGGTGCGCGTCACTGAAACAGGCACCACATTTTCAGACTTACAGGCGGTGGTACATGCATGACACCCGATGCATCGGGTATGGTCGATCACCTTGGCCCACTTCACCTGGCTAGTTTGGGATTCTTCGAGCATCCGGCTCCTTATGATTGCGGGTCGCAAACTATATCACGCGTCGTTAGTGTTATTTTGTGTTATTCGTGGATTGTGTGGAGGCGCAGGCGTCTCGACTTTCTGTTGGCTCGGAACTTGCGGTAACATCAAATAGGTTCCACGTTAAAGAGCATTTTGTTCCGGAGGCTATTCATGCGTTTTCTTTCTTTGCTTACGGTCGCTGTCATTGGTTTGGCGATACTTGCCGGGTGTAACTCAAACGAGCGAGCGAATTCACGGACCATGGGAGCGTCCAGCGCGCCCACGCCCGCAGATGGTGTCCGTCGCGTCACCGTTCAGGAACTACAGGAACTGGTGAAGAACAACGAAGCATTTATTGTCGATGTTCGGAACGAGGACGCCTACAACGTGTCACACATTCGCGGGGCCAGGTTAATTCCGCTCAGCGACGTTGAGAAGCGCGCGGGTGAGTTGCCGAAGGACAAATTGATCGTTACCTACTGTACTTGACCGGCGGAACAGACATCCGCCGGTGCGGCGGTACGATTAAGAAACAAAGGGATTACTAACACGGGGGCACTGCTGGGCGGGTTTGTTGCCTGGCAAAACGCGGGCGGAGCGGTAGAGAAGAAGTAGGCAGGAGGCAAGAGCAGAAGGCAGAAGGCAGGAGGCAGGAGCAGGAGCAGGAGCAGGAGCAGGAGCAGGGAGCGCAATACGAAACCGCGGACAAGACCGCTTTAAATTAAACGAATGAATTGCACAAACTGCGGATCATACATCGCTCCCGGCAAGCGGTTTTGCTCTGACTGTGGTTCGCCTGCCGATGATCCTGAACTCACCCGGATCGCGCGTGGTCAAACGAACGTTTCTATGCGCGCAGATGCAGACGGCGACATCGAGGACGTGGTCTTCACCGTGCGCCCGACGATGATCTTCATCAAAGTTGGTTACCTGGTTACTGCCTTGTTTGCAATTGGCCTGGTCATTCTGCTGGCGCAGGTAGACGCGCCGATTTACCTTTCCGTTCCCATAGCTCTCGCCCTGTTGCTCATTCCTGCTTATTACCACGTGCGCCGAAACACGGTCAGGTATACGTTGACTGATTCCAAGCTGGAAATTGATAAGGGCTTGATTGCGCGCACGACCCGTAACATTCCGCTAACCAAAGTTCAGGATGTCACGGTTTCAGCCAGCATTCCTCAGCGGCTGCTCGGCTTTGGGGATGTGATCGTGGATAACGCCAGCGATACCGGCGGAATAACGAAGCTGGAAAACATCAGCAACCCGAGACACTATGCAGACCTTCTTTTGCGGGAACTCCGACGCAGGCAGTAAACTCCTATTTACAACAATTTAAGTACCAACCGCCCCGGCTGGGTGGAACATCCAAGAGGTTGCGGTTTCTAAGGGTTAAGTGTGATGTCGTTTTACGGCTATTTTAGAAAGCTATTAGTGATTTCCATTTTGTCGCTCGCGCCATTGGTGGCGAGCGGGCAGGATGTGCCACGCGTTGCCGCGGGCAGGTTGTTGCCGACGAGTGTTGGTGACTTTCGTGCTGACGGGAAACCGGCAACGGCCGCTGAACCGCAAGTCTCGCAGCACATCGTCGATGCTGCGAGTCGCAGCTATGTTTCGAAGAACGGGGCGAAATACTCGGTGAGCCTCGAGCTCACGAATTCAGACGCCGCTGCCTATTCTTTGCTGACCCGACGACGGACAGAATTAGCGGAGTCATTGGGAACAACGGCTGCTGCGGCGGGGACGGACGCGTTTACATACCGGGACGGGTCAATCAATAACCTGATGTTTTTCAAAGGCAAGGCCTTGGTGTCCGTTCGAGACGACATCAATTCGCAGGATATTGATGAACTTCGCAAGTTCAGTAGTGCTCTAGCGGAAAACCTGGATAAAGGTGAAGCTGAGATTCCAGCGCTGGTAAAGCATCTGCCGGGTTGGCCGGGAGTTGAGAACCGAACGTTGTATCTCCTGAATCACGCAGAGGTGCGTGAAGCATTCAGTAATCAGAGCGTCCTGGATGCTTTGAATTACGTCACGGGAACGGATGCGGCCGTCGGGAACTACAAGGGGGGTGCAAAACTTCTCTTGATCGAGTTCAAGACGCCGCAGCTCGCAACCGATAACGATCAGCGCATCGTTGCCAGGCTTCAGGAACTCCGAACCTCGGGACAGGCGGTGCCGGCAGCTTATCGTCGCGTGGGCAACTATTCAGTTTTTGTTTTCGACGCTGCAAATGAACAAGCTGCGAACAACTTAATTGACCAGGTGCAGTATCAGCAGGTTGTGCAGTGGCTGGGAAGGAATCCGAATCTTTACGACAAAGCCGTCAATGACTTTACGCGTACCACGCTTGGAGTGTTTGTCGCCGTAGTTAAGGCGTCTGGTTTGGTAATAATCGGAAGCTTAGCTGTTGGCGGTTTACTTGGCGCGTTGCTGTTTCGAATGAGACGAAAACAACAGCGACTGGCCCAGGCCTATTCGGATGCCGGCGGGATGCTTCGTTTGAACATTGACGAACTTAACGCCACACACGATCCGGCGCGACTTTTAGGTCCCAGGACTTAGTCCGAATCGACGAAACTCACGAAATAGAAAAAAGGCGCTTCGGTTTCCCGAAGCGCCTTCTTACATAATGCGGGCTGCTGATCTTCCTGGAGGGCTCCCCCAAGCCCTGTCAGGACGTAAATCAGCAGCCTCGCAATGATTGCTCTTTGATTACCTGCAAACGCTAACTCCGTTCCCCCGAAAGAGCCACCGCCTGCTACTTCATTGTGAGAGGACGCCTCCCCCAAAGCTTCCACTCACTGTAATCGCTGAGCCTGACCCGATTTACCCTTTATCTACCCTTCTTGTTTCGTCTTCTCTTTAGCAACGTGTGTGCCAATTAGCCTGAAATGCTAAGGGTGAATTGGCAGACGCCAATTTCTTAGGAAAATGCACAACTGACAATCAGCAAAGCAATAGTAAATTTTTAATTAATGTTATTTCCGTAAACTTTCAATACAAACTCCGTGTCTGGTCGCACGATAATCGTGCTCTCGATTACGGCAGGGCTTCAACCAGGTGGTCTATTTCAGCAAGTGTGTTGTAGAGGTGAGGAGAGATTCGAAGGCGATCCCCGCGAGGTGCAGTAATGATGTTCTGCTTTTTAAGGTGAGAATACAGATCCATCGGACTTAACGCGGACCTCGACTGAATGCAGACCGTCTGGGATTTTTCATCTGGTCGTCGGGAACTAACCACGTGATAAGAGCTGTCCTGCAAACGGTCACACAGGTGGTCCGTCAACGTTTGTAAATGACTTTGAATATTCTTAATTCCAACTTCCCGCAGTAATTTCAAACTTTCTTCCAATCCGTGAATTAAACCTGTTGGGCCAGTGCCAGTCTCCCAGGCCAGCGTTCCAGCGTTCCATCCTTGTTCAAAGTTATTGTAGTCGTCCGGATTGGGAACGCTGACCCAGCCCACCAGCGTTGGTTGAATGCGCGCGCGCGCTCGATCAGAGAGGTACAAGTAACCAACGCCTTCCGGTGTTAAAAGCCACTTGTGACAAGCTCCCGCGGCCACGTCAACGAGTTCGGATTCAACATTCACCGGCCAAACACCAAGGGATTGAATAACGTCTACTACCAGCAACGCGTCGTGTGCGCGGGCAGCCCGCCCCAGCCGCTCCAGGTCTGCGCGAAAACCGGACGCATACTGGACGTGACTAATTGCGACCAACCGCGTCTGATCGTCGATGAGGTCAACCAGTTCGTCGAGATCGATGCGGCCCTCACGTTCGTCGCACATTCGTACATCGACGCCAAACGCGTCGCGCAATCGCAGCCACGGATAGATATTCGACGGGAATTCATTGCGGAAGGTGACGAGGTTATCCCCTTCGCGCCACTTCAATCCATTCGCTACGGTCGACAGTCCGTCGGAGGTGTTCCGCATAAACGCTACCTGTTCGGGTCGTGCCCCCAGGAGTTCGGCTAGTAAACGGCGCGTGCGTTCCTTGGTCTCTAACCAGTTATTAAAGTTTATCGATCCGTTGCGGGAAACGTCCGCCAGATACTTTTGGATGGCACTGATAGTTTGGGATGGCGGAGCGGAAAAAGGCGGCGTGGTTCAGGTAATTAAAGCGCTCGGTTACCGGGAAGAGTGCGCGCAGTTGGTCGTTCATTGAATCGAGAGAGACTTTCAGGGCGCGAAGGGACGACCGTAAAACTCTTTATAGAGCCAGCCCAGTACCCGCGCCTCGGCCGTACAGAGGGTTTCGACCCAGCAGTTTACGAGGAAGTCGGTACGGCCACGGAGCGACGGGATTTTTTCCGCTTCCTGAACGATCGAGCCACCGCCTTTTAAATCCAATTGGTATGCGTCAGCCGTTGACTCATTTGCTTTCGACGCCACGTCGAGCGCATTTAGTAACTGTCCTATCCACGAGTGTAGTTGTCGTTCGGAGTCATTCTCGGCCAGAGCTTGAATGATGCCGATCGCGAGCCGATCCTCGGCATGATTAAAGGCAAAAACGTCATCGCCCGCGGCGCGTGACTGTTCCTGTTTCCAATGAAAGACCTCTTCTACATTCGGGTGCCGGATGATGGCAACGCGTTGGTCGTAATCAAGAAACCATTGAATAACGTCGGGAACGGAGTCGAGGTCTGCGTTACCCGAAGCATCGCGCTGGAGAGGCGGCGGTGACATGGATGGATTGCCATTCAAGTCGCTTGTTTTTGTACCCGGTGAGTTCATTGTGTCGTCGTGACGCCTGGCGCAGTATTTAATTTAAAACCTGGGGTTACCTCGCCAACTATATCTCCGGCCCGGTTTAGAACTGGAAAGAACGCGTATCGCGCTACTGCTTCGAGAGACTCGTCCTTCAGGATTCCCAATTGTCGCAAGGATTCAATTACGACCACCGGACGTGCACGTTTATCGTCCCCATCTTCAATCTTTAAAGCCAGTCCGAAACCTTTAGGCCATTCGGGCGACGGCAAAATGCCGACTGTATAGACGCCCTCGGCGCCCACTTTCGAAATCAAACTACCTTTCGCTGCCGACATGATCTCTGTATCCAGACGATCTTTCGTGCCGCCGATAAGTTCAGGATACGCCATCATGGCGGCAACGATGCGCGAGCACGCTCTCCTGGTTTCCTCGTCAAACTCCGCCAGCGGCGACACGAGTCGGGCATACATCAGGGCCATGGCTTTGACAGTAATACCGAACACCGGAACGCCGCAGCCGTCTACGCCTATGGCCATGTCTTGAATGTCAATGCCGGAAAACTGTGAAACGACTCGCCCGATCGCGAGTTGCACTGGATTGTCAGGCTGATAATAGGTTTCGATTGGCGCTCCCAAATGCAGTGCCAAGGCCAACATGCCCGCGTGTTTACCCGAACAATTGTTGTGGAGTGCTGTTGGCGTCTGGCCCCGGAAATGAAGTTCCGCAGCCGCTGCCACGCTGTACGGCTCGTGGGCGCCGCACTTCAATGCGTCGGCCGGTAAATCAATCTTGCGAAGCATTGATTTTACGACTTCGAGATGTATCGGTTCTCCGTTGTGCGACGCGCAGGCCAGCGCAATCTCCCTTTCGTCGAAACCGAAACGGTCGGCAGCGCCAGAAGTGATTAAGGGAATAGCTTGATGTGGTTTTCCTGAGGAGCGCAGGTAGGTCACGGTCTCGGGCATTCCGAGCAGCGCGATTATCTCACCGTCAGGCAGTACGGCAACGATGTGACCGCGGTGTCGCGATTCTGTGATTCCGCCCCGCCTGACTTCAACCAACGGTTCCGGAGCCGGAATCTCCAGATTGTTTTCAGACGGCTGCCTGGAAACCTGCATGTGCGTTTTGCTACCTCAAGTTG
>DATEPF010000009.1:0-7398 GCA_035273325.1 Pyrinomonadaceae bacterium | reverse complement strand
CACTAACTAAGAGAGGTCCTAAGGACCGGCAGTGCAAAATCTCTGGCTAAACTCCAAACAAACGATCCATTCGTTCGGCATCGCCATTCCGGTTATCCGATGCTAGGTTATGCCTCGCATGGCTGGAAAATATCTGAGTTTGCTGGTGCATTTCACTTGGAGCACGAAGAATCGAGAACCTTGGATTGAACAATCAATTCGCGAGGACATGTACGCTTACATCGGCGGCATAATGCGTAGAAAGAAAGCCACACTTCTGGCGGCCGGAGCGGTGTTTGACCACATTCACCTTTATGCATCCTTGCCGTCCATCATATCTATAGCCGACTTCGTAAATGCAGTGAAAGCTAACTCTTCTCGTTGGGTGCATGAGTCATTTACTAATCTACGTGGGTTCGCATGGCAGGAAGGGTATGGCGGATTCAGCGTTAGCAAGTCAGACGAGCAACGAGTAATTCGATATGTCCAGGATCAGGAACGGCATCATGCTAAACGAACATTCCAAGAAGAATTCATTTCCCTGCTGGAGAAGCACGATATGCCATATGATCCCAAACAAATTTGGAAGTGAGGGATCCAAATTACGGCATGGCTATTAACTGCCGGTCCTTCGGACCTCTAACTCGACCCCGCTTGATCCACGGCCTGACGGCCGTGGCTATTAACTGCCAGCCCTTCGGGCCTAAATCGATCCACGAAACACACGAAAAACACTAAACGATCCCCAGATTCGGATCATCGAAATTCCAACTGGGCCAGCAGCGGAAAATGATCGGACGCTTTGGCGGCGTCGGCATTACTTACGACTTCGCTCGACTTCAATCGATCAAGAAACGGGTTCGGCACAAATAGGTAATCAAGCCTCACATGCGGATCCCAAACCGGAAATGTATAACCCTTATCATCGGGATACAGCGTCCGATAGACGTCGATGTAACCTGAATCCTTGATATGTTGGATCGTGTCGCGCTGCAGATCTCGGCCACTCAGCCATACCAATCCACGGATCCACGCCGGCATCCGCTTCACCTCCAATATTTCCCCGGGGGCCAGCGTATTGAAGTCGCCAACCAGCACATGAAAGCCCGCCTGATATCTTTCAATACTTTTTAGTAGAGACTTGATCTCTCTCACCCTGCGACGCTCACTCCACTTGGAAAACATCGCGCTCAGATGCAGCCCGAAGATTCGCTCTTCCGAGCCTGCAAGCACTATTTCCAGGAAGGAATGTTTGGCACCCGCCGGGTAATGCCACTCGTGATGTGAAATCTCGAGCCGGCTGATGTAACCAATCGAATGTTCACGCCGAGCTGCTGAACGTGTTAAGCCGGTCTCCGCCGCCAGTTGATCAATAACGCGTGTGTCGGTAGCTTCCTGAAAAACGACGATATCGGGATCTACGTTGCGGATAACTTCCGCGAGTTCCTTTTCGCGTCGCCGCCCGCCAAATCTAATGTTGTAACTTAGTAGCTTGACTATCACGCGGCTTCCTGAGGCTCTAGCCAGGTGTAGTAAGCCTCACTGAAGAGGACGTCCCGTGTGTAAAGGATGAAGTTGGCTGTGGCCTGAAAGGCGACCGGCCGTCCAGCCAGCTTTTGCAATTCTTTGCGCAAAGGGTTCAGCGCGGGCGCCGCATCGGGATCGTCATCACATAGCGGTTTAGTATGCAAAGCCGGAATGTAGTAGGCGTCATCATTCCAAAACTCCATCACCTTGTTTCCGATGAGTGTGACGTCGAGATCACTGGTGCCGCGTCCATTGGAATCGTACGGCGTACCGTCTTCATAACGTTTGTTGGTAACCACGCTGCCACGGAACGCTATGCCGGTTCCCTCCGGCAAACCCGCCTTCAATCGCGCGCAAAACTCGCGAAACCTTAGCGCGTCGCCATCAAAAGCCAGCTTGGTGATCCGCTCTTCGATCTGTTCGTCCGTCATATCACTGACGTTTTTAGTACCCATGTTCGTTCTGTCTCCGACTCGGCAATAGAATTTTGAACGTATGTTATAACGCCCCGGCGCGTTTACAGTCGAGCGAGGACGAGAAGCAAGTTGCAGACCAGACTAGCGACAATCGAAGACATTCCCGCACTAAGACAACTGATCGAAGACTCGGTGCGCGGTCTAAGTGAGAGTTACTACTCGGCGCAACAGATTCAAAGCGCGTTGCACGAGGTATTCGGCGTAGACACTCAGTTAATACTGGACCAAACATACTTCATCGCGGAAGTCGAGGGACATATTGTGGGAGCGGGTGGATGGAGCAAACGCACGACGTTGTTTGGTGGAGACAAAGCGAAATCTGATCAGATTGATTCCCTGCTCAATCCTGACAAGGAACCGGCGCGTATTCGCGCTTTCTATATCCATCCGGACTGGTCGCGGCGAGGGATTGGCAGCATGATCCTAGATGCCTGCGAGCAGGCCGCGCGAGACGATGGATTCAAGAGCGTTGAGCTGGCATCCACCTTGCCGGGCGTGCCGTTTTATCTTTCGCGCGGGTATACGCAAGCAGAAGCTATTCCGATTCCGATGGAAAGTGGCGAGACATTGATGACTTATCGAATGACTCACCAGCTGTAGTAACGAATCCTGCGAAAATTTTTTCCCCTCACTTTGGGAGGGGCCAGGGGAGGGCCTGTGACGCGTATAGATTCTGCTTTTGGAGGAGGCGACAACCTTACCGTCAACGCTCAACGTTCAGCGGGGCGCCCGCGCGATATAGTTGACGCTACCATCAGAATATAACTGGTGGATCGCGCAGACTCTCTCCCCAACCCTCTCCCAGAGGAGAGGGAGCTAAAAAACGATCCACGAATTACACCAAATGTTTCGTGTGTTTCGTGGATCGCTTTCCGGCTTTAATGAGCGGGTTACCGAACTGCGGCATTAACTCTTTGCTGTCTTGGCAGCACGCCTGAATCCACCGTAGCACCGGTGCGTGATAAGACCTGGAAGTGCATCGAGTCTTTCACGATCTCAACCAGCATGAACGACATATCAGCGTCATAGGCCTTGGCGGTTAACGCTGAACCTTTCTTCACGTCGCCTTTTCTCAACTTACCGCCGGCGCCGGAAATGAAGTAGAAGATACCCTTCTGCGGTTTGATACGTTCATAGAAGTGTTCGTGCCCGGCAAGCACCACGTTTACCCCATAACGCGTAAAGATCGGTTCTACAATTTTCCGCAGCGACGTGTCGGACCCGTGTTTGCCGCCTGACGAATACGGAGGATGATGGAAGAAAGCTATCTTCCAGTCAGAAGTATCCTTGGACAGTTCGCTTTGCAGCCAGTCGATCTGTTTTTTATCCATGTAGTTGCTATTCAACGCGTAGAACGCAACGTTAGCTCTCGTAAACCGGTAATATTCCTTGCCGTCCATGTTGAAGTGTTCATAGAAACGCTGCGCCGGCTCATCATGATTGCCGAGTGACGCGTAGAATTTCACCTGTTGAGCAATCAGCTCTTTGTAAACGTCTTCAAACTTCGATTTATAGTCGGCAGGCTTTTCGCCGCCGTAAAGGTTATCGCCAACGAGCAGTACAAACTCAAAAGGAAACGCCTGCCTCGAGCGCACGAGCAGATCTCCCAGCTCATGCTGCTTCTCGGTACCCGTCCCGGTATCGCCGATCAGCACGAACTTGACAGAGTCTTTAGCGAGCGGCAGCGTCAATCGAGGCAAAGCCGGCGCCGCAACTTTATTTCCGTTTGCGTTTCCGTTTCCGTTGGTTTTGCGGTTTTGACCGGTAACGTCAACGGCAACACCAACTGACAAAGTCAGGAAGAGCGTCACACACGTTTTAGAGATCCAGTTCATAAATTCCTCCCCACTTATTCCTACGGCAATGCATTCAACGTGTAGTCAACGATGAGGCCGTTATCGCTGTCCACCAGCAGCAAATGCCTTCTGACGAATCGAAACTTTACTTCTTTGGGGAGCGTCGGAAGTTTCAGCAAGAGTGTCGGTGGAATTTGTGTCAGCTCCTGCGACTCGGGATAGGGATAATTGATTTTCAAAGGAACCGCTTTGTTCTCGGCTTCCAAAATGGTTTGCTTAATTTCAGCTTTATCTCTCGGCGGAAACTCCGTTTGAATCGTCTGTTTCACGTAAGCCGTGAACTGGGGAATGAAGATATAACCAGGTTTGGTCCCGGCCCTCATTGCCCTCAACTTGTCAACGAAAGTCTTCTGATAAGCCTCGATCTCCGCGGGTGTCGCTTCCTTTGAAAGGCTCGGTAGCGTCTTCGCCACCGCCTTGCGCTGCTCCAGATAATCCTTAACTCGCTGGTCAAAATCCGCGAACAGCTTTTTCTCTTGTTCGGTAAGAGCCGGTTTCGTATCTATGGGCTTTTGCGCCCTTACTTGCTCAAAGCTTGACGCCGCCAGTGAAACCACCAACGCCGCAAACCACATGGCGATTCGGTAAGTTGTATTTGTAGTTTTCATCGAGCAGGAAAAGTGCAAACTAGATGCCAACCCAGTACCTCAGGTAACATCTTTTTGCCCAACAGAATTTCCAACGTTTTAAGCGGGCGGCAACGCAACGGCAACCTCTCTGCAAGCTTTGCTGTTTCCGACTCACTGGCTGGGCTGTATTCATTACCTGTTTACTCTGTATGGTGCTCGTACGCAACGACTTCAAAAGCTCAACAACATCTGGAATTTTCATCGTAGTTTGATTTGCTTAACTGTGGCATAGCGGACGCATTGACCAGATTGATTAAGCGCGGTGTAAGTATGTTCCCGTGGCCCATCAGCAAAACATTAATTCCGAGGATTCAATACAATGCGTTCAACTGCAACCTTCGTTCTGTCGGTCTTAGTGGTGACGATCGGCGCCATGGCTTTCGCCGAACCCGCTGAAGCACAGCGGTTGAGGCGGGCGCGAAGTTCGCCGCGTGCGGTCATCTGGAAAAATCCAGGTGATATTGCCTCTCGAAATTTGGTTTATGGCCCTGGTTCACCGGAGCATGCCCCGGTCGAGCCGTTCAGGTTCATCAAAGAAAACAAGAAAGGCGAATCGCCAAAGTTCGATGTGGAAGATGCTCGGGGCGTAGTTTGGTCAGTAAAGCTCGGCGCCGAAGCGCAGGCGGAAACTGTCGCCACCAGATTAGTTTGGGCTGTCGGGTATTTCGCCGAAGAGGCCTACTATTTTGATGAGGCCCGTATCGAAAATCTGCCCAAACTTTCGCGCGGTCGCGAATTTGTTTTAAGCGATGGGATAGTCCTTGGCGCCAGGTTCGAACCGGAGCGGAAGCACCTTACCGAAGGGCCCGCGTGGGATTGGGCCGACAATCCGTTTAACGGTACTCGCCAACTGAATGGCTTGAAGGTGTTGATGATTCTTTTGAACAACTTTGACGCCCGAAAGGACAACAACAAGATCTATTACTCGCGACCCACGTCCGGCGGCCGCTATGAGGCGCAACATTACGTGAGCGACCTCGGCGCGACCCTGGGACGATCCGGCGGTCTTGGTGGCAAGCGAACAAAGAACGATTTGGAAGATTTCTTGTCGACCCGCTTCGTAATGGGGATAGAAGACGGCGCGGTCGAGTTTGACTACGATACGCGACCCACGAAGCTCGGGCATTTCAGCGTTCTGTATCCGCCTTACTATCGTGGCGAGGTAAAGAAAGAGAAGTCGATGCGTGGAATCCCGGTGGCCCACGCACGCTGGATCGGCTCGCTGCTTAGTCAACTCACGGACGAACAGCTGAGAGACGCGTTCAGGGCTGCACAGTATAACGATGCCACCATGGAAGGTTACGTCGAAGCCCTCAGAGAGCGAATCAACCAGTTGGCGCAGTTGTAGATGCTGGGCGTTCAGGTGCGTGGATGAGCGGGCCCGGCGCGGCGCGACCGCAAAGCAGAACCGGGAGCGCAGCGTAGCGGAGCGACCGGGTCAACGTTAAAAGACAGTGGCCGTGCCCTAGATTTGCTTGTTCTGTATTCAACGTGGACCCGGTCGCTCCGCTACGCTGCGCTCCCGGTTCTGCTTTGCGGTGGGTGGCTCCCCTCCGGCTCTAACACCAGCATCTAACATCCAGTATCCGGCATCTTCCGCCGCTTTGCCTCACCATTCGCGCTGGGATATCATCCGCGCAATTAAAGTCTCCTGTTCACTTAAACCGTATCTTCGAAAGGGGAGAAACCATCATGGCAGACGTAAAGCCGGTTCCCGACGGCTATCACTCCGTGACCCCGTACATGATTATCAAAGGCGCGGCCAAGGCAATTGATTACTACAAGGAAGCATTCGGCGCCACCGAGCTGTTTCGCATGGAACATGGCGGGCAAGTGGGCCACGCGGAAATTAAAATCGGCGACTCTCCGATTATGTTGGCCGACGAACATCCCGAAATGAATGCCTACAGTCCTAAAACTGTCGGCGGCAATCCAATGAGTTTGATGATCTACGTTGACGATGTGGACACAATGTTCAAACGAGCGATTGAATTGGGCGCGACCGAGACGCGACCGGTCCAGGATCAGTTTTACGGCGACCGCTCCGGCACCTTAACCGATCCATTCGGACACGTTTGGACCGTTGCCACGCACAAAGAAGATTTGACACCCGAAGAGATCAACGCCCGTGTGGCGGCAGCCCACGGTGGTTGAGGTCAATCGCCCATGAATGTAGCAGCGACTGGCAACGTCGACTTTTTGGACAACTTCGGTGAGACCATAGAGACTGCCGCGGCGCGGCTGATCGAGATCTCGGACGAGCAGAGCGCTGCGCCGCGGGCGGAAGGCAAATGGTCTCGCAAGCAGATTATCGGACACTTGATCGACTCGGCCGCCAACAATCACTCGCGTTTCGTTCGCGCGCAGTTCACTGACGACCTTGTGTTTCCCGGGTATGAGCAAAATAACTGGGTCGACTCGCAGCATTATCAGGAAAGAGATTGGAGCGAGTTGGTCCAACTATGGAAACTCTATAACCGGCACATTTTGCACATTATGAAAGTGATGCCGGATGAAACGCGTGTGAAGTTACGCGTTAAGCACAACCTGAACGTGTTGGCGTCGGATCAGATAAGTCCTGACGAGCCTGTAACTCTGGATTGGTTCATGCGTGATTACGTGGACCATATGAAGAAGCATCTGGGGCAGATACTGGATTAGCGGCGGTCGACTTTCAAGGGGCTCACGGGAAACCGATTTACCATATATCATTTCACATTTTTCATTCGCGGATTCAACTTAGGAGTGCAACCGGAAGAAACGTTGTGGGTCGACAAAAGCAGGACCGGTGAGCGCTGCGACCGGGTCGCCTTGGTGGTGTTGAACTCAAAAGGGTTGCGGGTTTGATTAGGGGTGCGCGACGACGACACGGCTCCATCGATGCATAATCCGTCGTCTCTATTCGACGCGACCCGGTCGCTGCGCTCACCG
>DATEPF010000008.1:0-11299 GCA_035273325.1 Pyrinomonadaceae bacterium | reverse complement strand
CCTCACTCGTATCCGTTGCCGCACTCTTCATCCTGTTGCAAGCCGAGTTCATCGCCGGCGTACAAATTCTTGTCTACGTCGGCGGCGTGATGGTGCTGTTTCTTTTCGTAATCATGCTGGTAAACGTGGGTGCTGAAGAGCGAGGTAACGAAGAGATATTCAACCGGCCGAGACAAGTCACTACCAGTGTGATTTTCTGCGCGCTGCTTGCGGCCGGACTCATTTACGCGATTAACGAAGGTTACCAGGGCTTTCAAGCGCGTGATGCAACTGCGTTATCCACCGCCTCGGCCCAGCGAACATCCGCAGAACAGAATCTACAGGTTTCCGGTACCGGTTCTTCACGAATAACCACAGAAACCGAACGCGTTGGCAGCAGTCTCTATCGGTATGGTTCGTTGGCCTTTGAAATTGCCAGTGTGTTGTTGCTGGTGGCGATCATTGGATCGGTGATGTTGTCGCGCACGTTGAAGCAGGAAGCCTCTGTGGATGACGTGCCGCCTGATGTGATGGCAAGGGAAACTGCAGGCGATCCTGAGCTCGCAAACCTCCAGGTTAACCAGGTCGTAGAATCCTAGAATGCAGTTGTTACTTTCCAATTTGTTTACGCCGGTGCTCGCCTCGTTCTTTCAGGACGCCGGCAACGGACCACTGTCGACTGCGCTGCAGCGGGCCCAACATCCCGATCTCTCGAAGTTTCTTGTCATTGCTGCCTTGCTGTTCATTATTGGCGTTGCCGGCGTGCTGACCCGTCGCAACATCATCGTCATCTTTATGTCGATTGAATTGATCTTGAATGCGGCGAATCTGAACTTCATCGCTTTCTCCCGCTATCTCCAGGACACGGGAAATATGAACGCCGTGGCCGGACAGGTCTTTACAGTTTTTGTGATCGTAGTTGCGGCTGCTGAGGCGGCGATCGGGCTGGGAATTGTGATTGCCCTTTACCGGAACAAGGAAACGATCTGGGTCGACGAGATTGATATTTTGAAATGGTAATTAAAGTTTCGAGTTTCGAGTTTGAAGTTCCGAGTTCTGATGACTCGCGAGACGTCCAACTCCGAACTCGGAACTCGAAACTTCAAACTCGAAACTTGTAAAGATGCATCGCTACATCTGGCTAATTCCCCTGTTGCCACTGGCCGGGGCCGCGATTAACGGCCTGCTCGGCCGCAAGTTTCGTTTTTCTGAAAAACTTGTGGGCGCGGTCGCCGTCGGTTCGATTGCGCTCGCGTTCCTGCTCACAGTAGCGGCCGTTTACTCCTATGCCTTTAGTGGACGTGCTCTGTATCCGCAGGCTTATGTGACCAGCCAGGATGGTGCGTTCAAGTATTCGTGGATACCGGGTGGCGCCGTGCGTCGTACGCTTGGCGCGAATGAACGCGCCGTTGCGCAAAACGAAAAAGCGGGTTCAGAACATGCCTCTCAGCGACTGCACGGCGACACATCGGTGGACCCCGATTATCATCTTAAGCTGATTGCAGCAACACCCGCCCAAGGCTCGGTACTCGATGTTGAATGGAGCTACCAGCTCGACGCGTTATCGTCGATTTTTATGCTGGTCGTAACTGGCGTCGGTCTTTGCATCTTCGTTTTCGCCACCGGTTACATGCACGGCGATCCCGGCTTTTACCGGTTCTTTGCCTACATGGGTCTGTTCATGTTCTCCATGCTCATCCTTGTGATGGGCTCAAACTTCCTGATGATGTTTGTCGGTTGGGAAGGCGTCGGTCTCTGCTCTTATCTACTAATCGGTTACTACTTCGATCGCCAGGAAGCCGCAGACGCTTCCCGCAAAGCGTTTGTAACTAATCGCATCGGCGACTTCGGATTCGCTCTCGCTATCTTCGGCATCATTGCGACTTTCGGGACCACTCAGTACGGTGACGTGTTTGCACAAGCGGCCGGCTTTCCGCTCGAGCCACTCGGAAGCTGGGGATTGCTGTCCTGGATCGCGCTTGGTCTTTTCATTGGAGCCTGCGGCAAATCTGCGCAACTGCCTTTACACGTTTGGTTGCCGGACGCGATGGCTGGTCCAACTCCGGTCTCGGCGTTGATCCACGCGGCGACAATGGTCACCGCCGGTCTCTACATGGTCACACGGACCAACGTCATCTTTCAGCACTCGCAAACTATGATGACGGTCGTGGCAATCGTCGGCGCGGCGACTGCTATCTTCGCCGCCATCATCGGCATCACGCAGAACGACATCAAAAAAGTCCTGGCTTACTCAACCGTGTCACAGCTCGGATTCATGTTCATGGCCTGTGGCGTGGGCGCGTTTGTTATCGGAATATTCCACGTGATGACGCATGCGTTCTTCAAAGCGCTCATGTTCCTTGGCGCCGGCAGCGTGATTCATGGGATGCACCACGAACAGGACATGCGCCGGATGGGCGGTCTGAAGAAGTACATGCGCTACACGTATCTGACCTTCCTCGCCGGCTGGTTGGCTATTTGCGGGATCATTCCGTTCAGTGGTTTCTGGTCGAAAGACGAAATACTGTGGAGCGCCGCGTCAACGCGTTTCGTTCCCGTCGGGTGGGTGGTCTGGTTAGTCGGGACTATTGCTGCGACGTGCACGGCGTTTTATATGACACGCCTGGTCGCGATGACGTTCTGGGGCAAAGAAAGATTCCTGGATGGCGTGCACGCGCACACGCCGGAACATGAAGTCCATAACGAAGAGCATCCGACGCCCGTGCATCATGCGCACATTCCACATGAGTCGCCGCGATCGATGTGGATACCGCTCGCTGTGCTGGCCGTGCTCGCCACGATCGGTGGTTTCGTTGGGATTAGTCCTGCGTTTACCGGCGGTCATCACGTAGGCGGCAAACTAAACATCGTCAACTTTCTGGATCCAATCATATGGAACCCCTATACCAGGGTGTTCGGAACGCACCACTCATTGGACGCTTACGGCAAGCCTTCGGCGAGCTCCGCCGACAGCCATGCGGTGTTGACCACGGAACCAGCCCACGTTGAAACTCCGCCGCCGCCGTACGGCAACGAAGGATTCAACCTCGCACACGCAGTCGATTCCGTAATTCACAACCATACGCTTACCGAGTGGGTCTTCATTATTATTTCACTCATTGTGGCGGGTCTGGGAATCGGACTCGGCGTTCTGTTTTACGTGAAGGATCCGCGCCTGCCGGAGGGGTGGGCGGCGCGGCTGAGGCCGTTGTACAACGCCAGCTACAACAAGTTTTGGGTGGACGAGTTTTACGGCCTCGCTGTCACGCGTCGAGTAATGGATCTGTCGCGCGTAGTCTACGCAATCGACTCGAAGGTAGTAGACGGCCTGGTGAACAGATCGGCCTGGCTCACCAGACTTACGAGCCGCGTTACAGGGGGCACTGATCAGTATTTCGTGGACGGACTGGTTAACGCTGTGGCTGCCTTCATTGTCCGGTTGATGTCACCGTTGTTCCGCGCGGCACAAACGGGATTTACCCAAAACTACGCACTGGTGATGGTGTTAGGTCTGGTAGCGGCGGTGGCCCTGTTTTTCGGCGCGGACATACTAAAAATGCTCGGTGGGATTTTTGCAATGACCACGCGGTAGCAGTTATGGACTAGTGGGACAGACATTCCTGTCTGTCTTTTCTTTCATCAAGGAGGGACAGGCAGGAATGCCTGTCCTACGACTGCTGGTAACAAAGCGATATGAACAACCTCCACATTCTGTCTATTGTGACGTGGCTTCCCACCGTTGGCGCCATCATCATCATGGCCTTGTTCAAAAAGAACCAGGCCGCGTCGATTAAGAAGTTTGCCACTGCCTGGTTTGGCCTGGCGTTTATCGCGTCACTCGTCCTGCTGAAGTATGACCGCGTCATCGGCGGCATGCAGTTCCTCGAAGATCACCAGTGGATTCCCGTCATCGGGGCGCGCTACCAGATGGGCGTTGACGGCGTCGCGGTACTGCTAATCGTTCTGACCACACTACTCGGCGCCATCGCTTCACTGTCGTCGTGGAATTACATCCAGAAGCGTGAAAAGGAATACTACGTTCTGTTGCTTCTCTTGCAGACTGCGGTTGTCGGTGTGTTTACTTCAATGGACCTGTTCCTGTTCTACCTGTTCTTCGAAGTTTCTCTGGTGCCAATGTATTTTCTGATCGGCATCTGGGGTGGCGAGAATCGGCTCTACGCCGCGATCAAGTTTTTTCTTTATACCCTCGTCGGTTCCGTAATCATGTTGTTGGGCGTTCTGAAGATGTACTTCCTGACAATGGACCCAGCTCTGATTGCCCAGATTAGCCCGGCGACAGTTGATCTTCTGGCTGGAAATCCGCAGGCCAGCACAATGGTAAACAACAGTTACCAGGCAGCTGTTGCCAATGGAACAGGGACCTTCAATATTCTTTGGTTGCAGGCGATGGGTTCCGTTTTGCCGATGGGAACGATGCAGGTTCTGTTGTTCTTTGCATTCGCGTTAGGCTTCGCGATTAAGGTGCCGATGTTTCCGTTTCATACGTGGCTTCCGGATGCGCACGTAGAAGCGCCAACGGCAGGATCGGTAATCCTGGCGGGCATCCTTCTCAAGTTAGGGACCTACGGTTTCTACCGCTTCAATCTTCCCATGTTTCCGGCTGCCTCTGCTGACGAGTCGTATTTCGGGTCGTTTGGTGTGCGCAGCGTGATGATCTTTCTGGCTATTGTCGGGATTATTTATGGCGCGCTAGCTGCGATGTATTTCGTGGTGAAGAAGGACGGCGACGTCAAGAAGTTGGTGGCCTATTCGTCTGTATCGTCGATGGGAATTGTGATGCTCGGTCTGTTTTCACTTAACCCAAACGGGTTGAATGGCGCCGTGTTGCACATGATTAACCACGGCATTTACTCGGGTGCCTTGTTCCTGCTGGTCGGCATCATTTACGAACGAAGACATACGCGCAACGTGGCAGAGTTTGGCGGGCTGTCGCACGTGATGCCGGGTTACTCGGCTGTCTTTCTTGCAATGGTGATGACCGCGATCGGGCTGCCGCTGCTGTGTGTTTTCATTTCAGAATTTTTGGCTTTGCGAGGGGCGTTTGAAGCCAACCCTATGTGGGCGGCCTGGGGAGCCCTCGGGATCATTCTGAACGCAGGTTACATGTTGTGGCTGTATCAACGAATGTTTTTCGGGAACATTGACAATCCGAAGAATGAAAAGCTGGTCGATTTGAGCGGCCGCGAGTGGGCATACATGATACCGCTGTTGATCATGTCGCTGTGGATTGGCGTTTATCCCAAACCGTTTTTGGACTACATAGTAAAACCAGTTAACTCGGTGGTCCGCCATGTGCGGCCAACATATCCGATACCGGGAATGCCGGCTCCGGTGCAGCAAGCGGCAACTGCACCGGTGCCAGTTGACAATCATTAGTTGACCGCAAGTTTACTGACCACTGAACCTAATGTTGCTACTGCAGGCCAACACAACTGAACTATTCTCGATAGCTGATCTCCAGCTCATCGCACCGGAATTAATACTTACCGCCTGTGCGTGCCTGGCGTTGGTCATGGAAGTGATCCTGCCGTATCGCAAGAGCAAGTGGGTTGCATACTTTGCGCTGGCGGGTATCGCATTGGCAGGTATGTCGCTCGGAATGCAATTCTGGTTTAGCAGAGACATTTTGCCGCTGAGCGGTTTTTACGGAACGGTGCGCATCGACGGGTTCGCACTTGTCTTTAAGGCCATCTTTATCATAGCGGCAGGTCTCGCGATCGCGATCTCCACGCGGTACTTGGACATCGAAGGCGAACAACACGGGGAGTACTATGCGCTAATCCTGTTTGCGACCGTGGGCATGATGTTTCTTGCCTGCGGTTACGATCTGATCGTGTTGTACATCAGTCTCGAACTGATGGCGCTTACGTTTTACGTCCTCGTTGCATTTACCAAACGAGAGAAACGATCAAACGAAGCCGCCATGAAGTATTTCCTGCTGGGCGCGTTTTCGTCGGGGATTCTGCTTTACGGCATGTCGCTGCTCTACGGCATTGCCGGTTCCACAAATCTTGGCCAAATCGGACAGAGCCTGAGTGCGATAGCCGGCAGTTCGGCAGACTCTTCTGCTTCTCTTCGCCCGCTTCTGCTGCTGGGAATGATCGCGCTCGCCGCCGGTCTCTTCTTCAAGATAGCTGCCGTTCCCTTTCACATGTGGGCGCCCGACGCATATGAAGGTGCGCCCACGTCCGTCACAGCATTCCTCTCAACTGGCTCGAAGGCGGCGAGCTTTGCACTCTACGCGCGTATCTTTGTGGAAGCGTTGCCCAGCTTGCGAGATGATTGGGCGCCGCTGCTGGGACTGGTTGCTGCCATCACCATCATGGTTGGTAACTGGGCCGCGGTCACACAGGAAAACTCAAAACGCCTGCTCGCGTATTCATCTATCTCGAACGCCGGCTATCTGTTATTAGGACTCGTCGCGGGTAACACATACGGTTACGTGGGACTCGTCATTTATCTGCTGGTCTACACGCTGATGAACATGGGCGCGTTTGGCGTGGTGATTAGCCTGCGGCGCCGTGGGATCATCGGAGACAACGTTAACGACATGAGCGGCCTGGCTCAGAAGGCGCCCGGGATGGCCGCGATGATGGCTGTCTTCATGTTGTCGCTCGGTGGCCTGCCGATGACTGGTGGCTTCATAGGAAAATACTTTCTCTTTGGAGGACTCCTGCAGCGCGGAGCTGCGGACGGTAAGACTTGGTATTACTGGCTCGCCGGCTGGGCGATCATCAATACAGTCGTGTCGTTCTACTACTACATACGATTTATCAAGGTCATCTATCTGGGCGATCGCATGGCCGACGATAAACCGTTATCGCTTTCTCCCGCCTTGCAAACTGCTCTGGTGGCATCCGTCGTAGGCATCATCTTTATTGGTGTTTATCCGCAGCCGCTAATCGACGTAGTGCAACGTTTGATTGGTCGTTAGTTTCCAGGTCCAATTCAGAACGTTCGTGTTATTTCGTGTAATTCGTGGATCGTTTTTTACGGCATAAAGCGAATCCACGAATTACACGAAACATACGAAATAAACTATGCTTGTTTTCTACTTTGCGGTTGCCA
The DNA here is from genome assembly GCA_035273325.1 of Pyrinomonadaceae bacterium. Lineage (GTDB taxonomy): Bacteria > Acidobacteriota > Blastocatellia > Pyrinomonadales > Pyrinomonadaceae > PSRF01. Next base: position 4,231 of record DATEPF010000008.1, on the reverse strand, counting down.
TCGTTATTTCGCTTGGAATTCTTTCTCTCCGCAACGGGTTTAGATTCTCCGCATACGTCAGAGAACAACTTCGACAACCGACACCCGCTTACACTCCTTTTGCTTCGGTAATCGCTCCGACACGCGGCCTCGAAGTCGGACTTCGCGAAAATATCGAACCACTTCTAAACCAGAATTATCCGGAGTATGAAGTCGTGTTCGTAACCGATCGACCGGACGACCCGTCGGTGCCATTAATCGAACAGGTGATCGGGCGCAGCTTGAGACCGGCGCGTATCGTGTTAGCGAGAGCCGCTACTGACAGCGGTCAGAAGGTTCATAACTTACGAATTGCTGTTTCTCACCTTGATCCGAAGAGCCAGGTTCTGGTGTTTGTTGATACCGATGCGAGGCCCCACAAAGAGTGGCTCCGCTCATTGGTCGCGTCTCTGCACGACGAACACATTGGCGCATCGACGGGTTATCGTTGGTTTATACCAACTAACGGGAGTTTTGCATCCCACCTGCGTTCGGTTTGGAATGCTTCGATTGCATCTGCCTTAGGTTCTCGCGGAGATAAGAATTTCTGCTGGGGCGGGTCCACCGCCATCCGCCGTACCACGTTTGATCAGCTTCAAATTCATGAGCGCTGGCGCGGCACTGTCTCTGACGATTTCACCGTGACGCGCGTTTTGCAGGAGGCGAAGTTACCGATTCACTTTGTGCCGCAGTGCTTTATTCCTTCGTTGGATAGTTGCAACTTCGCCGAGCTGTTGGAATTTACAAACCGTCAACTAAAGATTACGCGGACATATGCCCCGCACTTGTGGAGATCGGCACTAATCGGCAGCCTGATCTTCACGGTCGTGTTTTTTGGCGGGCTGATGTGGGTAGCTGCGCGTGCGGTTCAAAGGCAAAGTTTTGTGGTCCCGTTGTCGCTGCTTTTGATTGTTTACGTTTTGGGAGCGGTAAAGTCTTACATTCGATTGCAAGCAGTTGCCGCGTCGTTGGAGTCGTATCGCAAACAACTGTTCGCGAGTTTGCCTGCTCATGTGCTGTTGTGGCCTGTCGCATCCGCCTTGTTCCTGGTGAATGGAATCGTTGCCGCGTTCTCGCGACGCATTACCTGGCGTGGGATCACCTACGAATTGAAATCAGCTACTGAAGCTGTCATCATTCGCGAGTAGGACAGACATTCCTGTCTGTCCTCTTTGACTGATCAGGGCGAGTAGGACAGACATTCCTGTCTGTCCCTCTTGACTGATCAGGACAGACAGGAATGTCTGTCCCACTTATGGCAAACAAAGCAGTACAACTTGTTCAGTTGCTTCGTTCCACCAGGCGGGACGCGCGTCTTGGGACGGTCATCCTGTTTGTGACCTCACGGTGTAACGCGTTCTGCAAAACATGTTTCTATCACGAAGAACTGAACCAGCCGGGCGATCTGACGTTCACTCAGATTGAAAAGATTTCGCGCACCATGCCGTCGATAACAGACCTCTGGTTGTCAGGAGGTGAACCGACGCTGCGGCGGGACGTGCCGGAGATCATTGATACGTTCGTAGCTAACAATGGAGTCAACCGAGTCATCATTCCCACCAACGCCTTGATCAAGACGCGTGTCTACGAGATTGTCGAACACGCGCTTGCGAATCATCCGTCGCTGGATCTTTATTTGAACATCGCTCTCGATGGTTACGGCGCAACGCACGATCGTATTCGCGGCGTCCCGGGCAACTGGGAGAAGGCGTTGGACTGTATCCGCTTTCTCTATCCTTTGAAGACGCAATTTGAAGATCGGTTCCGGTTAAATGTAAACACCGTCGTCTGTGCTGATAACTACACTGAGATCGAACAGCTTGGCGAGTTCATGTGGGAAAACTTCCAACTCGACGGACAGTACTTCAACATCGTTCGCGGCGAAACCCTGGTAGGAGATGAGATCAAGCAGGTTCCACCGGACGTTTTACCGGAGATGTATGCATATGTTTCTCAACTAACAAAACGTTACGGTGATCGGATGTTTATGCTGGACGACGCGGCCAAACGTTTCGTCAAGAATGTCGCCTACGTGGGAACGATTAGCACGCATTACCGGACGCAGCACGCGAATTTCGAAAACCCGACCGCCTGGCCGTTTCCATGTACAGCCGGAGAGACGACTGCCGTCATTGATTACAACGGAGACGTGCGGGCCTGTGAGTTGCGCGAGAAGTTTGCGACGTTAGCCGATTACGACTACGACTTCGGCGCCCTTTGGTCCGCAAACGGACGGGCGATTGAATTGAATGCCATCGATGGTGGCAAGGCCTGCTGGTGCACGCACGTTTGCTTCATACACGACTCCATGCGGCACTCGCGTAGTGCGATGCTGTATCAAGTCCCCAAAAATTTTATTACGCGCGAACGTTGGTAGCCCCGAATGCCAGAACGAAACAGCGATACGAATCGGAAAAGCGGACTCGCCTACGGGGCGGCGTTAACACTTTTCATGTGCGTCGCTGCTATGACTGGAGCGGGCTGGGCAGTTGACCGCTGGCTGGGAACACGGCCCGCATTCCTCGTGGGTGGAATTATTCTGGGTTCGATTGCCGGTTTTTATCAATTTGTGAGAATAACGTCGCGGCTTTAAAGCCAGGGAGAACGGCAACTTACTTCGTGTAATTCGTGGATCGCTTTAACGCCCGGTAAAGGACGATCCACGAAACACACGAATTAACCCTCTCCTCGACAATTAGCCGATTTCCTGTGTAAAATCCCCAGCTTTGCTAATGAAACAAATCGCGGACAATACGGGTACGAGTCTGTTTTCACGGTTCCGTTCAAGTGGGATTGACGGCCGCATAATGCGCTCAATGGCTGCAGCCAGCGTTGTCGGAATCATGGCCACGGTTCCATTCGTCGCGTGGCGGAGTACCGTCAGTTTGCTGCTAGGCGGCGCGCTGGCGTTGGTGAATTTCCACTGGCTCAGCAGCTCAAGCGCAGCCGCATTGAGTGTGGTGGCGCACGGTGTAAAACCTCGAATTGGTATTGCTCAATACGTTCTGCGTTATGCAGTCATCGCCGCGACAATTTTCTTTGCATACAAGTTAGGTGTAGTAACACTTCCGGCGACGATTGTTGGTTTGTCCACGTTCGTCGCGGCTTTATTCGTTGAAGCTTTTAGAGAAGCTTATCTGGGAATTACCCATCGAGAGGAAATCAGTTGATGTTTTTCGCAGAAGCGGGGGGCGAACATCCAACGCCAATCATCGTGAAGTTGGTTAACCAGGCAATAGGTGGCCCACTTCACAACCTGCAGATGAAGACCACGTATCCGCTTTGGCAAAAGTTTTTTGCCTACTTCGGAACGACACCGGAAGCGGTGTTTGGTCCATATTCACCGGAGACCGCAGTTCCGTGGTACACGGTGATGTTCGTGATCGCCTGCATCTTGAGTGTACTCATCATTAGGTTGTTGCGGGGACGGCTTTCTGAATCAGAACCAGGCGGCGGACAGCAAACTCTCGAGCTCGGCGTGCTGGCCGTCCGAAACATGTTGGAAGACATTATTGGCCCACAGGGACTGAAATACTTCCCGGTAATCATCACCTTTGCAGTTCTGATTCTGGTTTCAAACTTGATGGGCCTCTTCCCGCTGTTCATGTCTCCGACGGCGGCAGTCAGCGTCACGTTCGCACTCGGTATCTCGTCATTTCTTTATTACAACTACATCGGGATTAAAGAGAACGGTGTGGGCGGACATTTGAAGCACCTGGCGGGACCGATATGGTGGATTGCTCCACTTATCTTCCCGATCGAGCTCATTAGTAACTTCATACGGCCTTTCTCGCTCGGTATTCGTCTGTTCGGAAACATTTTTTCGGACGAGAAAGTCGCAGCCACGATGGCCGGAATGTTCCCGCCATATACTTACTGGGCGTTCCCGGTACATATCGTACTGATGCTGCTCAGCATTTTTGTCGCGTTCATTCAGACTTTTGTATTCATTCTGCTTTCGCAATTGTATTTAAGCGAGGTGACGCATGACTCTCATGACGAACACGAACATGACGAGCATGCAGAAACTTCCGCACACGCCCACGCGCCTGCCGGCGCGCTGGCTGCGTCATAACTTTTTAGCGCCCGTTGAGCGACACGAACGGAGGTTCGTACACGTTGGCGGCTAGGTCAGGTCGGATGCGGCTGCAAAAAATCGCTGCACAACTGGAATTATTGTTCGTTGATTTAATCGCAGGTCTGTCTCGCTGGA
>DATEPF010000007.1:0-10233 GCA_035273325.1 Pyrinomonadaceae bacterium | reverse complement strand
TTGGCTTGCACCAGCGGTCAGCGCGCGACTTTTTTGATGCATTAGTTTCGCTCGGTATGCTCGAACGCGAGAACGATCTGTATCGAAATACTCCCGAGACGGAACAATTTTTGGTGCGCGGCAAACCCGGGTACCTCGGCGGAATGCTCGAGATGGCGAATGAACGTCTTTATCCGTTCTGGGGATCACTGACGGAAGGCTTGCGCACCGGGCTGCCGCAGAACGAAGTGAAAACGGGCGGTGCAGGATTGTTTGAAGCTCTCTACAGCGATCCTGAACGGCTGCGTTTGTTTCTCGGAGCGATGACCGGATTAAGCATGGGCGCCGCCAGGTCAATCGCCGCAAAGTTTCCGTGGTCCGACTACCAGACAGTGCTCGATGTCGGAGGCGCGCAGGGCGGTCTACTGGTTCAGGTTGCTCTGGCCCATCCACACCTGCGCGGGCGTAATTTCGATTTGCCTGTAGTGCAGCCGATCTTCGAGCAGTACGTCGCTGACAATAATCTGAGCGATCGTTTGGCGTTCTACCCGGGAAACTTTTTTGAAGACCCACTGCCGGAATCAGATGTAATCGTGATGGGCCACATCCTGCACGACTGGGACATGGACCAGAAACGCGTATTGTTAAAGAAAGCGTATGACGCGCTTCCCGCGGGCGGATCTCTGCTGGTGTTTGAAGCACTGATCGACGATGAGCGACGAAACAATCCCTTTGGATTGTTAATGAGTCTGAACATGCTGATTGAAACGCCGGGAGGTTTTGACTACACCGGACGCGACGCTTCGGAGTGGATGCGCGAAACCGGGTTCAGTTCAACGCGCGTTGAACACCTGGCAGGACCGGACTCGATGGTTGTGGGTGTTAAGTAGGTTTTTACTTTCGGATTCTCGCGTACACCTCACAGCCCTTCTTTTAGACTGAAACGTTTCGGTGATTATTCTCATTAACCATTGAAAGCTGGCGCAACTAATTTGGGTATGTAACGGAATCACCCGGAAGAAGCTACGGGATGCCATAGCCCACAGATCTGGTTTGTATGAACGCCCCCCTCGTTTTTATTACGGAAGGGGAAGCGTTAAAAGATTGACAGATAAGCTAGGGAACGCCTAGGCTCTCGGCGTTCAATAGTCAGACCGATCCACACCCGGATCTTCGTAGCTCTCCGGCACTGGGCCTTACCTTTGCCGGCAATTGTCTAATAATTCGTTCTTCTGGTCTTGTTCAAGACCTCGAAAACTATTCTGTGAGCCATTCTGTCCTGCGTATGGCCTTGCTCATTATCGGTGGTCAACCAACTCTTCCAGCCTTAAATGGAGAATTTATGCCTCGACCCTTCTCACTCCTGAAACGTTTGATCTCATTTGTTGTTCTTGCTGCAGCGATCGGGTTTACGAGTCAAGCATTTGCCGAGTCGTCCCACTCGCAGGATCCAGCGCCGTCACCAGCTGCTGCAGAATCCGCGCCCGAGGCTACGCCCGCGCCCACACCTGATCCTGGAACCGCCAACATAGATGCCGTGAAGGCCGCGATAACTGATTCTGATAAAGCGATGGTGGTCGCTCTAGAGCGACAACTTACGGCTTCTCGCGTGGCGAGTACGCTGCAGGGCCGGTGTCGGCTGACAACAATAGGCGAAGAAAGCGTCTTGGAACTCGAGAAACTGACCGCCGAAATCATTGCCGCAACGCAACCTAGCCTTCCCACCTCCGTCACCAGCGCCGAAGCCGCGCTTAAAGAGGCTGAGACTAAGTTGAAAGCCGCAAAAGACGCGCTCCCTACGGCCACCCCACTTCATGCGGACGTCATAAAGGCGAAGAAAGATGCCGAAGCCAAGCTGGAAGAAGTAAGTAAGAGGCTCAAGGCGCTGGGCGAAGAAAAGACAAAATTGGCGACCGCGATAAACAAGGGAATGAGTTGTGTCCAGGGATTGGCGGGCAGCATGTCAGAAAAGATTGCGCCTCTCAAGAACCTCGCGGCGGATGCAGCGGGGGACACGGTGTTACAAGTACTGGCACAGAGCCTGCCGGATTTGACGCAAGTCATTACATATAAAGAACGCGTGTCAGAGCTTTGGGGGGCCAAACAATCGACCGGGGGTTTAATGCGCGCGCTGTCGTCACTGGGAAAGACTGATGCGGAACTCAAGACGGTGTCCGACGCGTTGGACACAGTCGATAAGGACGTGAAGATCATTGGCGAACAACTCAAAACTCGACTCGCGACCGCTGCCAATTATGTGAAGGATAAGCGTTCGAAGTTGGGACTTGTGATGCAGCAGATAGTGGTCGATCCGGCGACGTTTTCCAGTTCCGGTCAGAGCGAGGTGAAAGCGGCGACGCGCATGACGTCCGACCTCAGACAATTGACTGAAGTGCTGGGGCTCCTCCAGACGCAATTCAGCGGCGTTGTTTCAGCAACAGATTTACAGTCCGTTTCGGATCAAAGCGTGGAGCTGGAAGAGGAGATCCGCCGGACAGGTGTTGCTATTACCTTGCTGCAGGATGCGCTCGGGGGAAGTTTTGAAAACTTTCAGGCCGATCAAATCTCTCTTTATTACTTCACGGACGTCCGACGCTTGATGCAGGCCCTCAACCCCGCCACCTTCGAGATGGGAGGACATGCGGACGCCCGCGAATTGGCTGCGCAGTCCCGGCGGGATCTGACCGCTGCAGAGTTGACGCTGGCCGAGTCACAGGGACGTGTCAACACGCATCAGCGTCGCTTGGAGGAACTGAAGGAAGAACAGCGACAGGCCAAAGCGCAGTTTCTCTCTGCGAACAGCTTGTTCACAACTGCCACTCGAAAGCTGGATGAGTTGAAGTCCAGGCCCGATAAGGACGAGCGCCGCATCACCGCTGCTGAGCAACGTACGGCTGACCTACAAGCTGAGCGTGACGCAGCCAAAGAGCGAGACGACGAACTGAGCAACGAGCAGACTGGTCTACCTGCAAAGATTGCCGAAGCGAAGAGCGACTTGCTGAAAGCTCAGGAGAAAGTCCGAGAAACTCGCGCCAGCATTGTTCGTTTGGCGCTGGCCGAATCAGAAAGTTTTGCCAGCGCACGTGACAATGCTCCTTTTTTAGTGGCGACTCCTGTCGCCAACAGCACGGACCCTGCTAAACGAGTTCTCATGTATGCCTTCGCAGATAGTAAGACGCTCTTTCTAAGGGGACGGCCGGTAGACCTTGATGAGGTCAAAAACATCATCGCGGGTTTTGACCGACCTTCGCCGCAAGCACGCATGACGTTGTGGACGCTGGAGCTCAACAGCACTGCGGACAAAGACGGCAGCCGAAAGTTTAACGACGCGTTGCAAGCTATAGAGGCTGAACTCGCTAACACCCGCGCGCGGATAGCCACTTCGCTTTCCTTCTTACGTGACAGCATTAACCAAGAAGTTAACCTTGTTGCCAGAGAAAAACTGGGCGAACTGCGAGAGTTTCGAAGAAAGCAGAAGCTGACTGGTGTTACTCCACAGGACTCGGCAGACCTCCGCTGGGCGCGACTGTTTTTTTATCAAAACGAAGTGCGAATGCGTTTGGGGTTCTTCCCTAATGCCACACCGGAACCAAGAAGTGATATCTATGTCGCGCACTTCACTCTCCCTGATCCGGCAGCAACCTCCACTCTCGGCGAATCTCTGCTAATACTTACTTTGGCCCGACCTGAATCGCAGTTACGGATCATTAATAACTTCAAAGAAAAGTTGAAGCAGCGCATTGACGCTCTCTCACTGACGAGTACCCTAAATGCACAGCAACTCAAGGATAATCCCGATCCTTATAAGATGGACGTGCCGGATACTCGCTTCTCCTTCTTGCGACGGGCAATGGGTCTTGACTTGCCGGCAAAGGGAGAAGATGACACGAACGCTGTCCAACAAGAGATCATCAGGGCGATTCAAGCAGTCGGCACGGGACGAATAACCGCTCGCTTCGCAACGCTTCTTGATGACTTGCGGGAGATACAGGACGAGCTAGAGAACGCAGATCCATTTACAAGAAACGCCTCCATTCTTGTTCGAAAAGCTGAACTAAAGAGGGAGCGATTAATTAAAGAAATGTTGCCTTTGATTGCATGGCTGAGGAACGAAATGGGCCTACGGGTGGAAATTCCCGCATCGGCAACGGCTCCAAATGAGGGTCTTAACGATATCAGGCAATTGGAGAGTCTCGCCCTTCAAGGTCAGGCATCTCAAGATCAGAAACAAAACGCCGTCCAACGAACTCGAATAATCGGCCTGCGGAAGATCTCTGAAACTATCCCCGCGGTGGAGGTTGCCCTAAAAATTGCGAGAAAGGTGAACCCACTTCGTACCGCCAATGCCCGCGTTGCAGCTGCGGATCAACTGCTTAAGGAGATGATTATTGCGGTGGAGGACGATTTGGATCGCCATTTCGTGCAGCCTATGATGCTGCAACTGCGCGAGGGTCTAGTTAAGCACTACAAAGGCATCGGCGTCGGAATAGTTCAGCGGACGTCGGTACTCGCAACAAATCGGGCGTTGGCGCGTGTGGACGCCCGAGGGTCGGCCCAACTCGCCCTCGGTGAAGAAACCGACATCCTAGAAGGGGTGCAACAGCTCGCGAACCTTTATCTTGCAGGTCAAACCGGCAACGTGCTCAGCATCCTCGGAGGTCTGAATGCTCTGCCAAGGCGGAACGAAGCGGAACTTTATGGACTGACAACAGGGGGCGTGTTCAAGGTTACACCGATATTCGATCCTTCGGGTCAGGCTTTGCGTTTCCAGTTTGACCATGTCGCTGCGACGATGATCCGCGAGCCGGACGGTACCGTTAACCCGCAGTTGCCTCGCGTTGAGCGCCATACTGTCAACACCGAAGTGCAATTAAGCAACATGGAGTTGCGTGAGATATCGCGCTTCAATGCCAACGCGCGCCTGGGCCTACCAAAGAGAACGTGGGGTGGAATTCCCATCGCCAACAGTATCCCCTGGGTTCGTCGAAACCTACCATTAATAGGATGGTTCGTTAAGAAAAGCGGGGATGCGCCGTTTGTTCAGCAGAGCCTGATCTTTGGTCAAACTACAATGTATCCGACGATCGGGGATCTGATGGACTTACTTCGCAATACCGACGCGCCCGAGGAAGGTCAGTTCGCAGCAGATAGGTAAATTCGTTGGGAGACACGAAGGTGTAAGTCCACCGCACGCCCATTGTGCGTCTGCAAGGAGCAACTATGAATGGACAAGGCTTCATTTATTTCTGGCGTATGGCTGACGATACGGGCCGGATACATGTCTGCAGCGGCAATCCGCCTTCCGGAACTGATCCAGTCTTCTTCGAAGGTAAGCATGTCAGCGATAAGAACCTTCGTGACGAGCTGCGGCAACGAAATGTGCAAGCAAAAGCAGAGTGTAAAGTCTCCGCGCAGAACATCCGTGTTCGTTTTGTTTTTGAGGTGGATAGCCTCGGAGAGATTGTCGCAAAGGATGTCGAACGCTCTTGATAGCCGTCAGGTACAGGAATCCGAGTTTGCGTGGCGGGAATAGGTTCCGCTTGTTGGGCGCAGACTATTCGCTATCAACGGGATAATCCGGCGAGGGACATCGATGGCGGCTTTGATATGACGTTGGTGAGTAAAATGGCCGGCTACGTAAACCCCGGGGACGTTCGTTTCGAAGGTTTCCGGATCGTAGACAGGTACTTCCGTCAGTTTCCCGGGTTCACTCTTCACGCCGAGTTTCTTCAGTAGCGTCAGATCAGCATCGCTCCCAATCAAAACAAAAACTACGTCATTCCGGACGGTCAACTGGTCACCGCCTTCAACTGTCAACGTGACGTCGGTTTCGGAAATGTTGATGACGTCCTTATAAAGCACCACGTGCAAACGACCCGCGGCCACCTGTTTTTCGAGGGGCGCGCGAACCCAGTGCTTCATTGCACCGGCTTTCGGATCGCGGTTTTCCCAATCTTCGCGCCAAATTGCAAGGGTGGTACGTGCGCCTTCTTCCGCAAGAAACAAGGCAGCCTCCGCAGCGCTGTTTCCCCCGCCCACTACGAGTGCGTCTTTGCGAACATACGCATACGGCTCGACGAAAAGGTGATGGACCTTCGGCAAGTCCTCCCCGGGGATTCTGAGGCGCCGCGGGTGGGCCATGGCCCCAATCGCAAATAGTAGCCGCGTCGTGCGATAGGATTGGCGATCTGTCTCAACGACAAATTCGTAGGGATTCAAATGTTCGACGTTTATTACTTCCTCGCCTGTATTGATTCGTAAATCGTGGTTCAGAACAAACTGAATGTAATGCGACAGCAATTCCTCGCGCGTGGGTTTGTCCCGACACGGATGCAATGTTCCTTCTTCCATTTCTAATTCGTTGGGCGTCGAGAAGAGAGCTCGACCCACGGGGTAGCGGCGTATCGTGTCAGCGATGGTGCCCTTTTCGATGACCAGGTAATTCAGACCCTCGCGCGCGGCGGCCTCAGCCGCCGACAAGCCTGCCGGCCCGGCACCGATTATTAACAAGTCGAGGGTGTTATCCATCTCCGCGTTCAGGTTAGTTACTTCAAACACGAGCCTTCGTGTGATTCGTGGATCGTTTTTTACCACTCACGAAGAACGATCCACGGAGTACACGAAATAACACGAACCAAAAACTAAACGAATACTTCACCGTGCGCTACGACGACCGAGTAGCCACCAACCCGGACCTGTTCAACTAAACCGGTGTTTCCCCTAACCTCAAGATGAATGCGGCTCGCACGGTTGATAAAGTCGCCTTGTTCAATCACAAACTTAAACTTGCCGTCTTCCGGCTCCACACCGGAAACTCCGTGATGGACCAGATAACCGCCCAGCGCGCCGCACGCACTGCCCGTGGCCGGATCCTCAGGAATGTTGTCCGCGGGAGCAAACATGCGAGCGTGCGCTCGCGAATCTCCGATCTCAAGTGTTTCACGGCTAAATACCAGACAGCCTGTGCCGCCGGCGCGCACATAGATCTCGGACAGCAGACCGGCGTTCACCTTGCACCGGCCCAGATCAGATATTGATCTTACAGGCACAGCAAGAAAGGAGAGGCCGGTAGAAATGATCTGAATCGGCAGACTTTCGTCCAGATCTTCTCTGGCGAGACCTAAAGCCCTCGCAATTTCGGCTTGCTCATTCCCATCATCAACTTCACCAACTATTTCAAACTTGCCTTGAGTCATCACCACTTGTGAAGGCAAACCTTCTGCGAACTCAATCTCCACCGGCAGCACGCCAATTCCAACTTCCTGTTTGATAGTGGTCCATCCGTTCCCGCCGTCCGGCAAAGGAACCACGCCTTCGCGCGCCAGTCCGTTCCAGGTACCCACAATCGGATGGCCCGCAAACGGAATCTCGCGCGCCGGGGTAAATATGCGCAGCCTTCGCAAGGTGTTTTGGTCGCGCGGAGGCAACACAAAAACTGTCTCTGAAAGGTTCATCTCGCGAGCAATCTTCATCATCTGTTCGTCGGTCAGACCTTCGGCTTCGGGAAAAACGGCCAGCGCATTTCCGGCAAAAGGTTCCTGAGTAAACACATCGAGTTGAGTGAAGCGGTAAGTTTCCATGTCGATCTCCAATGCAGGGGTTGATACTGCAATCCTAACATCACGCTCGCGGATTCAAACATTCATGCTGTTTCAGACAGGCGGATTCAGGTAAGGAAATGTTTTGCCCTGAAGAGTCATTAGTAACTGAAGGTACAGATTTCGAACGTCGCAGAAACAGTTTTTTGCGCCCGAATTGTGCGCTTTCAGTGAGAACAACCGCTGCAAAAACTCTGGCATAAATTTCTTGACAAGGTGAGGGGACGTCAACTATCGTGCGCGCGTTTCTCATAGACTCGCAACCTTGCTCGGGCGTGTTCACGCGTTCTTCTCTCTAATCAGTATTTGCTTGTGGCGTTATATGGTTACGAGATCCGTCGCTCTTCGCAGTACAACGAGCCGCTTCTCATGATCGCAAGACCCTATCAAAGCGGAACCACTCGCGCGCAACGGTAGGCCGCTGCGTCTGATCAGAAAAGGCCAAGCGCCAACAAACCTTCACGTTAGCCATCTCAACCGTGGGCTACGTGTTTCGAATTCAACGAAAGGTTTCCATCTCGGATTTACATTTAACTCGGACATTTTGTTCTCGAAGCTCAAGCCTTTTTGATACGTCCATCAACCATTCACAGGAACATACCTCATGAGCACAAAAGAAAAAGCTGCGCTAGCAAAGCTCGCAAAAAAACGATCGCTGGAAGGCCCCGACGACGATGGAAGTCTCCCCCTGACACCGGCGGTGCCGCCAACGCAGGAACAAATAACCCTTATTGGAATTCTGTACGTGGCGGTCGGCGTGCTGCTGTTCTACCTGTTATTCAAAGCCTGGCCACCTGACCCGTGGCCCACGGAAAAGGTGGCCGACGTCAGTCGGAACCTCACTGATGTCATCACATTTTTCGCGCGTTACCCCAACCTGAAGTTTGACGTACACACGTCTCTCGATGAGCGGCTCATATTTCTGGTGATCGTGGCAGGGGCCATCGGAAGTTATATCCATTCAGCCACTTCCTTCGCCGACTACGTGGGCAACCGCAAGTTTGCCCGGAGCTGGATCTGGTGGTATGCGCTGCGACCGTTCGTTGGGGTGGGCCTGGCCCTAATCCTATATTTCGTGGTGCGCGCGGGATTGCTCACGGGCGGCGCCAGTGATGTTAGCCCTTATGGTGTGGCCAGCATGGCGGCCCTCGCCGGAATGTTTTCAAAACAAGCAACCGACAAGCTGGAAGAACTGTTCACTACACTCTTCAGGCCGGCTCCCGGGAAAGGTGATGCTAAACGCGGCGACAAATTGACCGGACCGACAATTAGCGGTTTGTTGCCTAAAGAAGGTTCTGTTGCCGGCGGCACCGTCGTAACTATTACGGGCACCGGTTTTGTAGATAAGCCGGCGGTCAAATTTGGTGACCAGTCTGGTTCAGTTACGTTTGAGAATGCGACAACAATCAGAGTAGTAACTCCGCCGCACGAAGCAGGGGAAGTGGAGGTGGTTATTACCAACCCCGACGGTCAGGAAGGATCTCCGAAGGAACGCTTCACATACATCGAGACGGCCGACGACGAGGAAGAACCAGAAGAGCCAGAGATCGATCCTGCAACCGGCGAATCAGTAGAAACGGTTGATGGTTGCGATGTCGACATTGTCGATGAAACTCCCGATACAGACCTGCCGCGTTCACAAGGAGGTGTAGCTTAAAATGGCATTCTCATTGACATGGTTACGCCCCGTGCTTGAAGAAGCGGGTCTCAAGGTCGCTGTTGAGGACGGTTGGGAGAACCGCGGACGTGGAGATGTTGGACCAATCGCCGGAGTCATTTGTCACCATACCGGCGGCGCCGGTCCGGAGCGAGGCAACATGCCGAGCCTGAGAACTCTTAAGGAAGGACGAAGGGCCAGTCCGGGATTGGCCGCGCTGCCGGGACCACTGTCGCAACTCGGTCTGGGCCGTGACGGGACGTTCTACATAATTGCCGCTGGTCGAGCGATTCACGCAGGCGCCGGCAAGTTTAAAGGAATCGTCACCGGCAATTCGAGTTTCATCGGCATTGAAGCCGAGAACACCGGCAAGCCGTCCGATAGTCCCTGGCCGGCAGTGCAGTTGGATGCTTACCATCGCGGTGTAGCAGCGATCCTGAAGCACCTGGGAAAAGACGCGACATTTTGTTGTGGGCACAAAGAATACGCGCTACCAGCCGGACGTAAAAATGATCCGAGTCTGGACATGAACGCTTTCCGGGTTGCTGTAACGGCAATACTGGACGGCACAGCTCCGCCGCCGACTCTAATTCCGCCGGCAGAACCTGCGCCGCAAGGAGGCCAACCCGGCCGGCCGACACTACGGCGCGGCGATTCCGGCCAACACGTGAAGACGGTGCAAACGAAAGTTGGTATTAACGCCGACGGAAAGTTTGGGCCACGAACAGAGGCTGCGGTGCGTAAGTTCCAGCGAGATCATGTACTCGTGCCTGATGGGATCGTTGGACCTAAAACGTGGAAGGCGCTGGACACGGTGTAGTAGCTTTCGTGTAATTCGTGGATTATCTTTTTGCGATGTGCAAAAAAGCGATCCACGAAATACACGAATTTTCGCGAATCAGCTATATGAGCTGGAGCATGGAAAAATGAGTGTTCTTAAACAAGGCTCGAGCGGACCGAAGGTTGTCGAACTGCAAACCAACCTCAAACGGTTGGGCT
>DATEPF010000006.1:0-8094 GCA_035273325.1 Pyrinomonadaceae bacterium | reverse complement strand
AGGTTTGCGCGCAAAGTATTTCCGACCAACCGTTTTCCGCCGGTCCTTACCGGCTCGGCGAACGGCTTAGCTATAACGTCTCTTTTTCCAACTTCAACACCGCCGCCCACGTCGAACTACTCGTGACGGCGCGCGCCCCCTTCTCGGGCCGTGATGCGTTCCAATTAAAAGGCCACATCGAAACCCTGGACGTAGTTCATGCAGCGCTGCTGGCACTAAATCACGATTACATCACCTACGTCGAACCCGCAACGGGCTTGCCCTTTCACGGTCAGCAGATTGCGCGCACGACTACGCCTACTTCAGAAGTAACGATAGATTTCAATCAGCCTGCAGGGTCGGTACCGGTAGCGTCGACGCCGACGGTTACGATTCCCGGAACGTACGACGTTCTCTCAGCCGTTTATCGCGTCCGGGCACTGCCGCTTAGCCAGGGCAGTACTTATCGTTTATTGGTTCGCCATGAGAATGAAACACATGATGTCGAAGTAAAAGTACGAGGGCGGCGGGTGGTGAAGACCAACGTCGGTACCTTCGATACGGTTGTCACTGAGTTAAGGATAAAAGGCCATTCGAGGATCGACGATATACGAGCTTACTTCAGCGATGATCAACGACATGTTCCGGTGCTGATGATCGGAGAACATCCTGCGGGTGAAATCCGAGCGGAACTCGCTGGTTCCGAGATCATCGCCACACCGCCGCCTTTGCCTGTGGTCCCCGTGCCAACTCCCACGCCCGTGTCACTGCCACCGAATCCTTCGGCAACTCCGGTCACCAGTGTTAACGATAACAGCTTAACTGACCTGCCCTTTCAAGTTGGCGAACAACTGAACTATCAGGTTTACCTGCCAACCATCAGTGCTCCTGTGGGACGCGCGTCCTTTCAGGTGCGCGCGCGGTCGAAGTATTTCGCACGTGATGGTATTTGGCTGTCAGTTAGTGCACAGACAACTAACGCACTCCAGCATCTGTTTGTCGCAAACGATCTGATCAACTCTTACGTAGATCCGAAAACGCTTCTGCCGTTTCGATCTGAAATGAACCTGGTAGAGGGTCGGAGCCGCTCGAATGTAAAACTAAATATTGTCCAGGATTACGGAACGGCGACGCCGGAGGGCGGCGCGCGCATTGAGATTCCGGTGGGGACACATGATTATCTGAGCTTCTTTTACGCGTTGCGCACGTTTAACCTCTCACCTCCTCGCAAAAGCGGTATCTCGCTGCTGGTTAACAATAAACCTAAAACACTATTCATTGAGGCCCTGAAACGAGAACCGATCCAGTTGGGCTCCCAAACAATTCCCGCCATTCAAGTGGTGCTAACAACCGACGACGCTCCGCCGGACAAGTATCAATTGCGCGTTTGGGTGAGCGATGACCGGCGGCGGCTGCCGCTGCGAATCTCGGCACAAACGCAACTTGGTCCCATCCGTGCGGATCTGGCGATAATCCCCGTAACGCCTCAATAACTCAGCTTTTTGGCTTTTTCGTCTATTTCGTGTATCGCTTTTGAAGGAGAAAAAGCGATCCACGAAATACACGAAGCAACATGAACAATGTGAACGGGAAATTGAAATTGGTTTTCAATTAGACTATACTGCCCACGGGTCGTTCGCACTTACCCGATATCAGCGAAAAGCACCAATTCACAGAAAGTTTATTATTCATGCTTAATTCTTTCATCATCGTTCTTCGCGAAGGGTTTGAATCTTTCCTGCTCGTTGCCGTAATTCTTGCTTACCTGAAGAAGTCGGGC
Organism: Pyrinomonadaceae bacterium; assembly: GCA_035273325.1. GTDB lineage: Bacteria > Acidobacteriota > Blastocatellia > Pyrinomonadales > Pyrinomonadaceae > PSRF01. Next base: position 6,335 of record DATEPF010000006.1, on the reverse strand, counting down.
CAGAGCTGGCTCAACATCGTGGTCTACACCGCCCTGGCAGTGGGTTTGTCGGCCAGCGCTGGGCTTGGCTATCTGCTGGCAACCGGCGTCGACGATGTTCGTACGACGCAAATGTTTGGCGAAACACTCGGCGGATACATCAATCAGTTTTTTGCCAATGAAGCTTTGCGCGAAGCTGTGCTTGGTTTGATCGCAATGGTGATGGTGGGAACGCTCGTGATCCACATGTGGCGAACGGGGCCTAAGCTGCGTGAGCGTATGCACGAGCGACTTAGCAAGATGTCTTCCCGCAGTTCCCGCATAGCCGCGGCAGCGGGAGTTTTTCTCTTCACGTTTTTGATGATCACGCGAGAAGGTATGGAAACTGCCCTGATGTTGTTGCAGGTTCGGGATTCTCAGCTGGTAACCGGAGCGTTGTTAGGGCTTCTTTCAGCTATCCTGTTCGCCCTCGCCTGGACCCGCTTTTCGCACCTCATAAACATCAAGAGGTTCTTCCAGGTCACCGGCGTTTTCTTGCTACTGTTCCTGGTTCAGGTCGGCATTTATACGTTCCACGAATTTACGGAAACCGGACTGTTACCAAACAGCGAAGTACTTCATCACGCCACGGAAAAGTTTTCACCTGATGGTCTATACGGCAAATGGTTTTCGGTATTGATGGTCTCGTTCTGTTCGTTGTGGTTACTCGGTGGTTGGGTGGTCGATCGCATAAAAGTGACTCGACATAATTCAACAATTAATTTAAGCCAGGCGTGACACGGCGACAGTGACAGAAATGCTAAAAGGGCGAGCCTTGATGGCCCGCCCTTTTTTATTGCGACAGCAGTTCCAATTACTTACCACTGTTTACAAACTGCATGCAGTCGCCCTGGTTTTTGAAGGTGCGCGGAGAGTTGAACGTCGCCCAACCCCCGTTTTTGCACTGTTCACCAGAAGTCGGCGGACCGACAGCCACGTCGTCGTCACCGTCAAACGTGCAGTCACCTATGGTGATCAAGTCGTAGTAAGAATCACCAGGATATCCATCCTCAACGAGACTACCGCTAAGGATTTGATAATTTGGATAGGTTGCCGCCAAATATGCTTCCATGGCGTCCCAGTTAAGGGTCATTCCGCCGCCAACCTGTGACAAGTCCCAGCGGCCCACCGCATCGGTCATATCATTGAAATCCCACACCCCGGTCAGACAGCCGCCACCGAAAGGCGCGTGACCAACGTATCCAAATGCGTTGCCGTCAAAATCACCATCGCCATCGGTATCGATTGCCAACTGTATTCGCGGAGAACCGAGTGTGCAGGTTTTCGGTGCTACATGGTAATACTTCAAGTTGACTTGATTATCGATGTCGGTTGCTTTTGTGCCTGCGGGCAAGTCTTTACTCACACCCCCGGATCCGGCATCGCCATCGATTAAGACAACCTCATTGCTGCTGTTCTCCGGATCAGTCGCTTCTTGCGCGGAACCGAAGAGAGTGAATTCACAATCGCCATTAGCGGAGACTGTGAATGCTGACATCGCGAAAATTGCCATTGCGGCGAACGCCAATGAAATAAACAATCTTTTCATCTATCTAATACCCCCTAGAAAATTCTGTTGTTGACAGATCAATGCACTACTTCGCAAAGATCAAAGTGGGAGGCCGATTTGAATCGACCCTGATCAGCGGACGTACACGTCCGCCAGTTAAGGACTAAGAACTATTGCCGCTATTGTTATTTTTGAGCCCGGTAGGAAGACACTAACCGTTCCCATTCCTTGTTCTGGACGCGACACCACTCGCTAAGAAACGGAGCGGTTTATCACACGTTTTATGAGCGCGGTTACTTTAGGTTAGGTTACTCGATGGTGTCAATCGCAGTGTTGAATCGTTACAAAATTGTGTGATGTTTACTTCCCAGCGAGTTCGCGTTTGAGCAACTTACCAGTCGGCCCTTTAGGAATATCGTCGACAAAACGAATTGTCTTCGGACATTTGAAATCGGCCAGTCGCGCGCGGCAGTGCGCTAACAACTCTTCTTCGTTCCCCTCCCTGCCGTCCTTCAAAACGACAAATGCTGCGACCTCTTCACCATAGAGCGGATCAGGAACACCGACAGTGGCCGCCGCCGCCACGTCAGGATGTTGATATAGGATCTCGTCAATTTCCCGCGGATAAATGTTTTCACCACCACGAATGATCATGTCACTCTTACGATCGACTATATAGAAGAAACCGTCGGCATCGCGATAACCAATGTCTCCCGTGTGAAACCAGCCATTACGAAACGCCTCCGCGGTCGCGCGTTCATTCTTGTAATATCCCTTCAATATGTTCTCACCGCGCAAAACGATTTCACCGAGCTCGCCATCCGGAACATCACAATCATCTTCATCGACTACTTTCATTTCGTTACCAATCGGAATTCCGCATGAACCGGGACGCCGGCGTTGGTCGGGCGGATTGAAAGTCGAGCGGCAGGTCGACTCCGAAAGTCCATATCCTTCGATCACCAGACAGTTGAATGTTTCTTCAAAGCGCTGCATGACTTCGGCAGGCACCGGCGCCGATCCGCACATTGCAAATCTCAGCCTGCTCGTGTCGAGTCCTTTAGGAACCCCGTCTGGATATGTATGCAACAGCATAGACAACATCGTGGCGACCGAGCCGAATGAAGTTATTTGGTATTCAGAAATGATTTGCCAGAAGCGCGATGCGGAAAACTTTGGACTAACGACCGTCGAACCGCCGGCATACAACGCGGATATCGTGGTTACGGAAACCGCGTTCATATGAAACAGCGGCATCATCGTTAACAAACGATCGTTTTCGTCAAACCCTAACCACTGACTTATCTGCCGCGCATTTGCAATCAAATTTCCGTGAGTTAAAAGGCAGCCTTTGGGTTTTCCGGTGGTACCTGACGTGTAGATGATGATTGCTTCGTCGCCGTTGGAAACTTCCCCTGCACCGTTCGCCGCCGGCACGTCCTTTGTGCTCGCGAGCGCGTCGTCAAACGTGATAACTGCTCGCAGGTGTGGTAGCTGCCCGCGAATGTTCTCAATGCGTTCCCGAAACTCGCTGCCGAGAACAATCGCCTTCGCTTCGGAGTTGTTTATGACGTATGCGGTCTCATCTTCTTTGAGTAGCGAATTGACCGGCCCGGCCAGTGCGCCCAAACGCCAACAAGCAAAATAACTGACGATGTATTCAACGCTGTTCGGCAGCAACAGACTTACAACATCGCCGCGTCCTACCCCATGAGACGCGAGAAGCTTCGACGTCGCGTTGACGACCTTTTCAAATTCAGCGTAAGTGAACACCCGCCCGTGAGCTTCCGAAAACAGAAACTGTTTTTGTGGGTTCTGCTGAACGCGCTGTTGCAGAAGGCTGGTTAGATTTTGGGGTTCCACTCGGATTTCGGCTGGCTCTCTCGTGCTGTCAATCACAGCCGCAAATGATATATTAACCGCCGTTCCAGCCACTAATCGCGAATTCTTACTGAGCAATTCATGCAAACTTATAAGAACTTCATTGCCGGGAAATGGGTCGAGTCAACATCATCCAGGACCGCGGAAAATATCAACCCGGCGAATACGGACGAGATACTAGGCACGATCAAACAAGCGACGCGCGAGGAGGCTCGGGCTTCGGTTGAAGCTGCTATTGCCGCATTTCCGCGTTGGCGGTCCACCCCTGCCCCTGCCCGCGGAAAGATCGTTGCAAAGGCTGCCCGCCTGCTCGAAGAAAACAAAGAAGAACTTGCGCGGATACTGACCAGCGAAGAGGGCAAGACCCTCGCCGAATCACGGGGCGAATTGCAACGGTCAATTAACGTCGCTGAATTCTGCGCCGGTGAATCAAGAAGGATGAACGGCGAAACTATTCAATCTGAGCTGCCGTCAAACTTCGCATACACGATCAAGCAACCACTCGGTGTGGTCGCCTGCGTCACACCGTGGAATTTTCCCGTCGCAATTCCCGTTTGGAAGATTGCGCCTGCGCTCGTGGCAGGAAACACCGTCGTTTTCAAACCAGCCAGTCTCACGCCGGCCACCGCTGTGCGCATCGTAGAAATATTCGAAGAAGCTGGAATTCCTCCGGGCGTACTCAACCTGGTGATTGGATCAGGGTCGGAAGCAGGTGACGAAATAATCAGTCATCCTGCAATCAAAGCAGTTTCCTTCACCGGTTCCAACGAAGTGGGCATTCGTTTATACGAACAGGTCTCGCGCCGAGGCGCTAAAGTGCAATGCGAAATGGGCGGGAAGAATCCGGTCGTTATTCTCGAGGACGCCGATCTCGACCTGGCAGTTGAATCGACCGCTCAAGGCGCTTTCGGATCTTCCGGTCAGCGCTGCACGGCCACCAGCAGGGCTGTGGTGGTCGATGACATCGCAGATGAGTTTGTAGAACGAATCGCGCGGCGCGCACAGTCGATGAGGATTGGCGACGGCATGGATGCTGAAACTGAAATGGGTCCCAGTGTTGACGAGAGCCAATTCAAGACGGTGCTGAAATACATCGACGTCGGCAAGGAAGACGGCGCAACGCTGGTCTGCGGAGGGACTCGAGCAACGGGAAACGGCCTGGACAAAGGATACTTCGTAAACCCGACAGTGTTTGATCGAGTCACACCTGACATGCGCATTGCTCGGGAAGAGATTTTTGGACCAGTGTTGTCCGTACTCCGCGCAAAAGATTTCGACGAGGCAATGGAGATCGCGAATGACACTGAGTTTGGGTTGTCGTCATCGATCTTCTCGAACGACGCCGCGCGCATCTTTCGATTTGTCGATGAGATCGAGACCGGCATGACGCACGTTAACTCTCCCACGACCGGCGGCGAGGCGCATATTCCTTTTGGCGGGATCAAAGGCACTGGCATAGGAGATCGCGAACAGGGTTCCACCGCCCTCGATTTCTATACTGAACTAAAAGTGGTCTATGTGGACTACACCGGCCGCAAACGCGAAGGCAATTTGTACTGACGTATGGAAACGTCCGATCAGCTTTGGCAGTTGGTTCGCAGCTTACTCCAGCAGTTGCCTTCGATGCTGGCGCTGGTTGGCTGTCTTATCTTTTGTCTCACACGCGCAAAACGCAATCTACGCGTTGCATTGGTCGCGGGCTTTAGTTTGTTCTACCTGCTGGTACACGGTCTCTTATTCGCCGGAGTTTACACCTGGGTACCGACCTGGTTCAGGGCCGACCGGTCACCAGCGGAGATGCAGACTTTTATGATGGTGTTGCGGCTGATTTATAACGCCACACTTGCGCTGGGTTTCGGGTTGCTGCTCGCGGCGATATTTATGCGTCGCCGTCCGATAGTGACAGGCCCTTAGTATCGAAGAGAACATCAGCGAATGGATCCTTCTTATCTCTTCAATGTTTTCGCCGGACGTATCCCGCTTTTTCTGCTGCTGCTCGCCGGGCTCGTGTTTGCGCTGGTTCGCTGGAACCGGCATCCCCGCGTATCCTTTTTGACCGTCCTTGGTCTGCTTTTTTATTTACTCGAGTCGGTCTTATTCACCTTCATTCTTTTTCTTCTGCCTGCGGTTCTCTATGGAGGGGCGAGATTTGTAGCCGGCGATTGGATATATACGGTGCTATTCATCCTTGATGATCTGGCATACGCTGCCGTCATAATCGTGTTAGTTTCAGCCACGTTCACTCACCGGCGAAACGAACCATCTCTGAACTAACCTGCTCAATCAAGCTAGACGGAAGACTCACATCCAAGGAAAACTCACATGTCAAACAACAACTCTATTTGCTACGAAGCTATTCAACGGGTATATCGTAATGCGGTGGTACGGTTAATTCGCAACAACCTCAGAGAGACTTTTCCAGAGGATTGGTCCGAAAAACTCCACTCGCTCTTTACTAAAGAGGAATGGGATCGAATTAGAGCTAATGCTCGATCAACTAGAGCATCGGGACAATTGAATACGCCTCTCATCGATGACTTCGATCTGCTTAGCGTTAGCCATTTCTTTAACATCTTCGACAAATACTATTCCGTCCTCCTCAAAAACAACTCAGAAGAGAATGCAAGAGAGTTGAAAATCCAGAAAGAGAAGTTACTCAGCTGGATTAAGACCATCAAGGACTTACGTGATCCACTGATGCATCCGGGTGAAGATGATTTCACCAGAGAAGATTCTTTTCTTCTTCTGGACTGTGCCAGACGTGTTTTGCTTCGTGCGGGATTACTGGAAAACGCTTCAGAGATTAGGGCATTAATGGATCGGTTACTCGGCACACACTCAATTCATTCGAAGGCAGAGCCTCTTGAAGATGAACTACCTCCACGCGAGTCGATCGTTATCGACTTTGTCGGACGAGAGAGTGAGT
>DATEPF010000005.1:0-11461 GCA_035273325.1 Pyrinomonadaceae bacterium | reverse complement strand
GCGCTCGATGAATATGAGATCTCTGGAATCAAAACAACCCTGCCTTTCTTCCGTGAAATTGTCCGCGATGAAGAGTTCATCCAGGGGCGCCTGGATACTGGTTTCATCTCGCGCTTCAATGAGCGTCGCGCTCAGAACGCGCGGCCGGTGGGCGATACGGTTGAACGCGACATCGCCACGATTGCCGCGGCGCTTCATTACGCCAGGCACCAGCGAGCGACTTCGCAGGGCGCCTCTTCGATCAAGGATGTGGAAAGTCGTTGGAAGATGTCAGGCCGTGTTCCAGTCGGCAGATTCACAACCCGTGATCGCTGATTTCGTGTGTTTCGTGTAATTCGTGGATCGTTTTATCCAACATCAAAAGCGATCCACGAAACACACAAACAGGACCAGGAATAATTGAAACTCAAAGCACAAATAGCTGACACCGAGCACCAGATCTCGCTGAACACTGTCGAGAACAGCGTCACCGCTGAAATCGAAGGGCGCGGCTACGACTTGATGGCGCGCGAGAATGCTGGTGGAGTGTTGTTGATTACGAACGGGACCACTGTGTATCGCTGTCGAATCGAAACCAGGCGGGAAGCGGGAAAGTACGATGTCACTTTGCGCGGCCGCTCTTACGAGATCACCATTATTGATCCCAAACGGTTGCGTAGCAGTGAGAACGCTGCCGGTCATGGACACGGAACGGCGGAAATAGTTTCTCCCATGCCTGGCAAGGTCGTCCGACTACTCGTCGCAGCGGGCGATTCGGTAGAAGCAGGCGCGGGAATCATCGTGGTTGAAGCAATGAAAATGCAGAACGAGATGAAAGCACCGAAGGCCGGGGTGGTGATTTCAATCAGCGTCGCATCCGGCGCGACAGTAAACGCTGGTGATGTTCTGGCGGTTATCGAATAGTTATCCGCAGATTACGCAGATTACGCAGATTTCAAAATGAACAGTTAAGAGGCAGGAACCTCTCCCCGGTTTGGAAAGTCTCTTAACTTTGTAGTTCGGTTTTAAATCTGCGTAATCTGCGGATAAGCATTACCAGGGTTGTCGCGGACTGTAAGTCACATACGCATCGCCATCGAGGACCAGCATTGGATCACCGGTCTTCGGGTGGTTCCGCTTCTCCAGTGGAAACACCAGCGTTCCACGCGCCCGGGAGTTTGCGGTAATCGTCCCGCCGGACACACTCCACGTCCCGCTATCTGATTCCTGAGACGCCGATGACGCAACTGGCCCAGAGGAACTCGTCTCGGCGTAGAACTCATAAGTACCATTCGCATAAAGCGTAAAGCAGCGATTAGACATGCGGCCGCCGCCACTCGAGTTAACGTTCGACATGTAACACCATTTGCCTACGAGCTCTGCGGGGTTCGCGCCCGAACTCGCAGCGTTCTCTGCTTCGTCCTCACTCAACCGGCGGTACACAACCGTTCGGCCATCAACCTGCACGTTAAGTGTGTCACCCGAGAGCTGAAACGGAAACTGCATTACGCCCTCGTCGTTACCGATGACAATCGTGTTTCCCTTGACGACATATCGAAAAGGAGAGCCGTTAAGAATTAAAGTCCCATCCTCTTTGATTTGGACAGTTGCCTCGGGGCTCTTCCAATGTCCCACCAGGCCTCCGCCGGTTTTCTGCTGCGTTTGACCACTCTTGCGTCTGGCGAAACCACCGCTGTTGGATTCGCGCACGAACCGCAGCGGCGACTCGAGATTACCGCCTGATACGGTCAACACGTCGCCGTCCATTTTGTACGAATACGTATTGACGGAGGCGGCCTCCTGCACAATGAGTTGCGCGCCGCGCACGGAGTACTTGATGGGCTGTCCATCCAGTATCCCTGTCCCATCAGGATTGAACGTCACCTTGAGTCCTACATCGGGACTATTCCACGAGCCTACCAATGGCGACTGCTGCGCTGAAACGGAAGCAGAAAGCAAACCGATTAGAACGAAACCAAACAGTGCCAGCCGATGTATTTTCATTTGCATAAACTTCCTCCCCGAGTTCGTGGTCGTTTGAACGAAGTCTTTTATGATCAAGTAGTGATTCGTGTCAACGAAAGTTGGCTGTTTATCCGCAGATTTCGCAGATTACACAGATTCAATGCGTCACTGCTTGTTGGTTCTCTTATGATCTGTGTAATCTGCGTAATCTGCGGATGGCGCACTTATGGATACCAGAAAGATTTCAGGCAAAGATCAACGCATACTTCTGTGGGACATTGATGGAACTCTGATTCGTTCCACCAAGGTTGGATCTTTCAAGGACTACACGATTCCCATGTTGGAAGAAGTGTTTGGAACTGCGGGACGTCTGCCGGAGATGAGAGTTTCCGGTATGACGGATTTGCAAATCGTCGGCGAAGCCCTCAAGCACGAAGGTTTCACACACGACCATATTCGCGAACGCGTACATGACCTGCGCGAGAGCTACATGAAAGCGATGCACAAGTTTACCGGAAACGGCGAGCCAGTCTTTGAAGTTCTACCGGGCGTCCGCGAAGTGTTGGAAGCAGTTAACGAACACCCGCGTTACCAATCGGCGTTGCTGACCGGCAACATTGAACCGGCGGCATGGTTGAAGATGGAACTGATGGGGCTGGCCGAATTCTTTCCACTTCCTGGCGCGTTTGGTGATGAGTCACACGACCGCCGCGATCTTCCCACCCTGGCTGCCGAACGGATTCGACGTCACCTCGGATTAGAACTCGCGCCCCAGCAGTTCATCGTGATCGGCGACACTCCCAACGACATCGGATGCGCACAGCACTTCGGCGCCCGGTCACTCGCCGTTCACACCGGACGCTTCTATGCACTCGACGAACTCGTTGCGTGCAAACCAGACGCGTTGCTGCCGGATCTTTCTAACCTGGACGCAGTGATGGCCGCGTTGGCGGCGTTATAGCGCGTGGTTAATGTCGATCCACAAAATTGGCGAAACATACGAAACTCTAATTTCGTGTTATTTCGTGTAATTCGCGGATCGATTTTGGTGTATAGTGCGCGCAATCTTCCCACTGAAATTCAATTCTTCCTGTTAACGTTTGAAACTCTATAACGTCCTTCAATCGTCTATAACTATCTCCATCTTCCACCCCCAACGGAGGTTTGCACCATGAAGAAACTTGCGCAGATGCTCGCGCTCGCACTCCTGCTGCACACGTCGCTGTTTGTCCCAGCAGCGCTGGCGCAGAAAACAAAATCGCCTGCGCCGCGTACCGGCGTGCGGACGGCTGCCCGGTATTCAAAGGCGATTCAGCAGTTCGATGAGTTTACGCGCAAGCAAATGGCGCTCGATAAGACAGTCGGGCTAACTATCGGTTTCGTGAAGGACGACTTCGTATGGGTGAAGGGTTACGGATACGCAGACCTGGAAAACAAGTCACCGGCGAAAGCCGAGTCCGCCTACCGCCTGGCCTCCGTTACCAAACCAATGACTGCAGTCGCCATCTTACAACTAGTTGATAAAGGCAAAATCGATCTCGACGCCGAAGTGCAAACCTACGTCCCGTATTTTCCAAAGAAGCAATGGCCGGTCACGGTGCGGCAGGTACTCGGACACATGGGCGGAATTAGTCATTACAAAAATCCGGAAAACGAACTGCACATTAAGACGCACAAGAACACGCGGGAATCGATCGCGATTTTTGAAGCTTTCGATCTGGTCGCAGAGCCCGGCACGCGTTACAGCTATTCCAGCTATGGTTACAACCTGCTCGGTGCGATTGTTGAAGTTGCCAGCGGCATGTCGTTTGGCGATTACATGCGTCAGCACGTTTGGCAACCGCTGGGCATGAACGACACGCGAATGGACGATCCACTCGATGTTATTCCAAATCGAGTTCGCGGTTATCAACTCGTTAACGGACAAGTAAAAAATTCAGAGTTCATAGATATCAGCAGCCGCTTTGCCGGCGGCGGGACACGTTCGACGGTGCCGGACATGTTGAAGTTTGCTAAGGGCGTCATGGAGCAAAAACTCCTGAAGCCCGAAACGTGGGATGCCATGTCGACTTCGATGAGCACTAAAGCTGGACGATTGACTAACTATGGAATGGGTTGGGAGACTACTCCTTATAACGGCCGCTACATGCTGGTCCACTCGGGCGGTCAACAGGAGACGCGAACGCTCCTTTACATCATCCCTGCCCAACGGATGGCAATTGCTGTCGGCGTTAATTTCGAAGGTTCAAATCCGGGGACGTATGTGGAGCGCTTGTTTCAACTCCTGACAGGCGCGCCGGTGGAAATGAATCTCTACTCTCCTGACAAGCTGAAAAACGCGACCCTCTTAGCCGTAAAGGCAACCTTCGATTACGGTATGTCAGCTTTTGAGCGCAGCCGAAGATTGCCTGCCAGCGATCAGGAAATTGCCGATGCTTTTACGCACTTCAACGCCACTGTGAATCCGGAAACTGTTAAAGCGAATCCGCAAGAGGCAATGAGCAAAATAGGTCAAGGTGTTCATCCGGTGTCGAAAAATGCCTTCACCAAGGTAGGGGCTTACATGGCCCAACGGCTGGGCGCTAAGTCGGCGCTTGATTCATATCCGGCCAGGGGTGGGCTGGCGTTTTTCGATGACTACATTGCGTTGACCAGGACCGATCCCAGCATTCCCAAAGAGATGCGCTTTAATGAGAGCTTCGAAACGCTCGTCACCGGGATGTCGCGAGACTGGAACCGTTCGAACACTGCATACATGCGCGAGCTTTGGCTCCTCCCGGACTCAGACCTTGATGCTTTAGCCAAAACGATGCGCCAAACCTTCGCCGGCGCCAGTGTCTATCCAAACCTGGTTGATGATCTTTTCAGTGTGACGCGACAATTCGTGTTGCGAGGAGAGAACGCCGGAGCAATGAAAACCGGCAGGCTGGCGGTGGAGTTTTATCCGGAACATCCACTGGCTCAATTCATGGCAGGCTTTGGATCATTGCTCAATAACGATCGGGCCGCCGCTGTTGCTGCTTTCAAAAAATCTTCTTCGATAAGTCCAGGTGGACCAGCAAGTGCGGGAGGTTTGAACGGCATAGCGTACCAACTCGCAGGCGTCGGCAAACTTGATCACGCACTGGCGGTTCTTGAAATCGCCACCCAACTCTATCCAAAAGAAGCAAACCTGTATGACAGCACCGGTGAGTTTCTGTTGAGGAAAGGTGAGAAGGCCAAGGCCCTGGACTCGTATAAGAAAGCATTGGAAACCAGTCCCGATTATCCGAACGCAGCCGCGGCGAAGGAAATAGTTAATAAGCTCTCAAATGAGTTAACTGCGGCCGGAAGCAAGTAGTTAATGTTCGACATGCTTTCAGCTTGTCGTGGGCTTTGCCTTAAAGTCGATTTCAACACGTTTTGTGTAATTCGTGGAATCATTTTTTAGGCGGAAAAAAACCGATCCACGAAACACACGAAATACTCGAAACGCCCGGTAATTCGACTTTTGGACCAAAGGCTTGTCGGGTGAGATCACTGACATCGAGTATGGACAGCTCTCATCTCTCCACAGTCCACGACAAGCTGAAGCATGTCGGACACTAGATCCGGTGAAAGCCCTTGAGGATGTCGCGAGTTGAAAGTCGAAGAATTACCGGGCGACCGTGTGGGCAGGTTGTTGGTGATGATGTTTTGAGTAGTCGATCGATTAGCCAGCGCATCTTCTCCGGCGTCAACGGCATGTTTACTTTGATAGCTGCATGACAAGCTAACGAAGCTGCGATCTCGTCGCGCAGCGTGTCGCGAGCGCTTCCCTTCTTCTCCGCGTCCACAGCATCCAGCAACTCAGACAACATGTTGCGAGCTTCGCCGGCGGGTAAATCAGCAGGCGTCGCTTTAATCGCCACCGTGCGTCCCGACAAGCGCATCGTTTCAAATCCATAAAGTTCGAGTTCGGCAGCAAGATCGTCAAAGACTGTCGCCTGTGCCGGTGTTAGATCAAACGTCTCAGGAATCAGGAGTTGTTGTGACTCTGTCAGCCGCGCAGCTTCGAGTGCACGGTACTTGTCGAACAACACACGCTCGTGTGCGACGTGCTGATCGATCAACAGCAACCCGTCGTTGTCTGTGGCGATGATGAAACTCTCGTCGAGCTGGCCGAGAGGACGGATGTTGTTTGTGAGAGATTCAACTGCGACGTCACGTGTGAAACGTGCCGCTGAATTCAGAGGAGGCAGCTCTGATTGCGGATTGCGAATTGCGGACTGCGGATTGGCCTGCTCAGTTGCTTGAGTCGTCTCTTCCGTTAAAGCCTGGCGAAGAATCGCGTCGAGATCGCGCGCAGTATCGGTCTTGGCAGCGATGGCTTGCTGCCGCTCTACCATCAGGCGTGTAGCTTCGTTACCTTCTTCCTGGGGACCACAACTGAATTCGATTGCAACCTGGCTAGGTTCATTGTCGACGGTGGATTCCGCGGCCGGCGATGGCACGTTCATCGGGATCGGGAATGCGGTGACTGGAGAAACTTCGCTCGCTGCCGCCGACATGGTTGCGGCTTGCGAATGCGATTCTGAACTCACCGGCTTGACCTCATGAGCTTCATGCGCTTCTTTAGCTTCACTACGCGCATAACCAGCGCTCGCGAGCGCAGTCCGCACAGCATCGCGCACGGCATCAGCGACGGCCGGAGCGCGTCTAAATCTCACTTCCGTTTTCGCTGGATGCACGTTTACGTCCACCTCTTCCAGCGGGATATCAATGAACAAAAGTGCCGCAGGATAAACGCCGTGAGGCAGAATTGAGCGGTAGCCTTCCGACAATGCCCGGCCGATCAAGCGATCGCGCACAAAGCGGCCGTTCACAAACAGATATTGGGCATCGCGTGATGTGCGGCGGTCGCGCGGCGCCGACACGAAACCGCTGACGCGTCCCACCGGACTCCTGCTGCCAACAACTTCCAGTAAGTTGTCGAGAAACTCCGCACCAAAAACTTGATAGGCGCGTTCTCGCAAATCGTTCGCAGGGGAAACGCGCAAGACCTCGCGGCCGTTGTTAGTTAACGTGAATGCGATTTCGGGATGGGCGAGGGCGTAGTGAGTCACCAGGTTAGTAAGGTGAAAACTTTCGGTTGCTTCTGATCTGAGAAACTTGCGGCGTGCCGGAACGTTGAAAAACAGATCACGGACCACGATGGTCGTGCCGCGGGGATGCGCCGCATCTTTCACGTCGCGCATTTTCCCGCCTTCGATATTTACGAGCGTGCCCGCTGACGCTTCTTCCGTTCGCGTTGTTAAATCAACGCGAGCTACCGCCGCGATTGAAGCCAGGGCTTCACCACGAAAACCGAGCGTGGCGATTCCGGCAAGATCTTCTGACTTACTGATTTTTGAAGTGGCGTGACGTTCAAAGGCGAGTATGGCGTCGTCACGGACCATCCCATGTCCGTCATCCGACACCTTCAGGAGTCTACGACCACCGGCTTCGATGTCGATCGTAATCCGCGTGGCTCCGGCATCAATCGCGTTCTCAACCAACTCCTTTGCAACCGACGCCGGGCGTTCGACAACTTCGCCGGCTGCGATCTGATTGGCAACGTGATCGGGGAGGACTCTAATGCGAGACATAGTTAGGGTAAATGGAAGCGATCTTGTTTCGTGTATTTCGTGGATCGTATTTTGGTTTAGATCAAAAGCAATCCACGAATAACACGAAATGCACGAAACGTAGTATTACAAATAAACGATGTGGTGTTCGACCGAGCCGATATTGATTGCGTTGTAGATCCACTCGACAACATAGCGGCCATGTCGCGCCAGTAACGAGGTGATGTTGATGTGACGCTCCTGCAAATCTTTGTGCGGATAGAGTTGTTCAAACGCTCTTTGTAACTGGCGATGGGCAGCTTCATCACGCGACATTTGCGCGCGATGAAAACGCGTTCGCAGTCCGTCGAGCTGATAGTTGATCTTGCGACGCCCGGTTTCCAGTGCATCAGCCAGCGTTGGATCCACTTCGCGCAACTCTTCGCGCAGCTCATCGAGTCTCCGATTGACGGCCTCCTCAGTGGCTTCAAACGTCTGGGCCGTTTTCGCGCCGAGGTGTTCCTCGACAACCCGCGCCAGGACGCTGTCCAAACCACCGAACAAGTCCTGCAGGCCCAACCCATATTTTTCAAGCACGCGCCCGGTGTGTCGTTCAACTACAGTCAAACTTGAACGTGCCAGTATCGGAGTGATGGGGCGCTCGAGTAATCGATATACCTCAGCAGTCTGTGCAAAATAAGCGATCTCTGCGGCGCCACCGTGATATGCAATCGTCGGCAACAGATAGTCCTGGACCACCGCCCGTAGCGTTACGTTCGGACTGAATTTCTCCGGATGGGCCAATGCCATTTCTGATAGTTCCTGGACCGTGAACCTTGCGCCGCTGTTTTTCGTTTCGTATTTTCCGTCGGCGGTCCGGACCATCGCGTGGCGTGCACCATCGGTGTCGTGCATGAATAAGGGGAACGAATTTTCTGACGGCGTTACCTGCGCGTGATAACCCGCCTCTTCCAGCCGGCGGCTGCGTGCTTCGATGGCCGTGGCGATATCATGCGCACGCAAGGCAGCCTGCGCGTAAAGCGGTGCAGCCTGCGCCTTCATGCGCTGGTCCAACGGATCGAGCAAAACCAAACCATACTTACCGAGCAGTGACGTCATCATCCGGGCAAACGCTTCACCGTAACCACGTCCGGGCCGGTAAGCGTCACGTAGCAACGTTTCGAGATCAGGGCTAAATTCTGACGCCGGCAGCAGCTCCAAAATTCTGTCGATAACTGCAGACACGGTGTCATCAATAACTACTCGCCCCACCGGCTGGCCATCTGTGTGAACGTCTGCCGAGACTTCAACATCAGCGAGTAGACAGTCGCGTCCAATAAATTCCGCTTTGGCAACTTCGGGGAAATCGTGATCTTCAGTAGCGACCCAGAAGACAGGAACTGCTTTCGTGTTGCGCTGGTTGAGACAGCCGGCGAGTTTCACGGCCGACAGCGCTTTATAGATGGTGTAGAGAGGGCCTGAAAACAGACCTGCCTGTTGGCCGGACACAACGGCGATGCTATCGGAGTCGCGCAGCAGATCGATGTTTTTAATCGTCTCGGCGCCGGCGCCCCACGACGCGTTCATATCGCGCAGCGCATCACACAGCGCTGCTCGATCGTTTTGGTAAGCAGCCAGTACTTCAGGTACGCGCGCTGGGAGTTCGTGATGAAACTTGACGGCAGTCGGGTAGAACTCGCGTAAGGCGGTCGGATCTTTGAGGTAATCCAGAAACAGCCGAGACTGATTTGGAATTTGTTCGAAAGGAACGCTTTCGACGCGCAATCCGAATTCTTCCGGAGTACTGTAACAGGCAGTTTCTGCGGTGCTCAATTTATGATTGCTCCTGGGCGAGCATTTTACGCGTGAGGAGCAGGTTCTGCTAGCAAGCTGGCATGACAGGCTCGATCGCCTAAACACTTCGAAGAAACAAAGCCGCGTGCTTACTGGGACCGCGGGCGTCTCGCCCGCACTGAGCGAAGCGAAAACGTGTTTGGAATGCCGAGACACTGTCAGTGAACAAGGCGGCTTAGTTTCGTTAGGGGTGAAATTGATGCGGCACTGGTTCGCTTCGCTCAGTGCGGGCGGGACGCCCGCGGTCCCAGTAATTAACCGACCCGTTCAAATGAAGTAATTAGGTCGGTAGTCAACAGGGCGGCAATTTCTTCGCGCGCCTGGGCATCAGGCATCTTTAGTGGCGCCCGAACGTACCCACCTTCGTAGCCCACCAGATCCAGGGCCACTTTCAATCCGCCGATTCCATGCGTCGTTGTCACTGCGGTTGCGAGCGGCGTTAGCTTCGCCTGTAGCGCCGCGGCGCCTTCATCGTCACCCGCTTTGATTGCCTCGTTGATAGCCAGGGCTAGATGTGGAGCTACACAACCCACCGCCAAAATTGCTCCACACGCACCTGCACGTAACGCTTCAGCCAGTATGGTTCCATTGCCGGTTAGCACTGCAAACCCGTCTTCAACCTGATCGGCAGTTTCCTTCACGCCGGAGACATCGGCTGAACTGTCTTTGATGCCAATAATGTTTTCGTGCGAACTGAGACGCGCCACCGTAGGCGGATCGATCTTGATTCCGGTAAATGGCGGCATGCTGTAAAGGATCACCGGCACAGGAGAGGCATCAGCAACACCGCGGTAATGATCCTCCAAAAGGCGCTGCGTAATCGCGGGACGATAAAAGTATGGTGTCAAAACAAGCACACCATCGACTCCACCAAGTTCGCTGACTCGCGTGATCTCATCGATGGTAAGTCTGGTGCTATGTTGTCCTGCGCCGGCAATCAACAGCAGATCTTCAGGAATGGCTTCACGCGCGGTTGCAATTACCTGCTGATACTCTTTTTCGTTGAGATGAACGCGCTCGCCGGTCGATCCGAGCATGACGTATCCGCCAATTCCGGTTTTGTTCCAGCTGGCGATGTTTCGCTGTAGTGCGGGTAGATCCAGATCACCGGCTGAGGTAAAGGGGGTAGTGATAGGCAATAAAAGCCCGCTCAACTCTTTTTTAGAGAGTCCACAATTATGCAAATTGCTTGATGCTTGTTCCCGCAAGATGGGCGAGATTATAACGACCGGGGGACGTCAGTACCACCTGCGGTAGCGGGTGGGTTCCGGAGCGTTACCCACCCGCTACCGCAGGTGGTACTGACTTCACTTTTTCGAATACTTCGCGTACGCAGCCGCGAGCTTCTTGTCATACTTGTTCTCAGCGTACGCCGGGCCGTTGTATCCGCGCGCGAGCTTCGCCCAGTGATGCTTACGCAGGTGGCCATCCAGTTTGTTTGCCTTGATAAAACAACAAAAGGCCTTCAGTTGCGCTCCCTCGCTCGCCTGCATGGCAGCATAGAACTCTTCAACGTTTTCAAAATCACAGGAGCCAAAGTTGAAGCCCATGATTTGAAACTTACCGTAGCTCGCCGACTTTAATGCCGCTTCGCGATCCAAGCTCATGGCCTGCTCGAGCCGCGCCAGTTCACCTGCCCCCCGCACGTCGGCGTTCGGGCCTTTCGTGTAATGTTGCTTGGTCCATGTTTTGTAACAAATAGTCGGATGCGATTCCGAATACGCGCCCTTAGTGTGTTTGTGAAACTGGTGACCCTCAAACAAAATCTTGACGCGCCCGTCAGACAAAAAACCGTGACCACTGCTTTCAACTTCCGCCACTGCCTTAATGGCAGCGACGTCGCAGTTCAGTAATTCGGCCGCTTCTTTAAAATCAGACTGGGTTAACAGGTTGAGAGGCACGGTTGGTTTCGAGTCAGTGGGGACCTTACCTTTGTCGGGTGCGGTTTTATTTATCGCGCTGGTCAACGCGTTCAATGTTACCGGCCCGGCAATACCGTCAGCCTTCAAGCCCTTGCTCTTTTGAAACGCCATCAAGGCCTTCTTAGTAGCCGTTCCAAACTTGCCGTCGACGATTCCTGACGCAAAGCCCAACCGTTT
>DATEPF010000004.1:0-6261 GCA_035273325.1 Pyrinomonadaceae bacterium | reverse complement strand
GGTCTGGTTCAACAGGCGTCTCTTCGTCCGAATCCGCAACTCGATATTGAACGAAAGCAGCAGATAAACGGCACAGACAACGACACCATGGTGGGTGCGATGTTGCCGCTGGAGTTGGGTGGGCGGCGATCTGCTCGCATTCTAGTCGCGCAACGTGAATTGGAGATGAAGGAGCGATTATTAGCAGATCGTGAACGCCTGCTCGCTGCCGAAGTACGCGCAAAGTTTGGTGAAGCGTTAGGTGAGTTGCTGAAACTTGGATTCACCGAAGATCTGCTTTTGACGACGAACGAAGGATATCGATTAGTAGAGGCTCGGGTTACCGAGGGCCGGACCGCACCTTTGGAACAGAATATGGTACTGGTCGAGGTCAATCGGATTCGCTCAATACGGGAAGGCAATCAGGGAAAGGTCGAAGTGGCACTGCTTGAACTGCGCAATCTTATGGGCATGAACCCGGAAGAGCCTTTGCGGTTACGAGGAGACCTGGATCATTTAATTGAACCTATGCCTTCAGTTTCTATTTCGACGGAAGTGGCGCTGCGTGAGCGTCCCGATTTGCAGGCAGCCCGTGCGCTAGAAAGCCTAGCCGAAGCACGCATAGCCGAAGCCCGCAGTGAAGGACGACTGGACGCAAGTGTGACTGGAAAATACGAGCTAATGAATTTTGGTTTTCCTCAGCGAGGTTTCAATGACAGCGGGCAGTTGGTTCCTATTCAGGGCAGATTTCATTCTCTCGCGGTCGGCGTAACTCTCGATTTACCCGTTCGGAATCGCAATCAGGGCGCGATTGCAGCCGCCGTGGCTGAGAAATCTGCGGCAACACAGCGCCGTGAGTTTGCCGAGCTCACGGTAAAACGCGAAGTGGCCTCCGCTTTTGCGCGCTATCAAAGCGCAGCGCGGGCTGCCGAGATTTATCGAGTAGGTGTTCAGGGACAGGCGAACGCCAATCTCGATGTAGTACGACAAACCTACGAACTGGGCTCGAAGACTTTGCTCGATGTTATCGCTGAACAGAGACGTTTCATTGAAACGCAGACGGGTTATATCGAAGCACTGGTCAACACATACCAAGCGCGCGTTGAGATTGAACGCGCGACTGCTTCCCCAAACTTGATTAGAAAATGAGCAACAACCCTGAAGAAAAACGCAGAGATGTGACGCCGGGAACGCCTGATTCAGGTCTAACTGAGAAGTCCGACTCCGAAAAGCTCATAACCCGTGCGCGTGGTCGCAGAACAAACCGAACCGCGATAGTGGCTGTGGTCGCAGTTCTAGCTATTACTGCGGTTGTAATCCTCGTCTGGGTGTTGTGGCGTTCAGGCTCAACTGGTGCAGGACGACCGGTGCCCGCACCGCGCAACATCGGCGCTGACCAGCCAGGTTCAACTGAATCTCCAACCGGGGAAGCGACCATCACTATCGACCCCGAGGTGGCGGCGCGCGCTGGCATTAAGACCGAACTCGTTGGCGAGGCAGTGCTTGCCGGTGGCGCTATGCCTGGACAAACGACGACTGGTGTCGTGCAAGCCAATGCGTATCGCACCACTCCGGTAGTCTCGGTTGTAAGAGGTATCCTGCGACGGGTGAATGCCGAGTTGGGCCAGAGCGTAAGCCGGGGTCAAACGATGGCGGTTGTGTTCAGCGACGAGCTGGCAGTGGCGCAGTCCCGTTACCTCAACGCGGTAGCAGAATTGGACGAGCATCACAAGCATCATGTACGTACTATTCGGCTGGTGGAGATTGGTGCGGCAAGCCGTGAAGAACTGGAACAGGCAACCACTAAAATAAAGACTTCGGAGTCCGAGGTTGCTTCACAGCGTCAGCGGCTTATGCTTTTAGGCCTCAGCAGCGCCCGAATCGCTCAACTAAGATCACCCTCCCAGGTGAGTTCTGAAGTGAGTCTGCCCGCCCCGGTTTCGGGTACCGTAATAAGCCGGATATCAAATCCTGGTGAAGTAATTCCCGCCGATAAGGAAATTCTTCGCATCGCTGATCTTTCCAGCGTCTGGGTGATAGGCCAGGTTTACGAAAAGGATCTAGGGAGGGTTGTTGTCGGCAGCGGCGCGAGTATTACGAGCGAAACGTATCCCGGACGCGTTTTCCGTGGAAGGGTGTCTTACATCGATCCGACGTTGGATCCTGCTACCCGCACAGCGCAGGCGCGAATTGAACTGGCAAACCCAGGCCAGGCGTTGAAGATCGGCATGTTCGTTAACGTCGCGTTCGCGGCACTGAGTGGAGCGGAGTCCACTACGCCTGTCGTACCCAAGAGCGCGGTCCAAAACATCAACAATCAGCAGGTTGCTTTCGTGGAAACCGCGACCCCGAATACTTATACAATGCGGCCAGTGAAGCTTGGCCCTGAAGTTAACGGCCAATATCCCGTGCTGGAAGGTTTAACTGTCGGCGAACGAGTGGTTACCGAAGGAAGTTTTCTGCTCCGAGCTGAATGGCTAAAGACTAAACAGCTCCCATGAAACAGGCGGCCTCCTTAGTTGCGACCACAGGCTTGTTCAAGTCGTCTGCTGAGCAAACTCACGAAGTTTTTCGCGCAACTCATCTCGCACACGCTGAAACACTTTCAGCTGTTCTTCTTCATTACCAACGGCGGCAGCTGGATCTTCAATGCTCCAGTGAATGCGCTTCGTAGTCCCGGGAAACATTGGACACTGCTGATTTGCGTTATCGCAGACCGTGATCACGTAGTCGAAATTCTGTCTATTGAATTCATCAACAGACTTTGATCGGTGACTACTAATATCAATTCCAATTTCATTCATAGCCTTAATCGCCAACGGCCTGACTTGAGTAGGTTCCACGCCGGCGCTTGATACTTCAAAGCGATCGCCTGCGTCGTTTCGCAGTAGGCCTTCAGCCATCTGGCTTCTCGCGGAGTTCCCAGTGCACAGAATCAATACTCGTTTTCGACTGTTCAAGTGATTTACCTTTCGGATGTATCGGTCCTGGAGAGAACCTCTCCGCTATTGCTTTAATTACTCATCCTTTTGATGCCGCAGCATCACGGCCTCCGCACTCTTTGGTAACGTGGGAATTAACCAGCGGAACAAAAGAGTTGCTGTGGCCGCGCCAAGCAGTTGAACAACAACGAAAGCGGGGACATCCGTAGGTCGCAGCCCCGCGAATGTATCGCTAGCTGATCGAGCCATCGTTACTGCAGGATTGGCAAATGAAGTTGAAGCCGTAAACCAGTATGCAGCAGTTATGTAAGCGGCGACTGCAAAGGGCACAGCCGAAGAGCGAACTCTTACGCACCCCCAGATAAAAAAGTAGCGACGAACTCACTGAAAAACTGGGCAACGCCACTTCGCGTATGTCTCGAAGCAAAAAACAGTGGCAACCCGAACATCACATGCGCGGTGGCTACGCCTAAAAACGCACCGGCGATTTGAGCAGTTTATATATGCCGGAACCTCGCGCCAGGGCAATCCGCCCTGTGAAGCATCCGCCAGAGTGACCGCCGGATTGAAATGCGCTCCAGATATAGGTCCAAAGGTTAAAATGAGCGCAACTAATGCGGCGCCGGTTACGATGCTGTTAGCGAGCAAAGCGATCGCTAGGTTGCCACCCGCGAGACGCTCACCCATTATTCCAGAGCCTACTACCGCACTCAGAAGCATCGCCGTACCGATCGCTTCAGCAACCACCCGCCGAACTAAACTCGTCATCCTTGGCTTATCCGTTCTCAAAAGTCTGGTCTATCGATGAGGCGTCATCAGGAAGACCATCGTGTTGGCTCGATGATGATCAAGAATTAAATACATGCCCATAGGTCTGAGGTTAAGGACGAAGTCGCTCGATCCGGTTCAGTTGGCGCCTGGGCTCACATACCCGGCAACCTGAGTCACATTCAGCATTAAATCAGCGTTGCATACTGCACATCTAAAGTTTCCATAGCGATGAATCTTGTAGTTAGAAAAGCATTTCAAGCATTTCACGTCGATGCCGTATGAGGGCTGGGTTACGCTATGCAGGAGTAAACCCACTAGACCAACTCCAAATCCAGCCGCGGCTCCGGTACCTCTGTCTCTTTCATTGAACAATGCGCCAGCCGCCGTCGAGGCAGAAAGCGCTGGGATTATGTGTGAGTCATCGTACGTCTCTATTATTGAGCGTAAATATTTTCGCCACTCATTCGTCCTTTCAAAAAGCGCATAGTGATTGAATCGAGGAACGACGACTCGAACCTTGCCGAGAGTCTCAAGAGGTTCAAAAACCCAAATGTCCTTATTCTTTGCCGTTCCACACTCCCAATTGACCCAATCTCTCGTGTGGCGAAGGCCTTCAACATTTTCGCTTAACAATACGAACACTGCATTCGAGGCCTGGATATCTCGCTCAATCTTTTCGGCTGTTACTCCTGTCGGTGATGCTTTCTCAAATTCTTCCAAGTGGGGCTTCACTTTCGTTCCTGCAAAACCCTCCAAGAAGAAATGGACAATGTCCTTATCTCGCTGGCTATGTGAAACAAATATCTGAGCCATATTCCTCCACCTGAAATGATTTCTACCGCTTCTCCGGGGTCCAATCATGGAGTGAATGTTTGACCGATTGATAATTGACATCAAGCGCTTGCTCGCTGAGAACAATCGCCGCCAGTCGTCGCGCAATGTTCATTACTTCACGAGCCTCATCAGGTGTGAGCGGCCTACCGAGCAGTTCGAGCTCTCGGTAGCTCAGCCATTTTTTCATCACCTGATAGCCGCCGATCGTGTAATCCCAAACTCGCGCCGGAATGTTCTTCCAGTACGCAACGTCATTCAGATAAACGTCAGAGGTTCTTTCACCAAGATGGGTAAGCGCTTCTTCTGCTGACAACTGAAACCGTTCAGCCCCGTCCGCAATGGCTTTTCGCTCGTCGGTCGCGTATTCGCGTTCGATGACCTTGCCTTTACCTGGCATTGTCGCGCCAGCTTGATTTCGATAACCCCAATTTGCTGTGACGCGCAAATCCTCGTTAGGTTTCAAAGGCTTTCCATCGACGTGCGAAATCGAGCCGATTGACTTGAACGGAAGGTGAATCGTACCGCCAGTAATACCATTGACTGCCTTCTCGGCATCTAGCAGCGATGCAATGTCTCTGCCGAGCGCAGCAGACCTAAGCAGCGCTTCTCTCGTTGATGGCAGTGGAATTCGGGGCCAATCTTGACGAAGTGCTCCCAAATTTTCCGCTGCATAGCTGGGCGCATAAAGAATCGCGACGATATGATAGAAAAGATCCGCGTCGTTACTATTAACCGCCGACAGATACGCTGTTGCAGAACTCGATAGATTTGGTCTTGCCCCCATCAAGTCCTCAGCACTTGCCAGAAGATTTCCTTGAGCATTCGAGATCAGTTTAAGCGGAAAGAGATTTGCGCCGCGTTCAATTAAGTGCAACGAGCCGAGCCGGGACGTGACGACCGGCGGATTGAATTCCTTGCGATTCTGTTGAGCGGCAGCAAGCCAAATATTTTCTTCGACGACGTGTGGAAAATACTCTGGCCGGTTTCTGTCAACCAAGTTAGTGTCAGGTTCCCAATACAGCCAACGCAGATCAAAAGGACGATAGCTATACCGAACCACATTTTCGGGTAGAAAACCTCTCGCTAACAGATATTCTCGAACCTTGATTGCCTCGAACTTACTTGCATTTTCCATCGCGGAGCCCGCAACTCTCGTGACCGCGTTATGACTTACGGTCGGATCAAAATACTGCTGCAAACGATTCAGGAGTTCCTCACGATCTATGTCAACCACGAAATCGTCTCTACTGGTCTTTACGCCCGGAAATGACAACGGTAAAAGCTGAGGAAGTAGCGGCCATGCGTCATAACCCTTTGCTAGCAAAGCAGGTCGGAAAGGCAACCCCAACCTCAATTCTGGGATTAAAGATTCGTACTGATTCTCAAAACTGCCTGCCAAATTCGCCAAAAGGTTGGAACGCTTTTCTTTTCCCCACCAATCGCGAAATTCTACAGTAGTTGCCGGCTGATGATCTGGCTTGCGCACAAGCAGTGCGATTGCAGTGCCAACCTGAATTCCTTCTCGATTTAGGTCAGTTGAGAACACGCTTGGATCGGATTTTCCGTCAGGTGTGACCTTACCTGTCCGATACTTATCGCCGTTTAGAGAATCTATCCAAATATGATCGAAATCTTTCAGGTATCTCTCGCGCATACCGGGGCATGACCGACTATCTAACCAGGAGTAATTCGAGATGAAGGAGACGACGCCTTCCCCTTTCCTTTCCACAATACG
>DATEPF010000003.1:0-3813 GCA_035273325.1 Pyrinomonadaceae bacterium | reverse complement strand
GATCCGGTTGGTTGTTTAACTAACTTCTCTTCAAACAATCGAGATGTTTATCGAAGATTATGAGCGCGCAAGCGGGGGGACACGTCGCGTTGGGTAAAAATAACGGGAACGGTAAATACGAAGTGAGACGAACTGCCACGGGTCTGGGGTTGTTTGCTTTGGAACCGATACCCAAAGGAAAAAGAATCGTCGAATACACTGGGCCACGCATTTCTAATGAAGAAGTCGAAAAGAGCAACGGCAAATACTTCTTCGGCGTAAATTCGAAGTGGTCAATCGATGGCAGCCCGCGCAGTAACATCGCTCGCTACATCAACCACTCATGCCGGCCTAACGCGGAAGCAATTATTTCGAAGGGACGCGTCTGGATCTGGTCACGACGTAACATCAAGGCGGGTGAAGAAATCGCTTACGACTACGGCAAGGAATATTTCGAAGGCGTCATCGAACCAATCGGCTGCAGATGCGCAAAGTGCGCGGAACGGAAGAAATAAATCAGCCACAGATTAACGCGGATAAACGCGGATAAGAAAAGACCGAACGTTTTAAGAAAAGTTCACTGTGTGGTTGCCTTGTTTGGTCCAGCCCCATAACCCTCAAAACTTATGGTGTTATCGGTTTGAATCCGCGTTTATCCGCGTTTATCCGCGTTCATCTGTGGCTGATTTTCTTAGAGCGGTAATCTCAAGCGGGCTTCGCAGCCGCGCAGGTTCCTTCTGTTTTCAACTGACAAGGAACCGCCGTGGGCCTCCGCGATCTGGCGTGACAGTACCAGGCCAATTCCCGAACCGCTGGGCTTAGTTGTAAAAAACGGAATAAACAGATTTGAGGTGTTGGCTATGCCTGGTCCTTCGTCGCTGATCCAGATCTCTACCGCGCCATTGTTTCTCGTCCAACCAACTTCAACGCCGCCCCGCGTCTCAAGCGACGCATCAACTGCATTGCGCAGCAGGTTGATTAACAACTGCTCCAGTTGCACTTGATCGGCGCGTACCACCACCTCGTCCGCCGAAATCACCTTCACCGGCAAACGCGTTTCCAGGCTGGCCACTGTCTTGACGAGGTTCCCGATGTTCAACGGCTCCAGCCGCGGTTGCGGCAAGCGCGCCAGTCGCGAATAGGATTCCACAAAACGCGCCAACGACTCGGCGCGCGACGAGATCACCTCAAGTCCGCGGGTCATGTCTTCCTGCAAGTCTTCCGGCCGGTGGTCACGCTTCAATAGCTCGGCAAGACTGCCGGCGACTGACTTTATCGGCGCCAGCGAGTTGTTAAGTTCATGACCAAGCACACGCAACAACCTCTGCCACGCGGTGCGCTCTTCTTCACGTAGTGTCTGGCTGAGATCGGTTAGCACTAGTAACTTATGCTGCACACCACCCTCGCGGAACGTGCTATGC
Source organism: Pyrinomonadaceae bacterium (assembly GCA_035273325.1). Classification (GTDB taxonomy): domain Bacteria; phylum Acidobacteriota; class Blastocatellia; order Pyrinomonadales; family Pyrinomonadaceae; genus PSRF01. The sequence continues at coordinate 2,413 of DATEPF010000003.1, read as the reverse complement.
CGCACATTCCACCGGCCGACACCGCCGGGAAACACCATCTGCATCGTGTGAGCGCGCTCCCCTTCTTCCGCAGCCAGACACTGATCGAGACCCAACTCTGTACTGCTGCGACCGAGCAGTCGTGCTTCCGGTTGTGCCAGCAGCTTTTCGCCCGTGCGGTTAACCAGGCGCAGACGCTGTTCAGCGTCAAACGCAAAGATCGCCACGTCAATCTCGGCCATCACCGTGCGCAGCAACGCGGACGCTTCGAGGGCGCCCAACCGCTGTTCCCGCATGGTTGAGCCGAGCGAATTAACTTCCAGCATCACTTCGCCGAAGGCGTCACCGATGGACGCCCAGCGTCCGCGAATTGAGTAGTCTCCTTCGCCCAGCGCGCCGAGTATGTTTGACAGAGTTTGCAGGGGCCGCACGATGCGTTGTTTCAGATGGAAAGAAAATCCCAGCCAAATCAATACGATGAAGAGATCCACCGTCCACTGAACGCGGCCCGAATATCCATTCAGCCACAACAACGTGACGCACAATGCGACGGCAGGAAATCCGGCGCCCAGTGTCAGTAGAGTGATGCGAGTTTCGAAAGGAATTCGACCGGTGCGCTGGAGTGCAGGATCGAGTCGCGGAGATGTTAACGCAGGCTTTGGCATGTCACGGCAGCAGGCACGCCGCTATGATAGACCATACTTTTGCAGGCGGCGATACAAGGCGCTGCGACTGAGCCCAAGCGCTTCGGCGGCCCGATTGGCGCTGCCGCCGCAGCGCGCGAGGGCTTTTTGAATCAACACGCGCTCTACCTCTTCAAGACTCATTTCATCAAACCCGGCTGGCCCGCGTGTATCACCGGCTGGCTGCAACGCCAGGTCGAATGCTGTGATCAGATCTCCCGAGCTCATCAAAACTGCGCGCTCGATGACGTGATCCAATTCGCGAACATTCCCGGGCCAGGAGTGTGCGCGCATAGCTTCTAATGCCAGGCCCGAGAAACCAGCCAGGCTCCGCCGGTATCGTTTGCTGTGTTGGCGTAAGAAGTGCTCGGCTAGCGGGCCAATGTCTTCCGGACGTTCGCGCAGCGGTGGCAGATGAATCTCGACTGTGTTCAGACGAAACAGCAGATCCTGCCGAAACCTGCCGTTGTTAACTTCTGCATGAAGATCTGAGTTGGTCGCCGAAAGCACGCGAACGTCGACCTTGCGTGTCTTCGATGATCCGACACGTTCAAACTCGCCGGTCTCCAACACGCGCAAGAGTTTTGGTTGCAGGTTTAATGGAACGTTTGCTATCTCATCCAAAAACAACGTTCCGCCATCCGCCAATTCAAAACGTCCCACGCGATCCGTTTTCGCGTCGGTAAAAGCGCCGCGCACGTGTCCAAACAGCTCACTTTCGAAAACGCCTTCGGCGAGCGCCCCGGCATTAAGTGATACCAGGGGCTGAGTAGCACGGCCGGAGATTGCGTGAAGAGCGCGCGCTGTGACTTCTTTACCGGTGCCGTTTTCACCGGTGATCAGAACGTTTGCGTCAGCCGGCCCAATTCTTTCGATCAGCTTCAGCACTGACTTCATCGCCGGCGATTCAGCAACCACGCGCAACAACTTCGAAGGCGTGTCCGCCGCTGCCGTGTCGCGCAGCGCCAGGTTCTCCGCTTCGAGATCCTGACCGCGACGCAATGCGGACGCGAGATCGACCTGCGTCCGCAACACCGCCAGCAACCGCGCATTCTCCCAGGGCTTTTGAATGAAGTCTCGCGCACCGCGTCGCATCGCCTCGACCGCGAGATCCACGCTGCCCCAGGCAGTCATGACAACAACGGGCAAAGTCGGATCGAAACCCTGTATCCCGGTTAACAGATCCAGACCTTCGTTTCCCGAGGTGGTGTCGCGGGCATAGTTGAGATCGATGAGGACCGCGTCAAAGGGACGTCTCTCGATGGCAGTCAGGACCGCTGCGGGAGACGACGCACTTTCAATTTCGAACCCTTCGGTTTTTAGCAGCAAACGCAGGGCAGTAAGGACGTCCGCCTGATCGTCGGCTATGAGAATCTTAGGCATTTTGGCAGAAAGCGCCGGCGTAACAGCAGCCCGGGTATTAGAGCTATCCATAGATTGTGAAAACTAATCGAAGAGTCATACGAAACAAACACTAAACTCGATCACAAAAGATCGACCGTTCCGGGCTATGCCCGCCGATGTGCGGAAGGTCTATGACCTTCCGACAACGGTTTTAATTTTTCGGGGCTATGCCCCCGCCCGGGGCGCAGCCCTAATTAGGTTTCCCCTTTCGGAAGGTCGGAGACCTTCCGCACATCAGGGGGCAAAGCGCCAGCCAACAAAACCTACTCGTAGCGCAACGCAACAAGCGGATCCACGCGCGCGGCGCGGCGCGCGGGGATGTAACAAGCTAGCAGCGCTACCACAAA
>DATEPF010000002.1:0-8893 GCA_035273325.1 Pyrinomonadaceae bacterium | reverse complement strand
ATCTTTTCAGCATCGATTGCCGCAGCTAATGCATCCACCGTATTGCGCAAGCCCTCCGGATGTTTCAAGAGGGTGGTGATGTCGTAAAAATTAATGCCGGGCTTGGGAAAGTCCGGCACTTCGCGAATTAGTTGTTTGAGTTGGTCCATGAATGTCAGGTTAGAGTTTCGAGTTTGGAGTTTGGAGTTCAGAGTTCAAAGTTCAGAGTTCAAAGTTCAGAGTTAAGAGTTCCGAGTTGGAGTTTCAAGTTTGGAGCTGTATTTGAACTCGAAAACTCGAAACTTTAAACTCTGAACTTTGTATTTATCGTTCAATTCTAAAGCTTGAATATTGGCCGGACGGGTCGAGGCTAATCTCTTCCACATGTTCCACCGCCGACCATCGCGGACCGGTCACCAGATCCTTTTTGAATTCTTCTACATCGTCGGCGGCCCCCTCGGCGAGAGCTTCGACCGTGCCATCGGGACAATTCTTCACGTACCCGATAACCTGATGTCGTGCCGCTGCGCGCTGAGCGAAGAAGCGATATCCAACTCCCTGCACGTCACCCCGGATTAGAAACTTGCGCGCTACCTTCATTGCTGAAGACAACATGTTAAATGCTGAAGTCGAAATCGTAAAACATAAAAACACACAGCGGGTTGATAAAAAGCAGAACCGGTGAGCGCAGCGACCGGGTTCGCGCAGAATGCAGAGGTCCGCCCACCACACTGGGGTGCGGGAGAGACAGATCGGTTGAATGCCATTCCAGTTTGACCCGGTCGCTGCGCTCACCGGTTCTGCTTTTATCAACCCAGCACGCGGGAGTGATTACTTAAAATTGTGTTTTATCTGTAGAATCCGGGCCAAAGTTGACGTCGCGCATTTAAATCTATCGGACAAACGTGGTAATCTTGCACCGTTCAGCCCCGTTTTATCTCACTAACTTTAACTGACTAACACAGGTCGGACTGCCTACGGTGGCTTTCCGTTTAGTGAGGTAAACCATGACTTCGACTGCAGCCTTCGCCAGATCGCAAGTTCTCCCTGCACGATCCGAATCCCGCACAATTTTAATCATTGAAGACTATACCGATACGCGCGAATTGTTGTCGGCAATGTTGCGCGGCAAGGGCTACAAAGTGCTCGAAGCCGAAGACGGCCTTGAGGGTTTGTTGAAAGCGACCGCGATGTATCCCGATCTGATAATTATGGATTTGTCGTTGCCCGAAATGGACGGCGTCGAGGCAGCCCGGCGTATACACAGCCAGGGCAAGTTAATGCACATACCAATATTTGTCGTTAGTGCCTACTTAACGGAAGAAGTAAAGAAAGACGTTTGCCAGGCTGGATGTGTCGAGATTTTTCCGAAGCCTTTTGACGCGGAGTTGTTGCTGAAAAAGATTAGTGAACAGTTGAACTAAACTAGAAACCGATTATTCCTTTATCCAAAAGGCTCTTAATCATTCTCAAACTGTCGGCCTCTCGAAAAGGGCAGATAGAGAGAATCGATTGCAGGTCCCATTCGCCATTCACTCTCGACAACATAAAGCCTTCCTGCGGTCCTATCTCTTTCTCGGCGAGCTCCTCGGTGCTGATTACGATCTTCGGCACGCCGGCAGGTGAAAAGTCCTGATACATCCGGTCAATAAACTTCCGTTCAGCTTTGGCCAGCAACGCCTGTGCAGCTCCATTATTGGGCTCTTGCTCCAACACCGCCTGGATGAGAGATAAGGCCTTCTGACTGTTTCCCCGATCCAATTCGCGAGATGCGACCGCCACCATTTGTTCCGGCGTCTCAGCAGTTGTTTCTGGAAGCGGGAGTCGTTCACTCGTTTCCGGCAATTCGCCGGAAACCCGTGCCAACCCCTTCTGCACCAATTCGTACAACTGGCCGTAGACTTCAAATGGAGACGAGTGCATGTTGTACGAAATCTCGGCGACCGACATTCGTTTCTCGAGGTAGTACAAAATTTGGCGAGTGGTCTTGCCGAGACCTATCGATGACGTCCAACCCGAACCAAGCTCCATGATGGTGCGTTCAGAGGGAATCAGTGTTTGATAGCGAGCGAGCTCGTCGGATCGATATACGCCTTCCATAATTACCCGGTTAGGTTCAACGCGGACGCGCGTGAAGTCAGGCGGTAATGGACCAGCAGCGCTAAATTCAAATGTGCCTGCTTTCCAGATGAACAGATCGTAGATGATGTCCACTGTGCGAATCTGCAGCACTTCCACTACTTCTTCTCTGGTGAGCACGCCGTTATCGACCAGCACCTGCCCGAGTCTTCGTTTAGATTCAGACTTCGGCTGCGATTGGGCGTCCTGGCGCTGAGCTTCCATCGCCGCTTGAAGCTGCTCCTCCGTGATCTTGCCGTAGTGGATCAACATCTGACCGATGTATTCCCGGGGGTCGTTGGTGCTGGAACCGACAATAGTGCCGTCCTCGAAATAGATCCCCTTCACCACCTTGCCGTGAGTGAATTTCAGCAAGCCGGTTTTCCTACCTACTGCCAGGAACTGGAGCAGATCAGGAACACTCATTGTTTGTAATGAACCTTGCAGCGCCATGTCGGGGAATTCTTCTGTCTATGCCAGGCTGAAAAACGTGGGAGGTCTCGGCGAGGTGTAAGCAAGGGAAGCGCGCCGTGGCAAGCAACCGCTGTGGCGTGGGGTTGTTACCGGACGTGTCGGTTGGAGGATTGCGTTAGAAACTAGCCGCGCTAAAACCAGAAAATTAATCACACAGCAAGAGTACACGCGCCTCACCGCGACTTTCAAGACTTTAGTTTCCGTGGTTTTAAGGCTTCCAGTTATTTCGTGTGCTTTGTGGATCGCTTTTTCAGTTGAAATAAATCCGATCCACGAAAAACACGACATAGTGGGCCCTGGTTAACCCGCCCCATTACGTCTACGGATGAATCAAATCGTTTCTTCTTACACAAACAGTTGACGAAACATTGGGCATTTACCCGTTGGAACGGCGGTTGCCAAATGGTCTGCGGATAAAACTCTCCCGGAAAACTGCATTTATGCGAAGGGAAAAATCAATGGAAGTTAACTATCGAAGCTTCGCAACCTCGGGAGTCCTTGCGCTGGCGGTAATGCTGGGAGTTGCCGATCTAACCAGCGCGCAGGGCCGCCGCGGCCGTGGAGAGGAAAGACGTCAACAGAACCAGGAGCAACGCGACCAGCGACAGGCGGAACAAGCGTCTCGCCGCGCTGCCCACCAGCAGGAACAGGCACGACGCCACCAAGCCCAACAAGCTCAGCAGCAACAGGCAGCCACACAGCGTGCCGCACAACAGAACGCTCGAGCGGAGGAATTGCGTCAGCGCACTCAGCGACGGGAACAACAATCCGCGCAACAGCAACAGCGTTGGGAACAGAACCGGCAGCGTGTTCAGCAGAACCAGCAACAGCAAAGTGCCGAACAGCAGCGACGTTGGGAACAGAACCGGCAGCGCGTTCAGCAGAACCAGCAGCAGGTCCAGCAGAGTCAGATCTGGCAGCAACGCCGGGCCCAGCAACAGCAGCAGGAAGCGTTGCGCCGGCAGCAGACTGAGTCGTACCGCAACCGTTCCAATCGTTCATACAACAACAACAATTGGCGCGAGTATCAGAACCGGCGCGCGGCGCATTATCGTCAGGAGATTGCTCGCCGCCAGTCGTGGGCAATAAAACGTCACCGTATTCTGGAACAGCAGCGTAGGTTGGCCCAGTTGCGTTACCAGCAGCGTTATCTCGAGCGTCTAAGACAGGACCAACTGCGTCTGCAGAGTTGGCGTTACAACGATTATGGTCCGTACAACTATCGCTACTCGCGTGGTGGTAGTTACTACGAAACCAATCGTTATGGCGCACAGATGCTGCAGCAGGCGGTCAACCAGGGTTATGAAGAAGGTTACCGGGCTGGTCTGGCGGATCGGGAAGACGGTTGGCAGTTTGATCCTCAAAACGCCATCGGCTATGAGGACGCCAGTTATGGTTACAACGGGTACTACGTTGATTTAAATGAGTATCGTCACTACTTCCGCGAAGGTTTCCGGCGCGGTTATGAAGACGGTTATTACAGCCGCTCTCAGTATGGACGTTATTCAAATGGCAGCGGCAGTATTCTGGGTGCGATTTTGGAGACCATCCTGAATCTGCAACTGATTGGGTAATTGTTCGTGTAATTTCGTGAATTTCGTGGATCGTTTTTAGATTGGCGAAAAAGCGATCCACGAATTACACGAAACACACGAACACTTACTGCTTAGCCACGACGAGTGGTTGCGCTTCCTGCTCGCGCCGGTAGAACACTCTCGGCCGCTGCAGCGTGCGCTTATCCACTTCCGCAACTTTTTCTTCTCCTTCGACAAAGGCAATCTCGAGTCCAACGCCGCGGGTGGAGCGCATCTTGGTCTCCTGCATCTGTGGCACTCGCTCGGTCGCGAAGTCCAGCCACTCGCGTAACACGACCTGGCCGTCTTTCGGTTGGTTATCGGCTGCGACTGATTTCAAACCCTCCTCCAACAGGACATACGTTAAATACCCATGGCCCAGTTGGGCCGCCTCCAACGCTGCCTGGTAACTCTGCGCCGCCGTCAGGATATACATTCCTTTCTCATAAGCCAGTTGGGCCAGGCCCTTGGAATTCATTGGCCCGCGCCGTTTTTCTTCCGTCTCCAGCGCCTGACCGCTGTTGCACGCATCGATCACCATCAACGTGAGGCCGGCGTCGATTCGTTCAAATTCCTGCTCCAGCTCCAAATCAGAAATGCTGTGCGCGAGCATGCTCGCAAGTCCCGGCTCATCCAGCTCGGTCCGTTTGCCTGCATAGCCGAGGTCGTGCGGAATCAAATAGAAACGTTGGTTCTGGGCGGTCCCATGTCCGGCGTAATAGACTGCGACGGCATCTTCGGGCTCGGCCGCTTTTATTTTGGCCAACTCGGGCGGCGCACCCTCAGGCAGTGGCGCATCCGGAAATCCCCCCAAACGCCGCAGCGCATAGATTAGATTCGCTTTAGTCGCGCTCTGATCCAGCAGCGAAGTCACTTCGACGTGCTGATATTTCCCAAGCTTTCTTTGCTCGCGCTCAACTTCAGCCGCAAAACCACGCGCGTCCGCCACCGCGTATTTCAGGTTGTACTCTTCATTCGCATAATTGTTAATGCCAACAACCAACAGGTGGAAAGTAGCAGGACGCTTCAGGCTGTCTGCTCCATTCAGTGAAACTGTTGCGTCACTACTCTTCACGTTGTCGCGGTTGAATGCATAAGCTGTGAACTGATTTGGCCCGGCAACCACGCGCGCGGTTGTTTCCAAACCAGCAGTTGATTGACCTTGCAGGACGTCGCCTCGCCAAACCTTTACCAGGGAGCCGTTTCGAAACAACCGTACGTCCCGCGCGCCGGCCGGGGCGTCCGTAATGTTGATCTTGACTTTTGCAGTCCGTTCACCAGGGGCTGCCGCGATATCCAAGCTTACTTTGGGTTGGCGTCGATCCTTGCGGGAGATATCGACCGCGACTGCGGGCTTTTTTCCCGCAACGATGTCGGGCAGTAACCCCGGATGAAAATATTCATTGAAAAAGATTTCGACCGGCGAAACGTCAAACAGCGCCGGACTGAAACGCCACAGTATTTGGTTCCAACCTCCTGGTGAACCATCAAATAAACCGTTCGGCGCAACCACCAGCCAGTCAGCTCCTTTGTTCAAGCTGACCATCGTTGCCAACAGCTCACCGGTTTGCGTGGTCCATAAGCGCGCGCTGCCATCGTCACTCCCGGACACAACTAAATTCCCATCGGGACTAAAGTCGAGTGCGGTGATCGAACCCGTGTGTCCTTTTAGCGTTTGTAACTCGCGGCCCGATGCCAGGTCCCACAGTTTTAATGTGGTGTCGTAACTGCCGGATGCGAGGAAGCGGCCGTCACGGCTGAACGCGAGACGATTGATAAAGTTGTTGTGTCCGGCAAGACTGCTGAGTTCGGTGCCTGTCTGCGCGTCCCACAGTTTGATCGCAAACGACATGTCTTCAAAAGAAAAGTCGTTGGCCGCCGACGGATCCATCATGTTCTTTTTGAACCCGAAATGTGCGGAAGCAAGTCGCTTGCTGTCCGGACTCCAGGCCACTGTATTGACAGTCATCGAGTTTAAAGACTTCAGCCGTCGCAACTCCTGACCGGTAGTAGCGTCTCTTAGCATTAACGGAGCGGTGTAACCGGATGACGATGCGAGCATTCGACCGTCCGGGCTGAACGCCAGCGTAGAACCGCCCATCATCGAGTTGTCCATCGTCGCGCTTAAAAAACCACCAGGTAGTGGAATTGTTTGCAACGCACGGCCCGACGAAACCTCGACCAGACGCAGACTGTTCGTCGGCTGGTTAGACTTGGCCCCCGGCATCATCCCCATCTTCTCCATCATTTCCATGCCCGCGGTCAGATCGCCTTTCTCCATCGCCTCCTGCGTTTTCTTCAGCTCCTCCTGTAATTTCTTTGGATCCTTCTTCATCATCTCCATCATCTTCGACATATCAGGCATGCCCGGCATATTGCTTAAGTCTGCCATGGTCGGCATCTTGTTTTTGTTGGGCTGGGCTTTGGGATTCGGCGTTGCAATAGGAATTGATGGAGCCGGCTGCGATGCTTGCGGCGCTAGTTTTTTGTTGTTTCCCTCAACCAACGCAACGACCGTCGCGTCACGCGTGAACGCAGCGCTGCGCAACTCTTTGCCTGGCGTCAACGGAACACTCGGGAGCTCGCGTCCGGTACTGACTTCCCAAACCTTCGCCACCGGTTGGTTATTACTTCCTGCAACCACCAGTTTCCCATCGGAACTGAGCACACTTCCGCGTTCAGACATTCCTTCCAACCCGGCGCGTGAGTAATCATCCGGCAGCGTAACTGCGCGACGGACTCCACCAGTGGTCAGTTCCCATGAACTGACAGCTTGCGGCCCTGCCAACGTTAAAGAGCGTCCATCAGCCGAGAAGGCAATGTCGGTGATGGGCATCGCCGCGCCGCTGAGTGTTTTAACTTCACGACCGGTGGTCACATCCCAGAGTTTGATTTGATTGTCCGTGGCGGAGGAAGCCAGTAACTTTCCGTCGTCGCTGAAACTGACGCCCACGATAGCTTGAGGATTGTCATGACCGGACAGCGTGTGAAGCGTGTTCCCGGAGCCGACGTCGATCACTTTTACGCGGGTTCGGTCAGTAACAAGCGAGAGTATTTGCCGGTTTCGGCTGAAGAGAAACTGACTGGCAAACATCTCAAGGGAAGGATCGGCCGGCACGGTCGACTGCGCCGGTATCGTCTTCAACTCACGTCCGGAATTGGCGTCAAACACTCTCATCGATTCATCATCGCGGACCGCCAGCCAAAGGTCATTTGCATTACCGGCAAAACCAAGAGTCACCGAGTGATATGAAGGTGGTTGGTTCAGAACGGTAAATTGCGTCTTAGTAGATTTGAGATCTATGGTCTGCGTCTTCCGGCCGGTGGCAACTTCAAAGATTGTGACCTGTCGTTTCTTCTCTATGGCGCTCATCGACGCGCTAACTCGTTCCGTGAGCGCAGCCAGCAGTTTGCCGTCGGCGCTGAGTGCGACGGAGTTTTGTATAAGTTGCTCCTCCTCCGCAAAGGAAACGGCTCGCAGTTCACGGCCGGTGACGGCATCCCAAAGCCGCACCGCATCGGTAGCTGGGTTGATTGCGGCAATGGTGCTTCCGTCATTACTTAGAAACACGTAGAAAAGATCTTTGGCGGTCGTCAACACTGCATTGCTTATCTCGCGTCCAGTTTCCACGTCCCAACGTTGCAATCTTCCATCAGCGAAAGCAGTTAAGGTCTTGCCGTCGGCACTGAAACGAAAAGGTCGCGACATTGAACTGGCGCCCATCGCCGGAATGCTGCTCTCGAGTTGACGTACCAAGCGTCCGGACGCGACTTCCCAAAGCTTGATCGCATTCCCTCCGATCCCCATTGAAGCCAGTAGCCGTCCATCAGGACTAAAACTAATCTGCGTCTGCGGCGAAGTGATACCCGCTTGCAAAACAATCTCGGGTTTTTGTCCTGCAGCCTGCTGACTGCCACCTGCCGCCTGTCCCGGCGTCGGCGTCGGCGACGGAGCTTGCACACCCAACCCGCGGTCGTCTTTTTTGGGATCCTGAGGTGATTGGGGATTGCTGATTGCGGACTGCGGAAACAGCGAAGGAAGTAAAAGGGCGGTAAGCGATAGACGAGTCAGCGCACACTTAAAGTTAACAGTCATTAGTACACCTCGATTGGCTGCGGATCATATCACCAATTGAGCTCTTAAGAGTTACACGACACATTTCGTGTAATTCGTGGATCGCTTTTCTGTGTCGGATAAAATACGATTCAACCTATGCCTAACCGCCGCGAATTCATCGCCTCTGCCGCAGCCGCTGCAATTCTTCCCAAAATCGCGCGTTCACAAACGCGTCGACGCCCTAACATTCTCTTTTTGCTCGCCGACGATCTCGGTTACGGTGATCTCAGTTGTTACGGCCGTCCTGATTATCAAACACCAAACCTCGACCGCTTAGCCACGCAAGGCGTGCGTTTCGTAAACGCTTACTCTGCATCGACAGTCTGCACGCCAACGCGGTGCGCATTCATCACCGGCCGTTATCCGGCGCGAACACGTGTAGGACTCGAAGAGCCACTGCACGAGAAGCGGGCAATGGGTGAGAAAGCGCTAACCATTGGTCTGCCACGTGAACATCCGACCGTTGCCTCGTTATTGAAAGGGAGCGGTTATCAAACCGCACTTATCGGCAAATGGCACCTCGGTTATCTGCCAAACTTCAGTCCGGTCAAGAGCGGTTTCGAAGAGTTTTACGGAATCATGAGCGGCGCGGCGGATTTCTTCACGCACAAAGATATGGTTGGGGACTTGG
>DATEPF010000001.1:0-7084 GCA_035273325.1 Pyrinomonadaceae bacterium | reverse complement strand
GGTCACCTTCTCGATAAAGAAGCATCCACAATCCGGTGTTATGATACGCATATGTCGAGTATGTTCTGCCCGCAGTGTGGCCGCGAGCTGAGCCTTGATTCAGGCGACGTACGCTTCTGCCGTTACTGCGGTTTGTCGCTCGTCGACACCAGAGAAGAGCTCCAGGGTTACTCAAGACAGAAGCGGACAGGATTTTCAGTAGTCACGTGGTCCTACGCTTTGCTGTTGTTCGTTACGCTACTCCTGCACGGAAGTTATATTCCGATCGCGGGCGGCTGGGGCTACTGGGTTTCCGCAGTACTCATCGTTGTGAGCGTCAGTTTATTTGCATCGGCCGCGGTCAGCGCGATGAAGCCGCAACTCTTCGCCAAGCGGGCCAAAGGGACGTTGGGCCAACCGCGTTCAACTACAGAACTGCAGAGTGAAAACCCAGACCGGTTGCCGGCCGGCAATCGAGAGATTGTCTCCGCGAGAGTAGAAGGCAGCAGTGTTACCGAGGCCACAACGAAAAGGTTGGTGTAACGATCAAATATGTGGGCCGTAGTCGCCATTTTATTAATAGTCTGGGCTGTACTGAAATTCGCGTTGGGGAAGGGCGGATTTATCCACATCCTCTTTTTGACGGCGATCTCTATTGCCATTGTTCAATTTCTGGCGGACCGCAAAACCCGTTATCAGAATAAAGTTGCCGGCCGAGAACCTTGACTTTTCGAGAGGCTCGGCAACAATGCCTCCAATCGTTGCATCAACTAAGGAGATGACTCGAGGCCCCGCATTATTAAACAGTACAAAGGAGTAAGTTCCTGATGTCACGCCATTTTTTGGTCCCATTTGCAATCCTCTGTCTTCTGCTCGCAGTAGCATTACCAACCACCTTTGCGCAGGGCGATCTGCCGCGTTCTACGACAGCTGTCACCTATCCTCTTGACGAAAGTGTTGAAGTGAAGTTCAAGGGGACAACGCTGTTGCCGCGACTGAAGGGCGAGGCAAAAGTGAAGCGCGCCGGCCGTCGTGGCACGCGCGTGGAGCTTTCGATCGACAATCTGCCGCGGGCACATGAACTGGGCGGAATCTACACCACGTTTGTATTGTGGGCGGTTTCGCCGGACGGAAGAGTAGACAACCTCGGGGAAATCAAAAGAGGTGGCAGTCCCTACATTGCTTCAAAGCTCGACGTAACCACACCATTGCAAACGTTCGCGTTGATCGTCACGGCGGAGCCACATTTCCTGATGAAGGTTCCCAGCCGTATGGTGGTACTGGAAAACATTCCGCCGCGTCGCCCCGGTAACAGTCAGGTGGAAACAGTCAACGTGCAGTACATTGGCAACTCGAGCGATTACTTTACCGATCGTCGCGTGCCCCAGATTGCGACTTCCGACTATCGAGACATTCCCGTTTCATTACTCGGTGCGCGCCAGGCCGTGAATCTCGCCCGCTTCGCCGGCGGAAAGCAGGACGCGCCCCAGGAGATGCAGCAAGCGGAAGACGATTTACAAGCTGCCGAAAAAGCCCTGCGCCTTGATGAGCCGGAATCAGAAGTCGACATTCTCGCGCGCAAGGCAACATCGTCGGCCGCAAGGGCGGAAGAGCTGGCAGTGACCCGGCGCGCCGCGCGCTTACGTCGCGACGAAATTCGGCAACGTGATGAAGCTATCAGGACCGCGGAGCAAACTGCGGAGACTGCTCAGCGCGAGATTGCGCAACTGCGCGAAGAGCTAACACGCGAGCAGCGCGCTCGCGAATTGGCGGAGAGAGATGCTGCTACTTCCAACGAGCAGCTACGCGAACAGCGAATTGAGTTAGCCCGCCTGCGTGACGAATTACAAACCGTTCGCGCTGAAGGCGAAGCTGCGAAGATAAACCTGGCCCGTCTTGAAGGTGCACGCGCCGCAGAAGACGATCGACGGAATGCCGAAACACGTGATCAGCAAAGAAGGGCGGCGGAAGCGACCCTGCGACAGGCGCTTGGCAAGTATGGAACCTTGAAACAGACGTCGCGCGGTTTGCAGTTGGTGTTGCCCGAATCCATCTGGGGTGGCCCGCGCGCTGCCACCTTGAGCTCGGGAGCTGCCGCCAGACTTGAACCGCTGGCAGCGTTGCTGGCGAACAATACTGACTATCAGGTTGTGATTGAGTCGTTTACTGACAGTCGCGGCGACGAAGTAACGTTGCAGCAACTAACGCAGGATCGCGCACGCCAACTATCCGATCGTTTTCAATCAGCCGGGGTAGATGCAAGCAGGATTCAGGCAAACGGCATGGGTGCCTCCAATCCTCTCGCCAATAACACAACCCCCGCGGGACGGAGCAAGAACCGGCGCGTCGAAATCACGATCATTCCTCTATCGACCAGCAGCGCGGCTAATCAGTAGGCGGTAGGCAGGAGCACCAGGAAGCAGGAGGCAGGCGCCAGGAGGCAGGAGCGGGGGGTAGGGGCAGTCGGCAGGAGCAGTCGGCAGGGGCAGGAACACGCGTTTGCCAACTTAAGCTGAATAGCTTCGCAGCCGAGAAAATTTTTCGTGATCCTGCTCCTGCCGACTGCTCCTGAACCTGGCGCCTGCCTCCTGCGTCCTTCCGTGATAGATGTTTCCACTTGAAGTCTTACAACTCGTTGGCTACTCCATCGGCGCAGTTTTACCGCTCTGGATGGGCATCCAGCTGTTTTCCCGCCGGCGTAAACTCAACTCCATTGAACGACTGCTGTTTGCACTCGCCCTCACGATGTTTGGGTGGCACGCCAGCAACCTGATCATTACGCTTCACGGTCTGTTCGGTTTGACTTACGACGCGTGGGCGCCAGTGCTGCGAGCGGTTGATACCCTGGCCGTAATCAGCATCACCTTTGCCTATTCGTTTCTGCTGCACATCCACCTGCTGCTTTGGGCCAACGTTGCGGATCGTCCGTTGACGCTTTTCGAAAAGCTCCGCCTGGCGTTGTCATATGGACCAACGCTCTTCCTGCCGATTGCGATCTACAAAATATTGACGGGGCCCTACGCGCCCATGTATTCGGCAGTCAACTTCCTGGTACTGCCGATGGCGGTCTGGATTACCTATGTCCTAATTGTCATCGCAGTCACAGAAATTCTGATCGCGCGCAAGAGCACTAACCGCAGCGAACGAAGGATTATGCGGACGCTGGCCGTGTCGTTTCTTACGATTGGCGTTGTGATTCTGGCCGCGCTGGCCTTCGGGCTGGGTAAGGGAACTCAACTTGGCCTGTACCTGAACACAATCGCCAACCTCGGCTCGTTATTGCCGTCGGCGCTGCTCGCTTACTACATCTATCGCTACCGCTATCTGGAATTAATAATTGAAGAGAGTTTGATTGTTGCTTCGTTTGCCGCCGTCATTCTTGCGGTTTACCTCTACGGCATTCGGACCGCCGGCGACTGGATAACGTCGCGTTATGGGGTGCGCGCCGGCGTCGTGGAAGCGCTATTGATTCTGGCCCTTGCGCTGGGGGCTGCTCCGTTCCGAAGGTGGTTAGCGACCCGTTTCCATAAGTTGTTTGAACGAGAAGCAACGCTTTACCGTCAGATTGTTTCACGCATTAGCTCTCAGGCAGGTCAGTATCGCGAACTCCCGGAGCTGCTGGATTTCGTTGAACAACAAACGACGAGCGCGTTAGGCCTGCGACGAGTGCGAATCGCGGTAACCCCTAATGCGCAGTTGAGCGAACTCGCGGACCAGGTAAATCGCGAGCAGGAAGAACTGGTTAACTATGTGCTTGACCTGTCGAGTAAACAACGTTGGCTGCCCTTAGAGGATGACCCGGAGCTGGAGGCAAACGATTACACGATGGCTTTTCCGTTGCGCCGCGATGAAAGAGTTTCCGGAGTGATGCTGGTGGATGCCGCATCCGGGAGCATGACGCAGGACACGCGGGCTGTTCTCCAGATACTTGCGGACCAGGTGGCCATCGCTATCGAGGATTGGCGGTTGGTTGAAGAAAACGTGCGACTGGAAAGAAAACTTGCCGAAAGGGAACGGCTCGCAACGCTGGGACAAATGGCGGCCACGGTTGCGCATGAGATCAAGAACCCCTTGTCTGCTATTAAATCTATCGCGCAGGTGATGGGGGAAGATAAAACGCTCAATGAGGACTACGCGCGCGATCTTAGTTTGATCGTCGGTGAGACTGACAGATTGGGCCAGAGTGTTACTCAACTTCTGACGTTTGCTCGGAGGGAAGCGCCGGCGGAGTTGCCGTTGCGGGCCAATCAACTGGTGGATACGGTAGTTCGTCTCTTCGAACCTAACGCTGAAACCGAAGGTGTAACGTTGAAGGTTGATGTCAGAAGTGAGGATGAACTGAATGGTGCTTCGGTATCGGCGGTGCGCGTCGCACTGTCGAACCTCCTGATTAACGCGCTGCAAGCTACGCCCGCTGGTGGAACAATATCGATTACGGACAAACGTGAAGACGGCGACCTTGTGATCGCGGTCGAAGACAGCGGAACGGGCATACCGGCGGAGTTACGACAACGGATCTGGGAACCATTCTTTACAACAAAGCAGAGAGGGACAGGCTTGGGTCTGGCCATTGTAAGGAAGCGTATGCAGGAGGCTAATGGCACCGCACGGTTGGCGTCGTCGACCAACGGTAAAGGCGCCCGGTTTGAATTGAGAGTGCCACTGGAGTAGGACAGACATTCCTGTCTGTCCTCCGGTGGACAAAGTATGGACAGACAGGAATGTCTGTCCCACTTGCAGGAACTTTGTGGCTTGCGATGCGTGTTAGCCAACGATTGCTGGCCCATCGCAATAGTCCACTCTCTCGTTTACGGCAAGGGCAAACCTCGACTGAAGGAGATATGAATATGAGTGTGTGTAGAAATGTGTGCGCTACTTTGTTGTTACTGATCCTCTGGGCCAGCTTCAACTCATCGGCGGTGGCCCAGGAGTCTGGTGATTCTGCACCGGCGACAACGCGACAAAGTTCTGAAACGGTTTCCAAAGATGGATCGGATCTCGATACGCAACTGTATCTACTCGTCGCCACTAACCAGGACGTTGACGACGGCAAGATGCCTGCGGCGCTGGAGCCCGTGGTCAAGCGACTGCGAGCATCACTTCCGTTCAAGAACTACCGGCTGGCCGCAACCCTCATTAATCGCGTGAAGAACGACGGCCGTCTCAACCTGAAATGGATCGGTGGCCCACTTATGGGCGCGCCGGTGGCGGCAACAGCGAACATTACGCCGAGCTTCAATGAGTTTCGAGTCAATAACGTTAAGTTGGTTACTGTAGCTGGTCAACAGATTGTCAGGATGGAGGGTTTTGGTTTTGGTGCCCGGATTCCCATTCAAACCGCGACGTTGGTGGCGGCGAATGCTCCGGCTGGCCCCGTCATCAATTATGAAAGTACCGGCTTAAACACAGACATCAGCATGCGGGAGAGTGAACCGGTAATCGTCGGCACTCTGAATGTCGGCCCATCAGGTGACGCGATCATCCTGGTGATGTCCGCCAGCCGGGCTCAGAAATAGATAACGGCTTTGCCGCAACCGGTGCGGAAAGGCCCAGCCTTTCCGTTTACCGTTGTAGTTTATTAGCGGCGAGGCGAAGCCTCGCCGTTGTTTTTTATTGAGACACCGGAAAGGCAGAGCCTTTCCGCACCGGATGCGGCAGAGCCGCCTTCGCTTCCCTGTCACCTTTGGCACGCGATGCGCTAGTGAAATCCCCCGTACAGGTTCTAAACTACGGGAAAGGTGAAAACAGAGAAGTTGCGATTACTGATTGTGGACGACGAGGAGGCCTCGCGCTACGGCATTCGGCGGGCCCTCACTACGTTTGGTTATAGCGTTACCGAAGCCGACTCCGCCGAGGCCGCGCGCATTCTACTGAAGCAACAACAGCATGATCTGATGCTGTTGGACGTTAATCTTCCGGGTATCAGCGGGCTTGAGTTCTTGCGTGAAATCAAAGAGACCAACGGCAATGGACCGCTGGTGATAATTATTACCGCTCATGGCTCGGAACGAGTGGCCGTGGAAGCCGTGAAGTCCGGTGCTTACGACTATCTTTCCAAGCCTTTCGAATTGGACGACCTGCGTCTGGTTGTTAAGAACGCAGCCGAGACCCTCGAACTGCGACGGGAGAATCTTTCGCTGCGACGCCGCATTGAAGTTGAACGATCACAACGCGGGGCCTTGATTGGTAACTCGGAAGCCATGCAACGCGTGCGGGCGATGATCGAGAAAGTCGCTGAGACTGACGCCACAGTTCTGGTGCGCGGAGAATCGGGGACGGGAAAAGAACTGGTCGCGCGTGAAGTGCACGAGCGAAACAGCGAACGTAGCCAGGGCCCATTTGTCGCGGTCAACTGCGCGGCGTTGCCTTCGGAACTAATCGAATCGGAGCTGTTTGGCCACGAAAAGGGCGCTTTTACAGGGGCAGCAGCGCGTCGCCAGGGCAAGTTTGAACAGGCAAACGGCGGCACTTTGTTTCTCGATGAGATTGGTGACATGAGTTCAAACGTGCAGGCAAAACTGCTGCGCGCGCTGGAAGAGAGACGCATCGAACGGCTGGGAGGTAACGAATCGATTCCTGTCGACGTGCGGATTGTCAGTGCGACGCACCGGCCTCTCGAACAGGAGATTGCTGCGGGAAATTTCCGCGCGGATCTGTTCTATCGTTTACGCGTCGTCACCATAGACATTCCGCCCTTGCGCGAGCGGCGCGAAGACATCCCGCAACTAGCGGAGACTTTTACGCGCGCCGCTGCTGAACGGTATGGATTGCCGCTAAGACAGGTTTCGCAGAGTGCGTTGCGCAGGTTGGTTGAATACCCGTGGCCAGGAAATGTGCGTGAGTTGAAGAACACCATCGAGCGCGCGGCGATCATGGCGGAAGGCGAAGAGCTACGTTCAGAAGACTTGCCTGAAGAAATCGTGCCCGGCCCGCAAAAGAATATGGCCGCGGCAGCTGCCGAAGATGGCGGTTTGTCCGTTCCATTCACCGCAGAATTTCGCGAAGACCGGCGCGAGTTTGAACGCCGCTACATCTCCCGCTGTCTCGAACACACACAGGGAAACGTCACCCGCGCGGCCGAGATTTTGGGCATGCACCGGCAGTC